>CAZMKB010000099.1:8263-11243 GCA_964566685.1 uncultured Gemmatimonadota bacterium | reverse complement strand
GCGGTGGCCGGTTTCGTCCGGGACCGGGATCTCGTGACCGCCGTCAGCTACCACACGGCCGGCGAGCTGGTCCTGTGGCCCTGGGGGTACACCTATTCGGGCGCTCCCGACCAGTCCGTGCTGAGCTCCGTCGGGACGGAGATGGCGAGCAGGATCGAAACACAGTACGGCGGAGACACTTACTGGCCGATGCAGAGCTCCGGCCTCTACCCCACGACGGGCGACATGACCGACTGGGTCTACGGCAGCGCCCTGTACGCGAGGGGCACGAACACGCTCGCCTACACCGTGGAGGCCTGTGCCTCGTTCCAGCCGCCGGAGACATACCTGGACCAGATAGTGCGGGAGAACTTCGACGGCGCCCTGTACATCATGCAGTCAGCTGACAGCATCCGGGCACTCATGACGCCGATGGTGATGCCGCCGGTCATGGAAGAGCTGGTGACCGATCACGACGGCAGCTACACCGTGGCGTGGACGGAGCGGAATCCCGCCGCGGGTGCGACGCAGTTCCGCATCGATCAGCTGAGCGGTTACTCGACGGTGACGGACGACGCGGAGTCGGGGGGCGGTCTCTGGGACATGAACGGCTGGTCCGTCACGACCAGCAGGTATCACTCGGGCTCCCACTCTTTCCATTCCACCACCCAGCAGCCGAACGCCTCGGTCTCGATGGTGAGCCTCCACCCGGTCCCGGTCAGGCCCGGCGGCGAGCTCTCCTTCTGGGCGTATTACAGCATGGAGAACGAGTACGACTGGGGCTACGTCGAGATCTCCACCGACGGCAGCGAGTGGGAACTCCTCGACAGGATGACCGGGACAACCAACTTCTGGCTCGAGAAGACGTACCCGCTGGATGACTATGAAGGCGAGTGGGTCTACTTCAAGTTCCGCTACGTGACCGACGACAACTCCCAGGGGCTCGGCTTCTACGTGGACGACGTGGAGCCGGTGACGTCGTTCGCCCTGGTCGAAACCCTGAGCGACACGGTGGGGGACACGTTCTTCGACCTGTCCGACATGCCGCGCGGTTTCTACTTCTACCGGGTGATGGGGTACAATCCGGAGCGCACATGGGGGCAGCTCTGCCCGCCGGAGGACATCCTCGTCCGGCCCGGCCACCCACTCCACCGCGAAGCCTCACGCTGACTCTGATTTTCTTCTCCCGAGGTAGACGAAGAGGCCCGCGAGGAGCGAGGCCGTTACCCACATCTCGGTCTCTGAGTAGCGCACCACGAGCTCGTGCGACACCGGGCTCTTGTAGCGCCGGCAGCCCCTTACCTTTTCACGGCACGTCTCTTCCTTCTCCTCCTCCCACCGGTAGCGCGAGGCCTCGAGCGTCCGGCCGAAGTATTTCCGGAGGATCGCCTGTTCGCAGCAGGAGGAGTGGTAGAGCTCCTTCATGAAGTGCCGATCTCTCCGGAACAGGTGCACGCGCATCTCGTAGAGAAACGGGGCCTTCGTCCTCGCGAGAAAGTCGACGTAGCGCTCGTCGTACCCATCGTCGAGCCTTCGTGCGTACTCCTGCCATCTCGTCTCGTCCCGTTCGAGGAGCTCCTCGATGGACAGGCGGGAGAAGAACCTGCCCGTTTCCCTGTCCCGGTGCAGGTAGCCGAAATCGTTCACGTTGGAGATGAAAATCCCGGTGTAGAGGACGGCGAACGCAGCCAGGTACATGGCGGTCCGGAAGCTCCGTGCCGGGAATCCCTTCGACAGGCCTTCGGGCCTGATACCCTTCCAGATGAGAAGCTGCACCAGCCCGCCGGAGACGGCGTTGAGGAGGACGTCCCAGAACTCGCCGACCCGGTCGGGCAGCATCCACTGGATGAGCTCATCGGTCATCCCGATGGCGTAGGTGACCAGGAACGAGCAGAGGAAAACGAAGGACTCCCGGTACCGTTCCCGGAACGCCCGGTACACGAGGATGCTGAGAATGCCGTACTCGACGAAGTGGACAGCCTCGATGGGGATGGCGAAGGTCCTTCTCAGGGCCCGCCAGTAGAGATAGCCGATGATCACGAACCAGACGATCTGGGCGAGGGACAGGCGCCGGCGCCGCCCGTACAGGATGACGATCGTCGTGACGACGCCCGCCAGGAGCACCGCCGCCACGAAGTAGATGACGAACCACTTCCCGAAGGTGTCGTAGAGCCAGTCGCGGATATACGGCCCGAAGGGCAGCGTGAGAAAGACGATCAGGGAAAACAGGGCGACATGAAGCCACTTCCTGGTTTCTGCCTGCATCGGTGCGGTTCTCCCGTTCCGGCGGTTCGGGGATCAGACGAATGCGGGGATGCCGGTTATGTCCTGGCCGATGAGGAGCGTGTGAATGTCGTGGGTCCCCTCGTAGGTCGAGACCGATTCCAGGTTGCACATGTGACGCATGATCGGATAGTCGTCGGCTATGCCGTTTGCACCTAGCATGTCCCGTGCCGTTCTCGCAATGGCGAGGGCGCTGGCCACGTTGTTCTTCTTGGCGAGGGACACCTGGGAGAACGTTGCCCTCCCCTCGTTCTTCAGCATGCCGAGCTGGAGTGCGAGCAGCTGTCCCTTGGTGATCTCGGCGAGCATGAACACGAGCCTGTCCTGAACGAGCTGGTGCGACGCCAACGGTTTGTTCTCGAACTGCTTCCGTTCGAGGGTGTAGTCGAGCGCCGTGTGGTAGCAGTCCATCGCGGCGCCCATCGCACCCCAGGCGATTCCGTAGCGGCCCTGCGTCAGGCAGTCGAGGGCGGCTCTCAGTCCCTTCGCCCCGGGCAGCATGTTCTCCGCCGGGACCTCGCAGTCCTCGAACCTGAGCTCCGACGTCACCGACGCCCTGAGCGAAAGCTTGTTCACGATGTCCGAGGTCGAAAATCCCGGCGTTCCCTTCTCGACGAGGAATCCGTTCACGCCCTGTTCCGTCCTCGCCCAGACCACGGCGACGTCGGCGATGCCGCCGTTGGTGATCCACATCTTGGTGCCGTTCAGGATGTACCGG
>CAZMKB010000099.1:3450-8253 GCA_964566685.1 uncultured Gemmatimonadota bacterium | reverse complement strand
CGGTCGCCCTTCTTCACCGCCTTCGTCCTCATCCCTCCCGGATTCGATCCGAAGTCCGGCTCAGTGAGGCCGTAGCAGCCGATCTTCTCCCCCGACGCCAGCTTCGGCAGCCACTTCTCCTTCTGCTCCTGGGAGCCAAAGGTGTGGATGGGATACATGACGAGGGAGCTCTGCACCGACACGAAGCTCCTGATGCCGCTGTCACCCCGCTCCAGCTCCTGGCAGACCAGGCCGTAGATGATGTTGCACTTCGAGGGACAGCCGTATCCGCTCAGGTTCGCTCCGAGGAGCCCCAGCTCGCCCATCTCGGGGATGAGCTCCGCGGGGAAGATCCCGTCCCGGTAGTTGGACTCGATGTCGGGGAGCACCCGCCTGTCGACGAAGTCCCGCACCGTGTCACGGATCATCCGGTCCTCCTCCTTGAGGACCGAGTCGATGTCGTAGAAGTCGACTCCGCTGAATTTCTTCATGGTGTTCTTATCCTTTCTCCATCCCGTAACGGCATCGATGGCATGGAATAAAAAGCTCTGTTGCTGAGAGAATGTAAACACCGGCTCTCCGGAATTCAACAGAGTCGAACCCGGCCCGTTTCCCGGAAATCGCTGTTGACAAACGTGCCGCCCGGCAGCAACAATTAGGATGAGGTGGACGGGAGTTTGACAGCCGTTCACTGCGTCTTCCATGCACGGAACCACGGAGCGGGCGCTTCGGGTGAGGAGCGGAATCCGATACCTGCGCCTGAGAGGTTTATTCTGAAAGAAAGGGAGGCTCGTCGTGCGCCCCGATGAATACATCAGCCGCCACGGACTCGAGATCCACGGAATCCGGAACGTTCACCATATCCACTGGAACCACAACACGCCGGCGCTCTACGAGGCCATCGTCAAGAGGAACGAGGGGATGATCGCCCATCTCGGTCCGGTGGTCGTCCGCACCGGCCAGCACACCGGACGGTCGGCGGGCGACAAGTACATCGTCGAGGAGCCTTCGACCTCCGGCCAGGTCTGGTGGAACCAGGCGAACAAGCCGTATCCCCAGGAGCGGTTCGATCTCCTCTACAACAGGCTCATGGCGTACCTCCAGGGCCGCGATCTCTACGTCCAGGACTGCTTCGTCGGAGCCGACTCCGAGTACCGGATGCCGATCCGGGTCATCAACGAGACCGCCTGGCACAACCTGTTCGCCCGGAACATGTTCATCCAGGCCGGGAAAGAGGAGCTCAGGGAGCACCTGCCCGAGTTCTCGGTGCTCCACGTTCCGAACTTCCTCGCCAACCCGGAAATCGACAACACCCGCACCGAGGTGTTCATCATCGTAAACCTGTCGAAGAAACTCGTGCTCATCGGCGGCACGAGCTACGCCGGTGAGATCAAGAAATCCATCTTCAGCGTCATGAACTTCCTCCTGCCGGGGCGGGAGGTGCTGCCCATGCACTGCTCGGCCAATGTCGGCAGGCGGGGAGACGTCGCGATCTTCTTCGGCCTGTCGGGAACCGGCAAGACGACGCTGTCGGCGGATCCGGAGCGCAGGCTGATCGGCGACGACGAGCACGGCTGGAGCGACCGGGGCGTCTTCAACTTCGAAGGGGGGTGCTATGCCAAGGTGATCCGCCTCTCCCGGGAAGCGGAACCCGAGATCTACGAGTGCACCAGGCGCTTCGGCACCATCCTCGAGAACGTCGGCCTCGACATGTGGAGCAGGCGCATCGATCTCGACGACGCCTCCCTGACGGAAAATACACGTGCCGCTTATCCCATCTCCCACATCGAAGATGCTCTCAGAGAGGGAACAGCCGGGCATCCCGACAACCTCATCCTCCTCACCGCGGATGCCTTCGGCGTGATGCCACCGATCGCGCGGCTGTCCCCCGCGCAGGTCATGTATCATTTCATGTCGGGCTACACGGCGAAGCTCGCCGGCACCGAGAAGGGCATGGCGAAGGAACCCACGGCGACCTTCAGCGCCTGCTTCGGAGCCCCCTTCCTCGTTCTCCACCCGTTCGAGTACGCCGAGCTTCTGAGCGAGAAGATCGAGAAGCACCGCACCACCTGCTGGCTGGTGAACACCGGCTGGACCGGCGGACCCTACGGCGCGGGCGAGCGCATGCCGATCGCGCACACGCGGGCCCTGCTCGAGGCGGCGATGGAAGGCACGCTCGAAGAGGTGGAATACAGAGAAGATCCGACCTTCGGCTTCGATGTCCCCGTCACCTGTCCCGGTGTGCCCGAAGAAATGCTCGATCCCCGGGGTACCTGGAGCGACCCTGACGGCTACGACCGGCAGGCCGGAAAGCTGGCTCGGGACTTCAGGGAGAACTTCAGGCAGTACGAGGATCGGGTGACGGACGAGGTGCGGGCCGCCGGACCCCGGGAGGCTTCTTCGTGACAGATCGTTTCTACGACCGTTACTGGTCCCACCGGAGGAACAGGAAGCTCGATGATTTCGATTACAAGTGGCCCTTCCTGGAGAAATACATTCCCCGCGAGGAGGGGATCACCATTCTCGACTTCGGCTGCGGCGCGGGTGATGTGATCAGGCGGATGAAGATGGTCAACCCTTCTGCCGGCTACATCGGGCTGGACGTTTCCCAGATTGCCGTCGACGCGGCGAAGGAGAACGTCCCCGGCGCGGATTTCCACCGGATCACCGACGGCGGACGGTTTCCGCTCGAGGATCGCTCGGTCGATTTCATCATCACCTCCGAAGTCATCGAGCACGTGTACGACACGGTGAACGCGTTCATGGAGCTCTTCCGGGTTCTCAGGCCGGGAGGAAGGCTCCTCATCACCGCACCCTACCACGGCGTCGTGAAGAACGTCCTGATCGCCCTCTTCGCGTTCGACCGGCACTACGACCCGACCGACGCGCATGTCAGGTTCTTCACGAAGCGGACGCTCGCAGCCTCTCTCCGGGAGGCCGGCTTCTCCATCCTGGAGTTCAGGTACCACGGGAGGGTCTATCCCCTGTCCCGCACCATGCTCGTTCTCACAGGGAAGGAGGGCCGCTGAACCGATGAAGCTCGGTCGCACGCTGGTTCCCATCCTGAAGCCCCTCCTCTTCGCCGCGACATGCCGGGAGGCCGCCGCCGGGCCCCCGGCCCGGGCTCTCTCGCGCATCCTCCTCGTTCTCCCGATGAAGGGGATCGGCGACATCATCCTCTCACTGCCTGCGGTCAGGAGCCTGAGAGAGGCTCATCCCGAAGCGGTTGTCGACGCTCTCGTCAGGAGCCGGCCGGCGGGTGAGCTCGTGGCCTGCTATTTCCCCGTGGACCGTATCCACCAATGGCACCCGGGCCGGTCCGGACGGCTGTCCGGGTGGGCCGGCCTCGTCCGGCGGCTTCGAAAACAGCACTACGACGCGGTCGTCGACTTCATGTGCGATCACACCGTGAGCTCCGCCTTCCTGTCGTTTGTCGCCGGATCCCCGCGGACGGCGGGTTTCTCCTGCTCGAGACGGGAGCTCTTCTTCAACATGCCGGTCGCTCCCGACCCGCATGGCTCGCACATGGTCGACGACTGGAACAGGCTCGTGGGGCTGTTCGGTGCAGGGGAGAGGATCACCCGGCCGTCGATCGCACTCGACGGCGCCCAGGCTGCGTACGCCAGCACCTTCCTCGAACGGGCCGGGATTCGGGAGGATGAGCTTCTCGTATCGGTCCACCCCGGCGCCCGCGACGACCTCGAGCGGGTGGAGAAGCGCTGGCCCTGGAAGCGCTACGGCGACCTCTGCCGCCGGCTCACGGAGGAACCGGGAGTGCGGGTCGTCATCCACGGGGCTCCCGCCGAAGTCGAGCTCTGTGGGCGCGTTGCCCGGCGGGCCGGCGGGGGAGCGGTCACGGCCTGCGGCGAGACCGGTGTGATGGAACTCCTGGCCATCATCGGCGTGTCGGACCTCTTCATCGGCAACAACTCCGGGCCGCTCCACGCGGCCTGCGCGCTCGATGTCCCGACCATCTCCTTCTCCGGCGGCGTGAACATGGTCCGCTGGGGCCCCGTGGGGCCCGGGGAGCGGAACCGGATCATGACCCCCGATCCCCGGTGCCGCCTCGACCGGTGCCGGGTCTGTGCCGGGAAAGGCCTAGCGTGTCTGGAGCGGATCGATGTCGAAGCCGTGGCCCGTGAAGCCCGGGCGCTCCTGGGAGAGAGAGCCGGCGGCGGCAGGCGGGCGGTCCTCAAGAACCGGCCGGGATAAGCACTCCTCCAGGTATCGCCGTACCTTCCCGATGAAGTGCGTCCTGTCGAACTTCATGGCGTGGGCACGTATCGTCCCGGGATCGAAGGTCCGTTTCTCGAACGCCCGTACGGCAGCAGCGAGCGCCTCCGGCGTCTGCGGCGAGAAGAAGATTCCGGTGTCGCCGGTGACCGTCTCGAGCACCCCGCCCGCCCCGTAGGCGATGACCGGCCTGCCGGACGCCTGCGCCTCGATCGGCACGAGTCCGAAGTCCTCCTCTCCCGGGAAGACGAGGGCGCGGGCGCGGGAGTAGAGCTCGCGGAGGAGCTCGTCGGTCACGACTCCCTGAAATTCGACGGTCCGGCCGGCAAGCGCCTCCAGATCCTTCCTCAGGGAGCCGTCACCCACGACCAGGAGCCGCCGCCCGAGCTCGTTGAATGCACGAACCGCGATGTCGACCCGCTTGTAGGGCTCGAGCCGCGACACGAGGAGGAAAAAATCGTCCTGGAAGCCCGACGGTTCGAAGAGCGCGAGGTCGACGGGCGGGTGAATCACCCGGGCATCCCGCCGGTAGTACTTCAGGAGGCGCCGCCTGGAGACCTCCGAGTTCGTGATCAGGAAGTCGGGTCTTTC
>CAZMKB010000099.1:0-3440 GCA_964566685.1 uncultured Gemmatimonadota bacterium | reverse complement strand
AGCCAGGAGGCCGTCGAGGACCCGTGTCCGCCGTTTCTCGCTGACCCGGTAGCTTCCCTTCAGCCAGAGGAGACGGAAGACATTGTGGAGGTAGGCGACGTGGACGGTTTCCGGCGGCGTGATCATCCCCTTCACCAGGAACGTCGACGACGAGAGCAGCAGGTCACAGCCGCGCACGTCGAAGGCTTCGACGCAGGGGATGGCGGCGGGAAACGCCAGCTTCACCAGCCTCTCCCGGTGCGGAAGCAGATCCAGGACGGTCGTCCGGACGTCGCGATCCCGGAACAGCGGGTAGGTGTTCTCCGGGTGGTACGCAGCGGTGTAGATCGGCGCGCCGGGGAACATCTCCGCGAACACCGCCGCCACCCGTTCCGCCCCGCCGTTGTTGATCAGCACGTCATGTGCGATGGCGACTCTTCGTGACTCGAGCATGGCACGCGAGCTCCCGGACCTGGTCCATGACGATCTGTGGATCGATGCTCTTCATGCAGAGGTGGGTGCTGCAGACGAGAGAGTTCCGGTGATCCCGCTTCGCTGCGTCGCAGGGGCTGCAGTCTACTCTCCGGTAGACGAAGCGGGCGCCCGGGCCGTACGGCCTCGTGTGAGACGGGGGGGTCGGACCGAAAACGGTCACCGTCGGTACGCCGACCGCGTCCGCGACGTGGAGGAGTCCCGAATCGTTGCCGACCACGAGCAGGCAGGAAGACAGGACGGACGCCGCCTGGCGCAGGCCGAGATCCGTGACGGTCACCACGCCTCTCCCGGTTCTGCCCCGTATCAGATCGAGGAGATACCGTTCGTCGCTGCTTCCCAGGAGGACCACGCTCATCTCCGTCTCCCGCAGGATCAGGTGCACGAGCCTGATGTAGTGATCCGCGCCCCAGCGCTTGATGGGCTCCGAGGAACCGGGATTGTTCACCCCGCCGGGGCAGACGGCGACGATTTCATCCCTCCCCGCACCGAGACGCCCGGCGAGGATGCCTCTTCCCGCCTCCTCATCCTCTTCGCCCAGGTACATCCGGGGAGCGGGAAAGTGATCCGGGGCCATTCCTCCCGCGGCAAGCGCCGCGAGCTCTCCGTACATCTCCACCTTGTGACGGCGGGTGTCGACGTCGACTGTTCCGGAGGCCCGGATCTCTCGTCCCGGGTATGCCAGGCAGAAGAACATCCGGGCCCCCGAGGCGGCAGAGAGGTACCTGTTCAGCATCCGGTTCCCGTGCAGGGAGATCACCGTGTCATAGCGCTTCTTCCTGAGGAAGTGCGCCAGCCCCGCGAGCTTCAGGAGCTTTCGGCCGTAGAATATCTGGTCCGGGGCGACGAGGATTTCGTCGATGTCCGGGTTGAGCTCGAGGACGGGCAGGGACCAGGTGCCGACGAGGAAGTGGACCCTGGCATGCGGAATCGTCTCACGCACGATCCTCACCGCCGATGTGGACATGACGACATCGCCGATGGCCGAGAGACGCACGATGAGGATGTTTCTCCGGTCGAACATCGGCTTCACTTCCCTCTGTCCGGTGTCGCTTCCCGCGCGCGCGCGAGCCCGCGGTGTTTCTCGATGCTGACGTAGTCCGACACCGCCGAGAGCACGGCCAGCATGAAGCCGTGCCTGCCGTCGAGGAATCCCTTCCTCGCGAAGAAGATGAGGCAGAACCGGAAGAGCGGCTTGAACGGCACGTATTTCCACCACAGCTTCCTGAGGCAGGGCTTCCGCCGGGACGGGCTGCGGAGGCACTCGACGAGTCCGGCGCCGTTTCCTTCCGTGGTCAGCGAGTGGATGTACTCCGCCTCGAACGTCGTGTAGCGGTCCATCTTGTCGAAGTACTCCCTGAACGTGCGGTAGGTGTAGTGGAGGATCTCCCCCTCGAGGAAGCCGGCCGTGCCATCGAGCTCGAGCCGCTCGTGGAGGTGAACACAGGGGAACCTGCCTCTGCCCCGCCGGAAGAAGCGGAGGGTGTGGTCGGGGTACCAGCCGCTGTGGCTGAGCCAGCGCCCAAGGAAGAAGTTCCGCCGGCGCAGGAAGTAGCCCGCAGAATCGCCGTCCCCCGACGCCGTCCGCCGGAGATCCCGTACGAGCCCCTCCGTCACCACCTCGTCGGAGTCGAGGACCAGGATCCAGTCGCCGGTGCAGTGGTCGATGGCGATGTTCTTGTTCACGTCGAAGTTCGGGTTGTTGGGGGCCTCTATCACGCGTGTGTTGGGATACCGGCGGCAGATGTCCACGGTCCCGTCAGTGCTCATTCCGTCCACGACGATCACCTCGTCCGCCCAGGCCACGCTCTCCAGGCACTGGCCGATGAGGTCGGCCGAGTTGTGGGTGATGATCGCCACGGAGATGCGGCTCATCGTCCGTTCTCCTTCATCCGCACCGCCTCCCTCCAGGCTTCGATTGTCTCCCGGGCGGTTCTCAGCCAGGTGAACGAGGCGGCGTGACGCCTGCCGCCCTCTTCCAGCTCCCGCCGGAACGGTTCGTCCTCGATGATCCTCGTCATCGCCCGGGAGAGGCTTACGGCTGACAGGTCGTCGAGAAGAAACGCCCTCCCCGCGTGGAGCTCGGAGACGGCGGAGTTGTTCCCCGCAATCACGGCTTTCCCGCAGGCCATGGCCTCGAGGACCGGCAGCCCGAACCCTTCGTACCGGGAAGGGAAGATGAAAGCGACCGCGCCGTTGTAGAGGAGGAGCTTCTCCTCCTCCGTCACCAGACCGGCCAGGAGGATGTGTTCGTCCGCACTGTCCTGCGCCTTCCGGATGTACGCCCCCCTCGTGCCGCCGGCCGCTCTGTCGAGCCTCCCCGCGACGACGAGCGGATGTCTTCTCCTGAGGGTTTCGGGGAGCTCGCGATGAGCCTCGATCAGCGAAAGAACGTTCTTCCGCTCGTTAACCTCTCCCAGGGAGAAGAAGAATCCCGTGCCGACTCCGAACCGGCTCCGGAGCCGGCCCTGGACCGTATCCCGTCCGAGCGGCCGGAACCGGTCCGAGACTCCGAGGTGGACGGTTCTGATCTTCCGGGGATCGACACCGAGCGAGCCGATGAGCGAGGTTCGGGTGAACCCGGAGATGGCGATAACCAGGTCCGAAGCCTCCACTCCTCTCGCGATCGTGCGCCGGTGGCGTGGTGCGTCCTCGGGAGGCGATTCGCCGGCGAAGGGGCCGACGTCGTTCACCGTCACGGTGACGGCCGCCCGTCCTCCCGGGAGAAAGCGCGGAACCTTGGCGTCAGGGAAGTGCACCACGGAGGGTCCGAAGCTTCGTATCCAGCGGGGGAGGATGAGCTCCCGGTGCAGGTGGCGGTAGAACCGCCCGCTCTTGAGCGTCGATACGCCGTTTTCGCTGCTGAATGGCCCGCCCGGGGGAAGTTCCCGGAATGTGCCGAACGGAGAGAAGAACCGGATGTCATCCCGGCCCAGGAGCCTGGTGAGCTCGTTCGCAAGGTGGGCCGT
>CAZMKB010000098.1:0-11344 GCA_964566685.1 uncultured Gemmatimonadota bacterium | reverse complement strand
TGCGGGCCGGCATGGGCTACTGCGGCGCCAAGGACCTGGCGGAGCTCCGCGAGAAGGCAACCTTCGTGCGGCAGACGTCACACGGCCTCAGGGAGAGCCATCCGCACGACGTCGACATCACGAGGGAGTCGCCCAACTACTACGTCTAGCCGCGTGAGGCACAGCCCCATGGTGGAGGGAGACTGGTTCGAGGGAAAGTGGATCGGCGTCCTGATGGGGGGAACCTCGGGAGAGCGCGAGGTCTCGCTCAGGTCGGGCAAGATGGTGTACGAGTCGATCCTCCGGCAGGGCTTCCGGGCCGTCGCCCTCGACGTGCGCGAGGATGCCGTCAGCTCCATCCAGAAAGCCTCGTTCGACATCGCCTTCGTGATGCTCCACGGAAGAGGCGGTGAGGACGGCACCATCCAGGGGGTTCTCGAGCAGCTCGGCCTTCCCTACACCGGCTCCCGCGTGCTGGCCAGCGCACTCTCCATGGACAAGATCATGTCGAAGAGGATCTTCTGTGCGGAAGACATCACCACGCCGCCCTACCTCCTCCTCGAGCGTGACTGGGACGTCGAACGGGCACGGAAGGAGGCCGAGGCCGGCTTCGAGTATCCGCTGGTCCTCAAGCCCGTGAACGAGGGATCGAGCCTCGGCGTGACGATCGCCCACGACCGCGGGCAGTTCGAGGACGCCTACCGGGCCGGTCACGGCAGCTTCGACGGCCTCTTCGTCGAACGCTTCGTCGACGGGAGCTGCATCACCGTGGGGGTGCTCGGTACCGGGAAGGCCGCCAGGGCGCTTCCGGTGCTCCACCTCATACCCAGAAACGAATTCTACGACTACGAGGCGAAGTACACCGCCGGCATGACGGAGTTCATCTGTCCGGCCCAGATCGGCGACCTGGCAACCCGGCAGGCGCAGGAGCTGGCCGTCAGGTCCCACCGGGCGCTGGGGCTTCGCGGTTTCTCGCGCGTCGACATGCAGCTCGGCCGCGACGGGACGGTCTTCGTGCTCGAGGCGAACTCCATTCCCGGCATGACCGAGCTGTCGGATCTCCCGGCGGAGGCGCGGGCGATCGGCATGAGCTACGACGAGCTCGTCTACGAGATCCTCACGAGCGCGGTCGAGGGCTGAGCGGGGCCGCCGGCGGCTCCGGCGGAACAATTCCTGGAATTTCGGGTAAAATACTATGGTCGGTTGATGACGATCGTTCGAAAATCGTGAAAATAACACGGAAAATGTTTCAAAATGCACCACTTTTCGACCAGATGGTCGAATTGTTTGACTTTCCGGCGGATTCGTAATATACTATAAGGACTGTAGGAGTCTCTCAGTGGTCCAGGGCATCTAGGGCCACTAAGGCAGCCGGAAACTGTAAAACGGAGCAATTCATAGAACATCCCCACGACATCGTCGTGACCGGTGCGAATGATCCCGGTCCGGCCCGATTTTTTCCCCGCAGCATGAGGTCGTTTGCCGGAGCTCTCTCGAACCCGGTGACCTCGGTTCAGAGAGAGCGGGGACGCCGCTTCGATCAGAATTCATCACGATCCTTCTTCATGGTCAACGGTTTCTTTCCGTACCCGTTACAGTTGTTCGGCCCGCGGTTTCGCTGCATCTGAGCTTTCGGGAGATGGAGAACACGCATGGAATGTCCGTTCGATTTGAACGATAAGGTGATGCATCCCCATTACGGTGCGGGGTATGTGAAGAGTCACCAGGTGAAGGTCATCGACGGAGAGAAGATCGAGTGTCTCGAAATCGACACGCTCTTCAAGAAGACCAAGATCTTCATTCCCGTCGACAACGTGGACCTCTCCGGACTCCGGAAGCCGATGTCGACACGCATGGCCGCGAAAGTCCTGAAAATCCTGGAAGGACCGAGAAGAGGCCTTCCCAAGAAACACCGGATGAGAGTGCTCCGGATCGAAGGGCAGCTCAAAGAAGGCTCCGCCGAAGGCAGCGCGCGGGTGCTCAGGGAGCTGTATCACGGTTTCAGGGAAGGAAAGCTCTCCATGACGGAGAGGCGGATCTTCGACAAGGTCTACAACCTGCTGGCGTCCGAGATCGCCATCGCCCGGAACGTTGATCTCGAGAAGGCGATGGATCTCATCGACGGCCGTCTCGAAGGGAGGCGAAAGCGAAAGAGAAAAAAGACGAAACGATCGTAAGCTTTTTTCCGGTGAGGTGCTTCCTTCTTTCAAAGGAGGGCAAATCGACTCATGAAAAAAGCCAGGGTTCAAGGTGCCGAGTTCAAAGAAGAAGCACTTGACATCTACCTGAAGGAGATCGAATCCTACCCCCTCATCGATCACAGTGAGGAAAAAAGGCTCGCCAAACGCATCAAGAGGAAAGACCAGGCTGCATTCGAAAAGCTCATCCGCTCGAACCTCCGCTTCGTGATCACCGTTGCGAAACGGTACCAGAACCGGGGCCTGTCCCTGACCGACCTGATCGCCGAGGGAAACGTCGGTCTCATCAAGGCAGCGCTCCGGTACGATGAGCGGAAGGGTATCAGATTCATCTCGTATGCCGTGTGGTGGATCCGGCAGTCGATCCTGCAGGCGCTCGCGGAGCAGTCGCGGATCTTCCGTGTTCCGATCAACAGGGCGGACGCTCTCCATCGGATCAAGAAGACGTCGAGCACCATGACGCAGGAGCTCGGCCGGGAGCCGTCGCTCATCGAGATCTCGAGGGAAATGGAGATCCACCACGAAGAGGTCGGCAAGCTTCTCTCGATTCTGAAAACCCCCCTGTCTCTCGACAATCCGCTGTTCATGGGGGATGACGACCGGAAGTTCATCGAGTGCCTGCCGGATGACGAGGATCACAGACCCGACGAGCTCGCCTTCGAGAGGATCAGGGTCGAGGTGATCGAGGACATCCTGGGCACATTGAAAGACAGGGAAACGAAGATCCTCAACCTGTACTACGGCCTCGGGGACAGGGATCCGATGACGCTGGAGGAAATCGGAGCGATTCTCGGGATCACCCGGGAGAGGGTCAGGCAGATCAAGGAGCGGGCTCTCGAGAGGCTCCGTCACGCATCGAGAAGGAGGAAGCTGGAAGCCTACATCCATTGATCCGCTGCGTTGTTTTCCGGGGACCGGCAGGCTGTGTGGGGCCGGTCCCCTGCCTTCTGGAGAAATACTGGAGAAATACATGAAACCACCGGGATTTCCGACCTTTGTCAACAGAGCTCTCATCGTCTCTCTCACCGTCGTGACGGGTGCCGGAACCGCGGTACCGGCCGCCGGATCCGGCCCTGCCGACGCCGCGACCGTGCGCGTTACCCTGTCCTTTCCGGAGAACGATCTGCGCTTCAGCCGGGTGGAGGGATATGACCTGGCCACGATGGCAGACGCGTCCGTTCTGTCCGTCGAAGGTCAACCGGTGCTCCCGATGAAGGAGATCTGCGTCGCTCTCCCGGGAGAAACAGCAGCCGCTTCGGTATCCGGGCAGGTGCTCGAGACGGTCCGTCTCGCCGGGGCGTATGACATCATGCCGGGCCGGCCGCCGCGGACGGCGCGGGAACGCTTGCCGGGACCACCCCCGGGGCCGGACGAACCGGTCTCCCGTTCGCGGGATCCCTATCCCGGGACGCTCGTCCGGCTCGAGCGGCTGAGCGATCTCGCCGGCCAGAAACTCGCGCACATTTCCGTGTTCCCCGTCCAGTACGCACCCGCGGACGGGGAGCTGATTCTCCACGAGATGATCGAAGTCGCTGTGACCTGCCGCCCGGCGGATCCTTCGAGCGGGGTTGCCGACCCCGCCGGGTCGCGGTCGGGCTCCTGCGCCGAATCCTACCGCTCGTTCACGGACAGGCAGCGGTCCACGTACGATGCCTTGCTCCGGTCGATGGTCGTGAATCCCGACGCGGTCGTCGTCGACCCTCCCGCGGAAGAGGGCGTCACCGGTCTGCCGGCCGGCGAGTACGATCACGTCATCGTCACCACGGCGGAGTACGCCGAAGCCTTCCTCCCGCTCGTCGAGTGGCACACGAGGAAGGGAGTCCGCGACACGGTCGTGACTCCCGGATGGATCTACCGTCACTACGACGGTCCTGGCGACACGCTCGAGATCAGGCAGTTCGTCGCCGATGCCGCTTCCAGCTGGGGAACGATGTACTTTCTCTTCGGCGGAGAGCACGAGTCGGTGCCGTTCGCCTACCGGGTGCTGCACGAGGAGGATGTTCCGAGCGACCAGTACTACTCGGATTTCGACGACGACTGGACTCACGAGGTGTTCGTGGGGAGAGTGCCGGCCGGGTCGGTCACCCAGGTCGAAACCTTCGTCGACAAGGTGCTTACTTATGAGAAGAATCCGCCCGTTTCGGCCTATCCGCTGAACATTCTCCTGATGGGCTTCGATCTCGACGCCGCGACGCCCTGCGAGATATTGAAGGAGGACATCGCCGGCTACCTTCCCGACCGGTTCTCCGTGACCAGGGTGTACGACAGCGACGACTCCAACCACTACGACGATGCCGTCGATGCACTGGACGCCGGGCAGAACCTGGTCAATCACGCCGATCACTGCGGCGCCACCGTCATGGGTGTGGGATCGGTCAACCACGGCCTGCACCTGTCACACTGGGACGTGGGGTTCATGCAGAACAACCACCGGACATCGGTCGTCGTCTCCATGGGCTGCTGGCCGAATGCCATGGACCAGGAAGATTGCATCGCCGAGCACTTCGTCGTCTACAATCCCGGCCAGGCCGGGGTGGCCTACTGCGGTAACACGAGGACCGGGATCTACTACGTCGGAGTTCCGGACGGCCTGTCCTGCCAGCTCGACCGCGACTGGTGGCGGGGAATCTTCCAGCAGGGAAACAGGAGGCTTGGCGAGATCATGAACTGGGCGAAGCACGAGTTCCCGACCGGCTGGCCGGGAGCCTCGTACAAGCGTCACTGCGAGTGGACCTTCAGCCTTCTCGGCGAACCCGAGATGCCGATCTGGCTCGACACCCCCGGAGAGCTCGACGTCTTTCATCCCGCCCGGATATCGAAGGGCAGTGAGACGATGATCGTGCTCGTCGAGGACGGGGGAATGCCGGTCGAGGATGCCACGGTCTGCCTTTGGAAGAGGGGTGAGGTCTACGAAGTCGAACGGACCGACACCTCGGGAGAGGCCGTCTTCGACGTCACGACGACGGGCCACGGAGGGATGAGCGTGACGGTGACCGCCGCCGATTACCTGCCGTACGAGGGCACCTGTCAGGTCATCCCGCCGCATCTCCCGCTCCCCACGGGCCGCTGACGGAGCTCTTTCATCTTCGAGTCGTGGTACCGGAACGACGAGCTCTACGAGGACGTGATGGGGATCATGATCGTCTACCTGTGGGAGTGATGAGCCTCGGCCCGGTAAACACTGTCGTCACGGCCGGGGACACTGAGTTTCCCCTGGAAGAGAAAGGTCTCGGCTTCCCCCGTCCCGCTACTCCGTCACGTCGCTGATGTGGGGGTGCGCTTCCCGGTAGATCGCGTCGAGGACATCGACCCGCCCCCAGCCCCAGTCGCTGTCGGGCCTGCGCGCACGGTCGGCGGTCCACATGAGCGCCGAGCGGACCTCGATCGCCGACCAGTCCGGATGTGCCTCCATGATGAGAGCCGCGCACCCGGCCACGAGGGGCGCGGCCACGCTGGTCCCGGCGGAGTAGGAGTAGTCCGGAGGGCCGTCGGGAAAGGCGTGGTAGACGTCGACGCCGCGTGCCAGCACTTCGGGCTTCGTCCGCCCGTCGTACGTCGGCCCCCGGGAGCTGAACCAGAGGAGACCGTTCTCCTCGTCCGTGCCCCCGACCGAGAGGCCGCTGTCCGCGTCGGCCGGCGTGCCGAGGCTTCCGGGATCCGGTCCGTAGTTCCCCGCGGAAACCACCACCAGCATGCCCCGGGAAGCGGCCAGGTCGACGGCGATGGTCGTCGTGGCCGTGTTGCCGTCCAGGTCCTCCCACTCGTAGTCGTTCCCCGGATCGTCGAACCACCGGTAGGAGAGCGAGCCGCTGGCCAGGTCGACGCCCAGGCTGTCCATCCACTCGAGCGCCGCCACGTAGTTGTCCTCCTCGGCCGGGGTCTCCGAGGTGATGTCCTCCGTCTTCGCCAGTGCGAACGAAGCTCCGTAGGCCGCGCCGATGAGCTCCCCGGGGGCATAACCGCCGAGGATCGACCAGGTGATGGTGCCGTGCTCGTGCTGGGACGGGTGGTCGCCGGGCTCGTTCTGCGTCTCACCGTCGTCGTTGATGAAGTCCCACTCGGCGACGACCGGGATGTTCTCGAGCGCGGGATGGTCCTGGTAGTACCCGGTGTCGAGCATGCCGATGAGCACCCCGGCGCCGGAGTAGCCGGAGTCGTGGACCGCCGGGATGGAGAGCTCCCTGAGCGGCGGCCAGGAGGGTCCGTAGAAGGCGCTGTCGGCGGGGAAGAGCGAAAAACCGGGATCGGGCCGCCTCGCCTTCTCCGGGTACGTGATGAGATCCGGAAACGTCCTTCCGAGTTTCCGTACCGGAGCCAGCTTCCGGACGAAGGGGAGATCCTCGATCAGCCCGAGCTCCGATCGCGAGGCCGCCACGCTCACGGCATTGAGCCAGCGGGACTTCCGGCGGAGCGTCGCGCCGAGTTGTTCGATCTCGGCGACGTACTCGCTGCATACGGGGATGTCCAGGTAGTCGACGAGGCAGCCCTCCATGTTCCCCGCGCGTCTCGCCCGCGCCCGGGGGAGGAGGCCCTTCTCCGCTTCCGCGAGAAGCATGTCGACGTCCTTTCCGAGCGCCTCGCCCTTGTCCTCGAGGTAGACCCAGGCGTGGATCTCCGCCGGTTCCGCCGCGGCGGAGCCGATGCGTCCGTCCCCGTCCGCCGGGTGAGCAGGTGAGGCTGCCGTTACACTCATGAGTGTGATCAGAATCATCGCGGCCGGAAACGGTATTGATCGTCGCATGGCTCCCTCCTTCACTGTCCGGGTGTGCTTTCTCATTCTATCACAGATTCTCCGGGAGGTCAAGGACGGGAACGAGCGCTCGAGCGTTCGAGCGGGACGCGGTAACTTGACTTTCCCTCCCGAATCCGATACAATCGAAATAGATGAAAATCCTGTCAAGATCGTCGCACTTTCGGATTTTTTCGCACGAGAGGTGGACCATGCGTGTAATCCCCATGCTGCTCATCCCGGCCGTCCTCTCCTCCGCGGGTATCTGCGCCGCAGCCACCATACACGTTCCCGGTGATTTTCCCAGCATTCAGGAGGGAATCGACGCCGCAGTCGACGGAGACACGGTTCTGGTGGCAGACGGAACCTACACCGGCGACGGGAACCGGGAAATCGATTTCGGGGGCAAGGCGGTCGTCCTCGTGTCGGAGAATGGTCCGGAAGCAACGATCATCGATTGTGCCGACACGCTCGTCATCTTCGAGAATGGATTCTATTTCCACTCGGGGGAGGATACAAATTCCGTGGTACAGGGATTTACGATCAGGAACGGGCATCGGGACAGGGGGGGTGGTATCTTCTGCGAGAGTTCCTCACCGAAAATAAGAGGCAACGTGATCGAGAACTGCGCTTCCGAAATCAACGGAGGAGGTATTTTTCTCTCGGGCTCTTCGGCCCTCATCCTGGACAACACGATTTCAGGCAATACAACTCCGGGTAAGGGAGGGGGAGTCTACTGTGAAAACTCGTCGATACTCGTGCGGGGCAACACGATCGAGGCTAACACCTCGAACTCCCGGGGAGGGGGAATAGCCTCTGAGGTGTCCGCGATTACCATCGAGGGAAACATTGTCAGTGACAACAGTGCAAGCTGGAGAGGCGGGGGAATCTACATCGGAGAGTACAGCATTCCGGTGATCGTCGATAACATCGTCTCCGGAAATCAGCAGACCAACGTCATGTCGGAAATAAGCGGTGGAGGAGGGATCTACTGTGATGCGGACACCTCCGTCATTCTCACCGGCAACACGATTTCCTCCAACTCGGCGATCGGCGATGGCGGAGGGATCTATTTCCTGTTCGGCTCGTACCATGTCCTCAGCGACAATATCATCGCGGAAAACAGTTCGGGGGCATACGGAGGAGGAATCATATTCAAAAGGTGCAACGCCGATCTCGAGAACTGCTCTGTCTTCGGGAATGAAAGCAGCATCATGGGTGGAGGTATTTACGCTGATCAGGGCACGAGGCAGACCACATACACCGATTGTACTTTCGCCGAAAACGAAGCACAGAGCGGAGGCGGCCTCTTCCAGCATGATTCCGCTCCCCTCTTTACCCGGTGCGTGTTCCGCGACAACCACGCCCGATTCCGGGGTGGAGGTTTCAACTGCGGAGCCTCAGAGCCTGTTTTCACCGGCTGCGTATTCAGGGGAAACTCATCCGTTCAATACGGTGGCGCTATATTCAGCAAGGGATCCGACCCGCTGCTCGAAAAATGCACCGTCGTGGGGAATACCTCGTCGGGTGGAGGCGGATTCCTGACCCAGGGACTCTATCATAATCCGGTTATCGTGAACTCTATACTCTGGAACAACTCTCCGGACGAGATACTCGTCGTTGCGGGCGAGATCACCGTTTCATACTCCGACGTGCAGGATGGATGGGAGGGGGAGGGAAATATCGACCTTCCGCCGCGGTTCATCGATTACCCGGCAGGTAATCTCCATCTCCAGGCTGATTCGCCGTGCGTCGATGCGGGAGATCCCCTTTCCGGCGTTCCTGTCGGCGGCGGATGCGTCATCGACATGGGTGCGTACGAGTTCTGGAAGGGATTCAACTGCAGAAAGTTCAGCCTGCCCTTCCAGCCGGATTGAACAGACCAACGGAAGCAGCCCGCGAGAGCGGAGCGTTCCCGGCACGAAAGGGCTATCCACCCCCGGCAGAAGCGGAAGGGATTCGATCAGCGACGGTTCGTCCATTTTAAGGCGACAAGTGGCAGGGCAGCGCATACAGCCTGTAAGGTTGCCAGCCTTGCCGTTACTCGAACCTGCCTCTCTTCTCGATGGTTCCTTCATCCACGAGCGCAGTCGCGATCTCGCGGGCGATGAGGTCGAAGGTCGGATCCGCGTAGTGGACCTCGTCCGTGAAGTACTCGAGCTCCTTCGGGACCAGCCGCTCGAGGTCGATGAGGAGGACGCCGCGCTCCCCGGCGAGGTCGCGCACGATGTCGTTGTACCTGGTGAGACCCGTGAACGCCGACTCGTAGCTCCACCGCTTCCCGGGACCCACGGCCTCGTAGTCGAGCATGTAGAACACCGCCCGCATGGAGTCTGTCACCTCCGGCCGGTAGAGGGTCGGCTGCGTCATGAGAACCACCCCGGTTCCGTCTTCCCTCGCGAGGTCGATGAGCGTCGAGAGGTTTCTCCGGAAAGCCGCTTCTCCGGGAAACGTCCCCTGCACGATCTCCTCCCGGGGCTCGTGGTACCAGTAGTGGCCGAGCTTCCCGGCGAGATGCTTCACCAGCCCTTCGTGCGTCACCAGTCTGATCACCGGACCCGGGAAGTGCCCGTAGTCCTCGCGGAAGGTGCCCGTGCTGAAATAGCTGAAATCGGCGTTCTGCAGCAGATCGTTGACCGCGTGCATGACGATGAGGAGATCGGGCCGCCGGTGGCGGATGTTCGTCTCGTAGTTGATGAGAGAGTGGAGCGAGGTGTACCAGGCACGCCCCTGGTTGTACACGGCGATGTCCCTGTCGCGGTAGCGCTCCCGGAGCAGAGACTCCACACGCTGCGGCCAGCCCCTGCCGGCTGAGTCGCGGAACTGGGTGGTCGACCCGCCGAGACACACGATGGCGTAGCTGTTCCGGGCGACCCCGAGATAACGGACGGAGTCGTTCGGAGCGATCTGCAGGTACGGGTGGTAGGTCTCGGTCCGATGCTCGATGGTGGAGGACCGGTGATGGAAATAGTTCCCGACGGGATAGAAGACCAGGAGCGTCAGCACGGTGCTCCCGGCCAGGAGGAGGAGATCCGCTGCGTCGAGCCTGCCGCTCCGGGCCTTCCGGACGATCACGAGGATTCCGATGACGGCGATCGGGATCAGGATACGCATCCCCCAGAGAATCAGCATGCTGAGGAGCGGCCACCTGCCGAGGGCATAGGGATCCGGGAAGTAGAAGCCGGCATAGATCCACCCGATCCCGGCGAGGACGAGAATGATGAGTACGAGCCCTGGAATCGATCTCCTCCTGCTGGTCTTCTCCATCGCTCTCTCTCCTCTCCTTCCGGACGCGAGGGGGGCGACTCGCCGCTTCCCCGCAGGCGCCGCCTCGTTCTGCGGCGGGCGGGTTCCGGAAAGTCCTCCGGAGAGCGGGAGCAGCCGGACCCGATTGGGAACAGCGGATGCCGGTTCGTGTTTGTGTTTCCTGTTCGCCTCCCCGGTCGTTTGACAGGGAGCTTCGATGTGACGAAATAGAGGGAAATCCCCTTCGGAAGTGCGGTGGTGAGAAACCCCCCGTCTTCCGATGAAACCGGACAGGAAATATCGATACGGGACACCGCGAAAGCAAGGAAAAGGAGACAGAGAAGATGAAATACACGGGACCGAAAGTCCGCCTGTCGCGGCGGATCGGCGTTCCGCTCACGCCGAAGGCCTCGAAGGTGATGGAGAGGAAACCGCACCCGCCGGGACAGTTCGGCAGGCGCCCCCGGAGAAGGAAGGAGAGCGACTACGGCAGGCAGCTGAAGGAAAAGCAGCTGCTGCGATACCACTACAACGTCACCGAGCGCCAGATGCGAAACTGCTACGGGAGGGCCTCGCGTCAGAGCGGCAACACCATCGAGGACCTGGCCCGCGACCTGGAGCTCCGCCTCGATGCGCTCCTCGTCCGCAGCGGCCTGGCGCGCACCGCGTACGCGGCGCGCCAGCTCATCAATCACCGCCACATCGAAGTGGACGGAAAGATCGTGGACGCTCCCGGCTACCGGATGAGCACCGGTGAGCTCCTCGCCGTGAAGGAGAAGAGCCGGAATCTCCAGGTCTTCCGGGAAGCGCTCGAGAAGAGGGCCTCCGACTGCCCCTACCTGGACGTCGACCGGGAGGGTTTCTCGGCACGGCTCACGAGGGAGCCCCACCTCGAGGAGATCCCCGTCCCCTGCGACTTCACGCAGGTGATCGCGTACTACTCCAGGTAAGCCTCTCCCTTTCAATCACTGCCGCCGGGTCCCGTGTCGGGAGGCGACCTGCGAACGGGGTTCACGGCGGCGCCTTCACCGCTCCTCCTTCCGGCCGTGCCCGGTCCGGCCTGCCGGCCCGCAGCCCCGGAAGGACACGAGCCGCTACTCGAGAAGGAGCATCTTCCTCGTCTGCAACTTAATATGGGGGGTGGTCTCATGAATTTGTGGGCAGGTGAGAGGGTCTAAGTAGTTGAAAGCAT
>CAZMKB010000097.1:0-11439 GCA_964566685.1 uncultured Gemmatimonadota bacterium | reverse complement strand
GGTTTCGACGGCCACGTAGGGCCTGAGCTTCTCGGTCGTCGCCGGCCCGATTCCCATGAACTCGAGGAGCTCGTCGACCCCCTCGAATCCGCCCGTCTCCATCCGCCGCTCCAGGATCGCCGCGGCCTTCGCCGGACCGATGCCGGGAAGGAGCACGAGCTCGCGCCTGCCCGCTCTGTTCAGGTCGATGGGAAAGGTCACGCGCGTGCCCTCCTCTTCCCCCCTCGCCAGGGCGATGAGGGCGGCGAGCTCGGAGGAGTCGGCCGGTGTCATGTTTCTGAAGACGACCTCGCTCCTCTTCGGAATCCCCAGGTACTCGTCGATGACGGGAAAGAGCATTCTCGCCAGGTTGATGATGGTTCCCGCGAGGAGCACGAAGGTCAGGAAGAGGACGATTCGCCTCTCGTCGGTTGAAAGCCGGATCATGCGCACTGCCTCCTTCCGGGGGGAGAGAGAGCACATCAACCGAGATCGTAGATCAGGGAGAGCAGAACCTCGGTCACGATCTCGAGGCTCCGAGGACTGCACTTGTCAGGGGTGTCTTCGGGAGTGTGCCAGTAGGGATAGTAAAAATCGATGAGATTCACGCACCTGATGCCGGCACCCAGGAGAGGGAGGTGGTCATCGACGATCGCATACCCCACCTCCTGGCGGAAAACGTTTCCGTAGCCGAGTTCCGCCGCATGTCTCCAGACGCGGTTCACGATCTCGGGAGCCCGGCTGGTGGAGTAGTACTCCTTCATGATCGTGAGGTCGGCGTCCCCTATCATGTCCACCAGGATGCCGAAGAGGGGCCGGTAGTCGGGATGGTTCCGGACGAATTCCCGGGAGCCGATGAGCATCTCCACCGGACCGTCCTCAGCATCGAAAAAGACCAGGTCGACACCGCAGGGCGGAGGAGTCTCCGCGAGAATGTTGGCCACTTCCATGAGGACGGCCGTCCCGGACGCGCCGTCGTTCGCTCCGGGAACCGGTTTCGATCGGTCCTCTTCGGTGAGGGCCTCGTCCGACACCGGCCGGGTGTCGTAGTGACAGCAGAGGAGGACTCTCGCACGCTCCCCGGGCCTGAACATTGCCGTGATGTTCGTCAGGTCGAGGACATTACCGAGCGAGTCGGTGTAGGTGAACTCGTCGAGTCTCACCGAGTCGGCCTTCTCCCGCAGGAACTCCTCCAGGTAGTCGATGACACGTTCGTGACCGGGGGACCCGGGGTAACGGGGACCCATCTCACACTGCTCGACGAGGTACGAGAACGCCCGATCGCCGTCGGGAGCGGGTGGGGGCTTCTCCCCTTCCGCGCATCCGGCGAGGATCATCAGGGTCAGGAAAGCCGTCAGAAAATGAATTCGAGCCATAGCGACGCTCCGATCGTCACACGCTTCTTTTCCTGTTTCTTGTCGTTGTTGACGTCGTAGTTGAACCGGAAACCGGCTGTCATCCTCGTCATGTCGTAGGAGAGGCTGGGAGCGAGGGACGTCGTCAGGTTGTCTGATTGAATGACCTCCTGTCCGTCCTCCGTGACGTTGACGCGCCTGGTCCGTGAACGGTTGAATGTCACGTTCGTCCGCATGTTGCTCTTGATCTTGATCTTCTTGCTGGAGAGCCCCGGCAGCGGCAGACCGAAGCCCCTGTCGGAGCGGAACGTGTAGTCGACCGAGACCTGCTGGGAGGAGTTGGTGCTGATGTTGGTCGAACGCAGCCCCACGAACGACTCCGACTCGGAGCGGCCGCGTTCGAGATTGACCCGGGTCGACAGCCCCCCCAGGATGTTCATGGTCACCGAGACGAGGGGAGAAAAGTTGACGCTCCTGGCCTTCGATTCGATCCCGTTCGTCTCTGTTCCGGAGAGATCCCGCCTCACGGTGTAGCCGGAACGGGCGCTCACGTTCGAGACGATACGGGACCAGGACTGGGGCAGCCCGATCGATGAGACGCTCACGTTGATCTTCGGCCAGGTTCTCTGTTCGGAAAACGACGCGGAGTTCCTCTGCGTCCGGTCGGTCTCGTTCTCGCTGTATCCGCCGTCGATGGAGATCCCCTGCGGGAGGTTGAATCCGCCGTCGATGCCGAGTGCCCGGGACATTCTGCGCTCCCAGGGGTCGATGTCGAGGTCCTCCAGACCGACCTGGTAGGAGAACGACGGGCGGAATTCCACGAACTGGTAATCGGAGTACTTCTCACGCGATATGTTGAAGGTGACGGGCTTGAGGGTTCCGACGAGAAACTTCATGGTGGAGCTCATGATCCCCGGCCCCTCCTCTGCCGTCGTGTCGCCGGCGGCGGGGACGCGGGCCGCCGGCCGGAAGAGTGAATTCGCGAGCGTCGGCAGGCCGAGGTTCACCGAAAAATTCCGTCTCGTGTTGTTGTTGAACTTCCGCACGTCGAGCGAGTCGCCGAGGCTCCTCGCAACCTCTGGCCGGTGGTCTTCGCGGTACGACGTGTTGTAGCTCCAGGTGGGGATGAGCCAGGAAAAGATTTCGGGATTGTAATTGAGATCGATGGTCTGGGTGCGGTCGATCTCGGTCCCCTTGTTGAAACCGATTCCCAGGAACGATCCTTCCTTCGGCTGGGTCCGGTCGGATACGATCTCGAGGTGATAGCGCGAGTTGAAGGACCTGAGCCAGCGCTGGCTGAAATCGATCGATCCCGTACTGGTGTTGCGCCGGTAGGGGGTCACGGTCTGGGCCGTCTCCCGCCTGTTGCTGTGGTTGTTGAGCCTCCCGGCCAGGGACACCTGGTTCGGTGCGTACCGGAAACGGGCCGTCGAGAGGCCCCGGATGAGCCCGGTGTTCCTGATCGATTCAGGCAGGGGTATCTTCCCGAAAATGCCGAACACGCTCTCCGGGAAGATCGGCAGGCTGTAGTCGCCCTCGAGCGGCGTGCTGTACCCGACTCCCGTCGAGATGGTCCGCTCCCAGTACTTCGAGGTCGGATTGACCGAGTTTCGTTCCTGGAAGTTCGCGTTGTAGGTGATCTTGTCGATCGTCGTGCGGGCGATGATGTTCTGGGAGGGACGCTTCTTCGACATGCTCACACCGTACTTCTCGGTGACGCTCTCGGTCCGCTCCCTCATCCTCTCGGTGCCGGGATCGAGGAGCACGTCGGAACCCGTCTTGTACAGGGGCAGCTCGAGGCTCCTCTGCCGGGAGTAGGAGACGGGAATCGAGAAGCCCTGGGCCCGCGGCGTGAACCTCTCCATGAACATCGTGGTGGAGATGCTCGTGGCGCTCCTGGACTTGAAGGCGTGCTGGGTGATGCGTTGATTCAACTGCCTGAACTGGTTGTCGCGGTTCTCATGGTCGAGCTTGAAGTTCATGAAATCGGCGACCTTCGTGTCGACGGAGATCCTGCGCGCAAAGCCCTTGTCTCTGTTGACGTCCGTCAGGCGAAGCTCGTCGATCCAGATCTCACCGTCGATGGGGCCCGCGGCTCCTTCGGGATTGCCGACGCCGAGCATGAGCATCCGGACGTTGGTGAGCGACGGCAGGCCCCTGACCCTGATCCCGTTGGCGTGCACGGTGTCGATCTCCTCCGCCGGCGTGTCCTCCCCGAGCTCCAGGAGGATCTCCTGCTTCGCGTCGGTCATTCTCTTGAACGGCACCCGGAACTCCTGCCAGCCAGGATCGAGCGTGCTGCTGAACTCGTAGAAGTTGAGCGTGTCGGTTCCCACGCGGTAGAGGAACTCGGCGGTCTCCTCGTCGCCGTGGACCCACACGCTGAATTCCCGGTACGAAATGTAGTTCTGGGGAGAGAGAAGCGGCTGCTCCACGAGGCCGTCGTGACCGGCCCCGAGATTCTGGTACAGGAGGGCGAGAGACTGCTCCTTCACTTTCTGGAGAGCCACCGGGACACCCTCGACCCGCACCGGCACCACGCCGGGGGGGGACGTGTAGTTCTCGTTGTCCCGTGTGTTCCGGACGCTCACCGCGACCACCTCGTCCTCCTCCACCGGGTTGGAGACCGGGTCGCTGCTCACGATGCCCCGCTCGAGCCACCGGTTCCCCGAGATCTCCAGCGAGGCGATCCACGTGGTGTCCGGCTTCGAGAATTCGGTGAAGGTGAGCCTGGCGTGCTTCACACGGCGGATGTCCGGGTTGAAGAACGGCTCGAATAAGGTGGTGTCGGCAAGGGATATCTCGAGCAGGCGCCATCCCGTCTCGGGATTCCGGGAGATGACGAAGCGGTCCTGATCCGACAGGTCCAGCCGCACCCTGAAGAATTTCTCGGAGGTATCGAGCGTGAAGTTGCCGTTCAGGTCCTCGGTGTCGAACTCGTTGTTTCCCTCCGTTCCGTTGACCCGGTCGAACCGCGTTTCGATGGGGGCGGTCTCGGAGAAGAAGAAATCGTCGTTCCCGACGTCCCCCGGGATGTTCCGCCCGTCCTCGCCGGGAACACCGTCGAGCCCGTTGTCCTCGTCCGCGTCGAGCCTGCCGTCAGGAATGAGGGGATCGTCCTCCGAGTCGAGCGTATTGTTCGGACTCACCACCTCACCGTCGACGTTGTAGCGAAGCTGATCCTCGCTCACCGTCCCGATGTCGATCCACAGCTCGCCGTGATCGGCGAGGACCCACATCCGGAGGAACTTCCGCTGGCTGAAGTCCAGGCCGGAGCTCGAGAGCGGCTGGACGATGCTCCTGAACGAGGACTCGACCGGCTGGCCTCCCTCCGTCCCGGGGGTGAACTCGACGGCGAGCACGGTCCGGGACAGGTTTCGCTCCTCCTCGGGCACGTTCGGCGAGAGATCCTGCTCGACCACGGTCTCCCGCGGCGGGTTGAACCACTTGATCCTGCCGCCGAGGCCGGTGTCGAGCTCGGTGAAGGGGGATGGAATGCTGCCGTTGACCCAGAGCCGCCGCAGAACACTGTAGGAGTCGACGATCTCGGACCCCTCGAAATCATCCAGGAACACCTCTCCCTGGGTGTTGGGGTTGGGGATGCTCACCGCCACCTCACCGCTGACGTCGACGCTGCTCACTGCGTCCGTCTCGACGAGCGGGACGGCGTTGGCGAGGTCGGTGAGGAACGACGGCTCGAAATCCAGGCGACCGTCCACCTCCCCGATGATGTTCCGCCTCGACTCGTCTCCCAGCCTCGGCTGCTGCTCGATGCTCCGGTCGGACTGCAGAAACCAGGTGGTGGCGAGAGAAGCGTGCCGGCCCGGCGTGTAGTCGCCCCGGAATCCGAGGAGCGTCGTCTCCGTCTGGGCGAACAGCGGTGCATACTCGTAGTCGATGTTGATCTCGCCGCCGCCGGCGAGGACGTCCTGGTTGAGGAAGATGATCTGTCCGATGTCGTAGATGACATCGTAATCCACGCCCCGCGTGAGCGGCACTCCGCCCACCGTGACCCGCTCCGAGCCCTCGATCATGTTGAGCACGCCGAGGTTGAACGACGTCGTCCGGCTCTGGTACTTGAGCTTGATGGTGTAGATCTGGTGCGTCAGGAAGGTGGACTGCGGATCGTCGTCGACGTACATCTCGAAGTTCGGATTGTCGATGTCGTACTCGGGGCTGTCGGGATTGTGGGGAGGCTGGGACGGCGAGGCGAACGGCTTCAGGCCGGGGAAGACGAGGAGCCCCCGCTCGAAGTCCATCTTCGAGGGATCGACGAGGCCGTCCTCGTTGTCATCGAGCCCGAAGATGTGGAGGTAGGTCTTCGACTCCCCGTTCACCTCTTCGTCGTAGATGGGATTGAAGTCGTCGCCCCGGTAGATCTCGATCGACAGCGAGGTCTCGATGATGTCCGTCGATCCCAGGTAGTAGAAATTTCTCAGCTGGTACTCCCAGGTCTCCGACTCGGCGAACACCTCCGGCTCCTTGATCATCCTGAGGCTCACCGAATCCGCCGTCACTTCTCCCACCGGGATGGAGTCGTCACGCGTCACGTAGGCGACGGCCACGACCTCGTTGGGCAGGATGGCCCTGGTGAAGCTGATGACCATGTTCGAGGAATCGAGGATGTAGTCGATGTTCTCCTGCTGCTGATCGAAGAAACCGTTCTCGTGTGCGTCTTCGGTCTTCCTGATGAACTGGCCCGTGTTCGGATCGTAGTCGTAGAGATAGGCCGATCCGGGGACGGCGATCCTGTCCCCGGTCAGGTTGTTCGATCCGTCCTGGTCGTCGACGTACACCCGGACGGAACCGTCGAGCGGAACCTCGGCGCTCATCACCGGCAGCGGACCGACGACGGAGAAGTGGTAGTTCTTCTGGAACTGGGTGTCCCTGAGGAGCAGGCTGTCCTGGGTGGCGTTTCCCTGGAACGCCTTCTTCTCGGTCTGACCCTCCTGCTTGGTGGCCACCATGGTGAAGTTCAGGTCTCCCAGGGTGCCCTCCGTCTTCACGCCGAAGAGGCCCTTGGAAGCCATCCCTCCGGACACGAACCGCGAGCCGGGGAGGGAGAGGTCGGTGTCTCCCAGCTCCACCCGTTGCAGGATCTCGTCGTCGGATCCCTCGTACATGACCCGGATCTTGTTCTTCTCCTGGAACTCCCGCTCGCTGTCGTGGTCGATGAACACGTGGATCTTCTCCCCGATCGTTCCCTCGACCTTGACCCGGAGGACCTGTTCGAGGTCGAGCTTGGGAAATTTCGATACCCTGGTGATCTCCTGCGGCGGTTCCGGATCGAAGTAGGTCGTCGTTCCGCCGAAGGTGATCCTGTTCGAGCCCGAGACCTTGAGCCCTCCGCCCCTCCCGATGACGCGGGCGATGGGTGAGGGCAGATCCATGGGCAGCTCGAGGTCCGGCAGGAGCCCCTCGTCCGCCGCCTCCTCCCACTTCTCCCCGAGGGACCGGGAGACGAGCTGCTTCCACATGTCCCTGGTCTGCCGGGTGATCAGAGTGTCCAGGTACCCCTCAACCGTGTACACCTCGAGCTCGAGAGCACCGTACCGTGAGGTGTCGGCCACGGTCCTCTGAACGACGAGCATCGGATCGAGACGAACATCTTCTTCCGGATAGAGGAGGATCCCCTCCGTTTCGAGCCGGGGCTCCATCAGGGTGTGACCGAGCCTGTTCAGCCGTTCGGGCTTCCGGAACAGGTTGTAGGGCTGCCCGAACAGGAGCGAAAAACCCGCCGTGAGGGAGAAAGAGAGAAACAGCAGCGTGAGGATGAGTTCAGAACCGGATCGTTTCTTCGGGGACAAAGCACACATGTGGTTCCACACTTACTCCTCGAAAGGAGAAGTCACTGGACCTTGAGTTTTTTCAGCAATCGGTTTATTATCCCCGTAACAATGTGCGTCCGGTGGACCTCCTTAACCCGAATTATTCCTACAATTTTGATTGATGAATCTGCTGCCCGACGTCGTATGAACAGCTCGGGTTTATCAGGGAACAAGTTAGAACAGCATGTAATATAAAACATACGCGTATGAAGTGTCAATTTGAGAGGTGCCCGCTGAATTGAACAGCAAGACGGGTACCAGATCCTGTTCTGACTGTACTACCCGGTTCACCTGATCCCTGTTCCGACCGATCATCGATGAAGATCCTCAGCACATACATACTTCGGGAATTCATCGGGCCGTTCATTTTCGCGGTCATTTTCCTGACGTTCGTCCTCATGATGAACCAGATCGTGCTCCTCTTTTCCCGGCTGGTGGGCAAGGGTCTCGGCTTCGCCGTCATCGCCGAAGTGTTTTTCCTGAGCATTCCGTTCATCCTCGCTTCGACGATCCCCATGGGGCTCCTGGTAGCGACGATGGCGGCCTTCGGAAGGCTCATGAACGACAACGAGCTGGTGGCGATGAAAGCCTGCGGGATCAGCCCCTACTCCATGATCAGAGCTCCCCTCGTCGCATCGGTCGTCCTCTCGGTCCTCATGTTCCTGTTCAACAACACCGTAATGCCCGACACCAATCACCGCCTGCGGAACCTGCTCCTCGACATCTCTCTCCAGAAGCCGACGATCGAGATTCCCGAAGGCAGGTTCGTCGACGAGTTTGCAGGATACAGCATTCTCGCCGAGGAGGTCGACATGGAACGATCGAGGCTCTACGAAATCACCATCTACGACAGGACCGATCCCGACGAGCCGCGGACGATCATCGCCGAAGAGGGGGACATGCGGTACTCGGCCGACGAAGAACGGTTGATCATGACCCTGTACGACGGTGAGATCCATGCGGTGGACCCGGAGAGCAAGGGGTCCTATCGCCGCATGACGTTCGAGGACCAGACGCTGTTCATCAAGAATCCCGGGGGGAAGTTCACGAGACGCGAAGGCCCGAGTTACCGCGGCGACCGCGAAATGGACACCGGCATGCTGCTCGAGGAAGTCGACCGGAACCGGGAGAGCATGGCGAAACGGAAGGAGGAGATCGAGGAGGCGTTTCTCTCCGCCGTCGACATGCTGTTCGCGGAGAATCCACCCGAACAGGAGTTCGACCCGCTCAATTTCAAGCTCAGGGTTTCGACCATGGTGGGTGACTACCACTCGAAAGAGCGGCGGGTCTCGCAGCTGCTCGTGGAGGTCCACAAGAAATACGCCATCGCGTTCGCCTGTTTCACCTTCGTCCTCGTGGGGGCGCCGCTTCGCATGAGCTTCAAGCAGGGCGGCATCGGACTCGTGATCCTGAACAGCATGATCATCATCATCTTCTACTACATCTGCCTGACGGGAGGTGAGAACCTCGCGGACCGGAGGGTCATCTCGCCGTTCTGGGCGATGTGGACGCCGAACGTCATCCTGTTCGTGCTGGGCGTCTTTCTCCTCGTCTTCACGGCAAAAGGAAAGTCGATCCTCGCCGCACGACCTCCGCGGGGGGATTACGGGAAGCCCGCAGGAAAGTGAGGACCATGTTCAGGATCCTGGACAGATACCTGTTCGTCGAATTCGTGAAGATTCACGTCTTCTCCACGCTCGCTTCCATGTCGATATCGATCATCGTCGACCTCATCGAAAAAATCGACACCTACATCGACAACAAGGCCGCATTCGGCGACGTGGTTCTCTATTACGCCTACAACATTCCATACATATCCGTGCTCACCCTTCCGGCGGCCACGCTGATCGCGACGATCTTCACCATCAGCCAGGCGGAGGGCTACAACGAGATCACCGCCATGAAGGCGAGCGGCATATCTCTCTACCGGATCTTCGCCCCGCTCTTCGTGGGCGGTGTCATACTCACCGTCACCGCATTCCTGTTCGGCGAGTTCGTCGTTCCCCACACGAACATCCTGCGGGAGGAGCTGTACAACGCGAAGATCGTGAAGCGGGTCAAGCAGGAGAAGGGCATCAAGCGGAACTTCCTGTACAAAGGCGACCGCGGCCTGATCTATTCGATCGACCTGTACGACATCGCCGGCCGTCGAATGGAGGGGGTGGTCATCCACCGAAGGGGTCCCCGGGGGAACCTCCGGTACCGGCTCGACGCCGAGTCGTCGGTCTGGGACGGCGGAGAATGGGTGTTCATGAACGGGTACCTCCGTTACTTCGGAGACAATCTCGACGACGCGACACTGCGGTTCGTACGGATGAAGACGCAGGACATCGGCGAGGTGCCCCAGGACTTCGAGGAGCGTCAGAAGAAACCTCACGAGATGGGATACGTCGATCTGGGCAAATACATCGAGAGGATGGAACGAAGCGGGAAGGAGACACACGAGGAGCGCGTTCACCGGGCGTTCAAGATCTCGTTTCCCTTCGCCAACATCATCATCGTCCTCTTCGGAGCATCGCTTGCCAGCAACACGAGGTCGGGCGGGGCGGCGGTCTCGATCGGCCTCTCGCTCTTCATCTTCATCGTCTTCTGGGGATTCGTTCACGTCGGGAAGGCTCTGGGAGAGAACGGCGTCCTCCCGCCGATCCCGGCCGCCTGGCTGACGAACGCGATCGTCGGGTGCTGCGGATTCATCCTGCTACTCAGAGCGAGAAAGTGATCGACCGAGGGTGTCGAATACCCCGGCACAACCCGCCGAGAGCTCGTAGAGCTCGAAATACCGGGAGCCGAGCGTGTTCGCCGCTCCACGAAGTTCCTCCACGATCTTCGAAACTTGTCCGAAATCGCTGTCCTTCGAAATGAGGTACGTCGCCTCATCACCGAGCATGAGCTCGCGCCCCGGCGGCTGCCCGAGGAGGCTCTGGAGCTTCCTGTACAGCCGGGCCGATTTCCTCGCATAGTTCATGAGCGCCCGCCTCACACCGGGCTCCAGCCTCGCCAGGCGGGATGAGACTTCGAGGCTGACGACGAACATGTCCCCTTTCCAGTTCCCGGACGTTTCGTTCTTGCCGCCGAGGACACCATCCGCACCGAACCGGTCCACGAGCAGATCCGAGATTTCCACGAACTCATCCCGGGGGAGCTCTGTCAGGAGCTGGAACGCCATCGTCACCATGGCATCGACACAGAGGATACAGAGCGCATCGCCGTAGCGGGAAAACAGCTTCTCGAGCTTCCCGTCTCTCGAGGCATCTCCCTTCCCGATCAGGTGATCGATGATGTAGGAAGAGGCCTCGAGCAGATGAACGCTGTAGGCGACAGGAACGATCGAAGACTGCGGAACACCCGTCGGTTCGAGAATCCACCTGACGGTCAGGGGGAACAGAGGATTTGCGAGCTTTCGAGACGAGTAGGAGATCGCGTCCCTGATCCCCATGGGAAATGTGTCTGCTTCGGGGAGGTACTCCCTGTGTAGACCCTCGAGCCACTCCCTCTCCAGGCTCAGTACACTTCGCATGGCCCACCTTACCGGTTTCTCGTGGTCGTTGGAGAGTGCTACTCCTTTCCGAGAGACTGCGCGATGATACCGGGGACCGCTTCGAGCGCTTCCGGAATCTTCGACACTTCCCTGCCCCCGGCCTGTGCCATCTCAGGCCTTCCCCCTCCTTCACCTCCCGCGATCCCGCTGACCGCTCTGATGATCTCACCTGCGGAAAGCCCCCGTGATCTGACGAGATCCTCGCTGACCGTGGTGACGAATATGGCTTTCCCCCCCGCTTCGGATGCGAGCACGACCACGCCGCTGGCCATCCTCGAACGGTAGTGATCCGCGACATCGCGAAGCGATTCCATATCGGGTACGTCGACCCTCTTCACCAGGACGTCGATCCCGTCGACGTTGAGCGTTTCATCGGTATTGTCGGAGCTGCTCCTGACGGCGGCCTCCTTCGCCGCCTGTTTCAGCTCCTTTCTGAGATTCCTGTTCTCCTCCACCAGCGAGGCGACCTTCTCCGGGACTTCGGCTTCCCCCACCCTGAGTGTGTCGACCAGCCGTTCGACGACGCTTTCGAGCCTGGCGATGTGATCCAGGACGGCCCCGCCGGTGACGGCTTCGATCCTCCTCACGCCGAGGGCGACGCTTCCCTCGGAGACGATGTGAAACGATCCGATCCGGCCGGTGGAGGAGACGTGGGTTCCGCCGCAGAGTTCCCGGCTCACGCCGCCGACGCTGATCATCCGTACAACATCGCCGTATTTCTCGCCGAAGAAGGCGAGCG
>CAZMKB010000096.1:0-11457 GCA_964566685.1 uncultured Gemmatimonadota bacterium | reverse complement strand
GGGAGAGGCGGGGACATCGTCCTCGTAGTCGACCTTCACCTCACCACCCTGTACGATTTCACCTACCGCACGCGCTACACCGCCGGGCGCGGAGGCCACGGCATGGGAAAGAACAGGACGGGCGCCGACGGCGAGGACCGGGTCATCCCCGTTCCCGCCGGCACCGTGGTCCTCGACGCCGGGGCCGGCACCGTCATCGACGACCTCACCGAACCCGATCAGAAGCTCGTCGTTGCACGGGGAGGACGCGGCGGCCACGGCAACTCCCGTTTCAAGTCGCCCGAGCGGCGCGCGCCGCGGAAGGCGACCCGTGGGAAGCCGGGGGAAGAGCGGACCGTCCTTCTCCAGCTCAAGCTGCTCGCTGACATCGGGCTCGTCGGCAAGCCGAACGTCGGGAAATCGACACTGCTCTCGCGGATCTCGCGGGCCCGTCCGCGGATCGCCGACTATCCGTTCACCACGAAGGTGCCGAATCTGGGCGTTGTGAGAGGGAAGGGGGGGGACATGGTCGTCGCCGACGTCCCGGGACTCATCGAGGGTGCCCACCGCGGGCGCGGGATGGGAATCAGGTTCCTGAAGCACATCGAACGCACGAGAGTAATCCTCGTTCTCGTCGATTCGACCGCCCGGTCCCCGCTGTCCGAGTACCGCTCCATCGTCGAGGAGCTCGGCTCTTACAGCCGTGATCTCCTCCTGAGGCCGAGGTCCCTCGTCCTCACCAAGGCGGATCTTCTCGGAGAGGAGAAACCGGCGGAACAACCGTCGCCGGAGGACGTCTTTTCCGTTCACGTGATATCGGCCGTGACGGGAGAGGGTGTGGAAGAGCTGATCGGAGATGTCGAGCGGCGGCTTCGTCTCCTGGACACAGAGGAGGAGGAAAACGGTAATGAATGATGAGTACAGGCCGCTCGTGCGGCTCGCCATCGCTCTGGGCCTCAGGCATCGTGTCCTCAGGGAGCTGATTTCCGTCGTCGGCGATCCACGGGATTTCGAGAATCGCGACGTCCTGGAGCGGCTGCCGCTGAAGGGCGAAATCATCGAGTCGATCGAGCGGGTCGGCGCCCCCGCCGTCGAACGGGTGCTCGAACGAATGGAGAGAGCCTCCGTCTGGCTCCTGCCCATCACGGACGGCGGATATCCGCCTCTCCTCAGGATGATCCGGGATGCACCCGGCGTTCTCTTCGTCCGCGGAGGCACGGACCTCGCGAGCGCTCCCTCGCTCTGCATCGTCGGTTCGCGGCGTGCGTCGAGGGAGGGAGCACAGTTCGCCGCCCGGCTCGCCGGCGACCTCTCCCGTGAAGGCTTCCTGGTGACGAGCGGTCTGGCACGGGGGATCGACCAGGCGGCCCACCGCGGGGCTCTCGACGCCGGCGGGGAAACCGTCGCCGTCCTCGGCTGCGGAGCGGATGTCGTGTATCCGCGCGCCTGCCGGAACGAGTACAGGCGGATCCTCGGGCAGGGCGCGGTCGTGTCGGAGCTCCTGCCGGGAGCAGGCCCGCGGCCGGAGTTCTTTCCCCGGCGCAACAGGATCATGAGCGGCATGAGTCTCGCGGTGATCGTCGTCGAAGCGGCAGGGAGGAGCGGCGCTCTCATCACCGCCGACATGGCGCTGGAAGAGGGCAGGGAAGTCTTCGCAGTCCCGGGCTCTCCCGTCAATCCGGTGAGCAGGGGCACCAACGACCTCATACGACAGGGCGCACACATCGTCGAAAGCGCGGACGATGTCCTGCGGGGTCTCGAATATGGCGGCAGGGCGGATGAGGCCGGGAACGCGAGAGAGGAGCATCAGGTCCTTATCGGCCTTCTCGCCGGAGGCCCGAAGAGCATCGATGAGCTGTCCCGGCTCGCAGGAGCGAATCCCGCCGATGTCCTCACGCTGCTGGCCGAGATGGAGCTGTCGGGACGTGTCACGCAGGTGCCGGGAATGCGTTACGTCCTCTCGAAGACCGCGTGAACGCCGCCGTTTCTTGACACTCATCCGGCCTGTTTTAAATTTAACATGATTCAGCGATAGCCAATACAGCAGGCAGGCGGTCAGAATCATGCTCAGCATCGAAATGCTCTCCGACCGGGAGCGGAACGTGCTCGTCGCCATCATTCTCGAATACGTCGACACCGCGAAGCCGGTCGGATCGAGGAAAATCTCGAAAAAATACATGCCCGGCTTCAGCTCCGCCACCATCAGGAACACCATGGCGGATCTCGAGGAAAAGAATCTGCTCATGCAGCCCCACACGTCGGCCGGCCGTGTTCCGACCGACATCGCCTATCGGTTGTACGTCGATCATCTCCTGAGGATCAGGTTTCTCACCCGCGGTGAGATGGAAAAGATCAGGGGAGAGCTCCGGCCAGAGCAGCAGATGGCCGAACACGTCCTCAACAAGGCCGCCAAGGTCCTGAGCCTCCTGACCAGAGAGCTCGGGGTGGGCCTGGTGCCGACTCTGGAAGAAGGGATTCTGACGAAGATCGACCTCGTCGCCCTCTCCCCGAGCAGGATCCTCCTCATCCTGACCGTGAAGTCGGGCATCGTCAAGACGATCTTCGCCGAGATCAAGAAGGAGATAACACTCGAGGATCTGAACGCCACCGCGAGTCTCCTGAACGAGAAGCTCGCCGGCCTCAGGCTGAAGGAGATCAGGGAGACGCTGGGCAGGCGCCTGAAGGAGACCGGAACGTCGAAATCGGAGCTCATAAACGTTTTCATCGAATCGGCGAATGAGCTCTTCACCTTCACCGATGAAGAATCAGAGCTCGTACTCGGCCACGCGTCGGGACTGGCGGGCCAGCCCGAGTTCTCGGACGAGCGCAAGCTGAAGTCGCTCATCGAGCTGACGGAGAGCAAGCACCTCCTCGCAGACATCCTCGATCACCGGTCGAAAACCGACGGAATGATGATATCGATCGGCAAGGAGCACGGCGACGAGTCTCTCGAGGATTTCAGTATCATCACCTCCACCTATACCGTCGGTTCACTGCGGGGTACCATCGGGCTCATCGGTCCGACGAGGATGCCCTATGACAAGCTCGTGGCTATCGTCGATTACACATCGAAATACATATCATCGGTACTTTCTGAGAATCTCGAAGAGTAATCGTGTGAGGGGTTTACATGACACAGGGTGATTACTACGAAATCCTCGGTGTGAGGCGTGATGCCACCGAGAGCGACGTCAAGAAGGCCTACCGGAAACTCGCGATGCAGTACCACCCCGACAGAAATCCCGGAGACAAACAGGCGGAGGAGCAGTTCAAACAGCTCACCGAGGCGTATGAAGTCCTGAAGGATCCGGAGAAGCGGTCCCGTTACGATCAGTACGGGCATGCCGGGCTGAAGGGCGGGCCCCGGGGGTTCGGCGGATTCGGGGATTTCGATCTGTCCGATGCCCTCCGCGCGTTCATGCGGGATTTCGGGGGCTTCGGCTTCGGCGACATGTTCTCCGGTTTCGATACCAGAACCAGGAGGAGCAACCGGGGGGAGGACCTCCAGGTCCGTGTCACGCTCAGCCTCGAAGAGGTCGCGCAGGGCGTGGAGAAGACCATACGATACAAATCCTTCGAACAGTGCGAAAACTGCGATGGATCGGGATCGAAGGGCTCGCTCGGCAGCGTCACCTGTCCCTCCTGTGGCGGCACCGGGGAGATTCGGCAGGCCCAGCGGTCGATATTCGGACAGTTCGTGAGCGTCAGCGCCTGTCCGCGGTGCGACGGAGAGGGAGTGGTCATCGATTCACCGTGCAACTCGTGCGGCGGCGAGGGTCGCGTGAAACAGGTGAAGACCGTGAAGGTGAAGATTCCGAAAGGTGTCGCCAGCGGGAACTTCATCACCATGAGGGGAAAAGGAAGCGCCGGCGTCCGCCGGGGAGAACGGGGAGATCTCATCGTTCTCATCGATGTCGCCGAGCACGATCTCTTCCTGAGACAGGGCGATCACATCGTCCTGGATGTCTCGATCACCTTCAGCCAGGCCGCGCTCGGAACGAAGCTGGACGTGCCCACACTCCACGGTGAGAAAGAGCTTTCCGTTCCTTCCGGAACCCAGGCCGGCGAGCGGTTCGTGATGAGGGACATGGGGCTGCCGAGGCTGAACAGCAGCAGGAAGGGCGACCAGGTCGTCCGCGTCAACATCGTCACACCGAAGAACCTCTCTGACGAGGAGAAGAGGATCTTCAGAGAGCTCGGAGAGTACGAACGCGCCCGCAGTGAACGCGAAGAACGATCCATCTGGAGCAAGGTGAAGGACGTCTTCTCGGGGTGATCTCATCCACGATAGAGACGATACGTACTTTTTTCTCCACGACCCCCGATCCGCCCGTGGACAGGTGACGTTCTCGGCGGAGGAGTCCCGCCATATCGCCAGGAGCATGCGGGTCAGGAAGGGGGACGTCGTACGGGCTTCCGACGGACAGGGGACGGTCTTCCGGATCCGCATCCGGTCGACCGGCAGGTACGTCGGCGGCGAGATCATAGAAGCCGTCACCCTGCCGGCCGAATCGCTCGTCATCAGGGTCGGCGTGGGGCTCGCGCGGCGGGAACGCTTCAGGTGGCTCGTGGAGAAGCTGACCGAGCTCGGTGTCCGTGAAATCACACCCCTCGCCACGCTGCGGTTCCCGGTGCATGCCCGCGGCGCCTCCGGCGGATCGCTCACCGGGCGGCTGCGCCAGGTCGCCGTCGGTGCACTGAAACAGAGCAAGCGTACCCACCTCCCGGTGATCTCCCGGACGACGCCGCTCTCCGAATTCCTCGAGCAGGACCGTGCCGGCGGTGTCCGGATTCTCCTCGATGAGAGAGCCGGACGGATGCCGGTCGGCGACGCGATCGGGATGGACGGGGATCCGGAGTACACCGTCCTCCTCGGACCGGAGGGGGGATTCACCGATGAGGAGCGAGATGCAGCGATCAGGTGCGGTTTCGAACCCGTTTCGCTCGGCCGGGCGAGACTGCGGGTCGAGACCGCGGCAGTTGCGGCTGTGGCGGCGATCAGGGCACTGCGGAATCAGTGGTAAGCGTCTCCCGCACCGCCCACCCGAAAGGAGGAGTGATGGACTGCCTGTTCTGTAAAATCGTGGCGAAGGAGGTTCCGGCTTCGATCGTGTACGAAGATGATGACATCCTGGGTTTCGAGGACATCGATCCTAAGGCACCTGTTCATCTTCTGGTGATACCGAAGAAACACATCGCGACCCTGAACGACCTGGACGAGGACGACGTGGACCTCGCCGGCAGGATCATGCTCGTTGCGAAGGAGCTCGGGAAGGAGAAAGGGCTCAGCGACGAGGGGTACCGGTTTGTTGTGAATTGTAACAGGGGCGGGGGGCAGGCGGTTTTTCACCTCCACGCCCACATTCTCGGAGGAAGGAAGCTCGGCTGGCCGCCGGGATAACCGTCTCGGACACGAGAACTTGACGGGAGACAACCTGCGTATTATATTGTAGGAGCGGGGTTTTCTGTTCTTTCTCGCGAGGTGAGAATCCCGCTGTCGATTCATATTCTACCGCAAAGGGGGTCGATTCCTGAATGACCGAGGTTATTGTCAACAGCGATGAGTCTTTTGAGAAGGCGCTGAAGCGGTTCAAGAAGAAGTGCGAGCGAGCCGGCATCCTGTCTGATCTGAGGAAGCATCGCCATTTCGAGAAGCCCAGTGAGAGGAGAAAGCGAAAACTGAGCGCGGCACGGCGTAAGCAGCGTCGTTCTTCCTGAATCTCCACGGTTCTGAGAATTCATATAACAGGGCAAATCGACAGATGGTTCATTGGGAAGCGGGACTTATCGACGAGTGCGAAAGCGAGTCCCGCTTTCGTGTGTCCGTGAGACCGACATCAGCATGAGCACGGTCATGGTATCCGCCATTCCGGATTGCATTCCCACCCGGCATTCTCCTGCCGGACCGTCTCAACGCCGGGTGCAAGTCACCGTGAGCACCCTGCGACCGGAGCACTGAAACGCTTTCCCTGTCCGCCACCCGGGAAGGATGCTGCCCCGCTCACTGCTATCCCGGTACTCTGTCTCAGAAGCCATGAACAGAACCACGATGCCAGAGCCTTCATATCGATTTATCCCGATTCAGTGAATCATGGAAAGTACGACATTCAAGGTTCTCGAGCTCGACAAAGTCCTCTCGCACATCGCCGGATTCACCGAGTCTCCCGCAGCCGTCGAGGCGGTGCTTTCGCTTTCTCCTCTTCCCGACCGGGAACGCGTCGAAGAGGAGCTCGGCCTCGTCGGCGAAGCACGCGATCTCATCACGGATGACGCCGCACTGCCGCCCCGCACTCTTCCCGGGCACAGTCTCGTCTTTGAGAAGCTCGGCCTCGAAAACGTTCTCCTCTCCGAGAGCGACCTCACGGTCCTCTGCGCACTGGCGAAAAATCATCTGCAGCTGAAAAACACGATCGAAAAGAGAAGAGAGACCGGATCCCGGGCTGGTTCGCTCGATCGAAAAGGCAATCGACCCGGAGCACGGTATCAGGGAGGACGCTTCACCGCTTCTCGCGAGGCTCCACACCGATCTGCGGAAAATCCGCGAGCGGATCGTCCGTTCGATGGAGAGAATGTCTCAGGAGCTCGGTGGAACCGTTCACTCTCCGGACACGTCGGTCACGGTCAGGAACGGACGTTACGTTCTGCCCGTTCGGTCGGACATGCGGCGCAGCGTTCCGGGAATCATCCACGACAGGTCGCGGACCGGCCAGACGGTGTTCGTCGAACCGCAATCCATCGTCGATGACAACAACGAGCTCAAGGAGACGGAGATCGAGATCGAGCGGGAGAAGACGAGAATTCTCGAGTCGCTCTCCAGACTCGCCACGTCGGAGGCCCCCCGTCTCCGGGAGGCCTATGGCTCGACGGTGCGCATCGACTCTCTCCTGGCCCGGGCCCGGTGCGCTCTCGAGTGGAAGTGCTGTCATCCGGTCATCGACGCCGGGAACAGGCTGAACATCGTGGGCGGCAGGCACCCGATCCTCCTGAAGCGCCTCCGCACGGAAGGAAACGAGGAAGATCTCGTCGAGCTCGATCTCGAATTCCGTGAAAACGAGAAGACGCTTCTCGTGTCGGGGCCCAATGCCGGCGGGAAGACGGTCATGCTGAAGACGCTCGGGCTCCTCGTCCTGATGGCGCTGTGCGGTCTCCACGTTCCGGCTCGACAAGGAACCGTCATACCCTATCCGAACGGCCTGTTCATCGACATCGGGGACGAGCAGTCGATAGAACAGGACCTGAGCACATTCTCCTCGCACGTCGTCAGATTGATCGACATCCTCCGCCGTGCCGGAGAAGACTCGCTCGTTCTCCTGGACGAGGTCGGTGTCGGGACCGATCCCGTCGAGGGAACAGCGCTCGCCCGGGCCCTCCTTGAGGAGCTGAATGACCGGAGCTCCAGAACGATTGCGACTACTCACTACACCCAGCTCAAGGGGCTCGCCGGCGAGGAAGACGGCTTCGTGAACGGCTCCCTCTCCTTCGATCCCGAGAGGCTCGAACCCACGTTCGTCTTCAGCAAGGGGCTTCCCGGAAGGAGCATGGGGCTCGCCGTCGCCAGGCGCCTCGGTCTCCCGCCGGATGTCCTCGACAGAGCGACATCGTACCTCGATTCGAAAGGTGTGGCCCTCGAAGAGCTGCTCGGCGAGCTCGACGCGCTGAAGAGATCGCTCGACCGGAAAGTGCAGGATCTCGAAATCAGGGAAAAACGGTATGCGAGAATTTCGCAGGAGCTCAAAGAGAAGGCACAGTGGTATGAACAGAAGCTCGCCCGCATGGAGGAGAAGCTCCGGGAGGAATCGAGGAAGACGTACCTGACCGCCAGGAGAGAGCTGGAAGAGGAGATCGGCCGGGTACGGGAATCTCATGCTCGAGATGACGTCGTGCACCGGGCCCGGAGAGTTCTCGACGAGGGGCTCATGCGTCACGCTCGGAAACAGCCGGGCAGAGAATCGGCGGAAGGGAAAACCCCTCCCGATCCCGGCTCCTACGTCCGTCTGGTGGACATGAACATCATCGGGCGAGTGACGGGTGTCCAGCCCGAACGGGGAGAGATCGACGTCGAGGTCGGCGGGAAATCGCTCCGGGTTTCACTGCACAGGATCGAGGAGGTGCCGGGCTCTGGACGGGAGAGGGAGAAGGGGGAGAAAGGCGGACACGGTGCGACCTCGGTCACGATGGACGTGGATGAACAGACCGACTCCCTCGATCTTCGAGGCTGTACCCGGGACGAAGTGGGCTTCGAGCTCTCGAAGTGCATCGATGCGGCGCTCCTGCACGGCCTGAGTATCATCAGGGTCATCCACGGTAAAGGAACCGGGGCCCTGAGAGAAGAGGTCCAGCGGTTCATCCAGCAGGAGAAGCGAGTGAAGAACTTCCGCATGGGCAGGCCCTGGGAGGGCGGGAGCGGGGTGACGGTAATCGAGGTGTGATGATGGCGGCACGCATGGTACCACCGGAGATCATCGAGGAGATCAAGAGCCGTATCGACATCGTCGATGTGGTGTCCGACCATGTCGAGCTGCGTCGAACCGGGAAGAACTTCGTCGGTCTCTGTCCTTTCCATTCCGAAAAGACTCCGTCTTTCACGGTGAGTCAGGAAAAACAGATCTTCCACTGCTTCGGCTGCGGCAAGGGGGGGGACATTCTCACGTTCTACACCTCAATAACCGGTTCGAGTTTCGCGGAAGCCCTCGAAACTCTCGCGGAACAGTGCGGGGTGGATCTTCCGGCGGCGGACAGAAAATCGGACGATGAACGGGATCATGTCATCAGGGTCAACGAGCTGGCGATGCGCGCATACCACCGGCTCCTCATGGACGACGAGGTGGGACGCAGCCAGCGAGAGTATCTGGCTTCCCGGTCGATCAGCGTCGAGTGCATGAAAGACTTCAAACTGGGCTTCGCACCGATCCGCTGGAAACAGATAACCAGCCTGCTGGACAGGGACGACATCACCGAGGATCTCCTCCTGAAATCGGGTCTCGTGTTCAGGAGGAGGGAGGGAGGAGAGCTCAAGGACCTCTTCAGAAACCGCATCATATTCCCGATCATGGACGTCCGTTCACGCGTCATCGGCTTCGGCGGGAGGTCCGCGGACGGCAGGGAGCCGAAGTACATCAACAGCCCGGAGACACCGGTGTTCAACAAGGGGCGGAATCTCTACGGCTTCCACCTCGCAAAAAACGAAATCCGGTCGAGGCGGGAGGCCATCGTGGTCGAAGGATACATGGACCTCCTGGCACTCTATCAGACGGGCTGCCGCCATGTGGTCGCACCTCTCGGCACGGCCCTGACGCAGCAGCAGGCGGGCCTGATCTCGAAGATGTGCGACACGGTGTACCTCATGTACGACAGCGACCGTGCAGGAAGAAAAGCGGCCTTCCGGGCGGGTGATCTGCTTCTCGCGACGGGAACCGTCGCCCGGTACGTCGAACTGCCGCAGGGAGAGGATCCCGCCAGCGTCGTTTCTTCGGAAGGTTCCGCGACGATCGAAAAGCTCGTGAGCGAATCGAAGGACATCGTCGATGCGAAAATTGCGATTCTTCGCGACAAGGGGAGCATGCAGACCGTGGAAGGCAAGCGGGCCGCCGTGGGACACGTCGTCGATTCTCTTGCCGGCATCGAGAACGAACTGATGCTGAATCTCTACCTCGAGCGGTGTTCCCGGGAGCTCGGCGTTCCGCTGAACGTGATGTCCCGCGAGGTCGAGATTCGCCGGGGCCAGAGACGCCGGGGGCGAACGACCTCCGTGAAAATATCGCAGGCGGACCGGAAGATCCACGATCTCACCGAGCGGTACCTGCTGCTTCTGCTTCTCACCGACCGGTGCGAGGCCGAGCTGTTCCGGGAGGCTCTGGAGAAGCTCGAGGAGAACGATTTCATCAACCCGGACTTCCGGGAGATTTTCCGCATCATCAAGGAGCTTTCCGGAGAAAAGGGACCTGTTCTCGACCTCGTCATGAACGAGATCGAGCCCGAGCGCCATTCCGTGGTGAGTAGCATCGTCATGGATGAGGGAGTCCTGCAGAATCCCGGGAAGATGCTCGAGGACTGTACGAAGAAACTCATGGCGAGGCGGATCAAGCGCAATCTCAGCGAGATTTCAGAGAGCCTCCGGACGCTGAAAGGCGCCGAACAGCAGAGCCGGGCGGACGAGCTCGCAAAGAAGTTCTACGAGCTCACGAGAGAACTCTCGTCGCTGTTTCCCAGTGACCAGGATGTCGGATAGCGCGAGGAAGGGTCAATGCCAGGACGGCTGACGGGCAAACTGCTCGAAGAGATCATACGAATTGGGAAGAGGAAGGGTTTTCTCACCTACAAGATCCTGAACGACATCATTCCGGAGGGCGTGACCGATGCAGACGAACTGACGGCGCTCATCGACAAGCTCTCCGATTACGGCGTGGAAGTCGTCGAGTCCGAAGAGGAGTACTGGGACTCCCCGTACATCAAGACCAGGAAGAGCAGGCAGGAGCAGAGGGCGGTCCGGTCGGAAGATACCATCAAGATGTATCTCCTCGAGATGGGAAAGGTACCTCTCCTCGATCGTCAGGGTGAAATCGACCTGGCGAAAAAGATAGAGTCCGGTCGTCTCCAGCTGAAGGAGGCGCTCTTCAAGTCCCGTACATCGATCGAAGAGCTCGTGAAGATCGCCGACGGTCTGTCGGAGGGCAAGATCGATCTCGACGAGGTCGTCGATGTCGAGCTTGAAGCCCTGAGCGATGATTACGATATTGAAAGTGAAAAGAAGAGGATCGTCAGGAAAATCAGGACAATCGTACGGCTCTACGAGAAGATCAACGCGGCGAAGATTTCCGGAAAAGGGGGAAAGAAACAGAAGCGACAGGACAGGACGGACATTCGCAGGAACTACAACAGATTCATGCGGGAAATCAAGAGCCTCGATCTGACACAGAAGCAGATCGATCGAATCATCGACCGGATCAAGGAAATTGAAACGAAGCTCGAGGAGGCATCCAGGGAAATCGATCACTACAGCGACGAATTGCAGATATCCCCGGAGAAGCTGGCAGGACTGGCAGAAAAACACAGGGAAAACACGAAACCGAAGCTTCCCCGGAAGCTTGCCGGGACCCTCGATCTGGATACGCGTGAATGGCTCAGCCTGTTCGAGACCGTACGGAAGGCCGAGGACACGGTGACGGATGCGGAGAACCGCACCGGATTGAGCCGGGCACGTTTGAAATCGCTCCTCTCCCGGATCGGGAGTCTCGAGACCACGATCTCCCAGGCCAGGCGTTCCATGATAGAAGCGAATGTCCGCCTGGTGATCAGCATCGCCAAACGATATCTCAATCGGGGCCTCGAGTTTCTCGACCTGATACAGGAGGGAAACAGCGGCCTGATGAGGGCGACGGAGAAATTCGATTACAAGAAAGGATACAAATTCAGCACCTACGCCACCTGGTGGATCAGGCAGGCGATCACCCGGGCCATCGCCGATCAGGGACGGACGAT
>CAZMKB010000095.1:0-11501 GCA_964566685.1 uncultured Gemmatimonadota bacterium | reverse complement strand
CGGCGGGCGAATATTCACATCGTGCCGGACGGCGAGTAGTATCCGGATAATCGTTGGTGTTCCGTCCCAGGAGTACGTTGACAATAGCAGCGGACGGGACACCAGCCCGGATTATTCATACGCTTTCCGATCCTGGCGGCCGCGGGCTGTCACTTCAGAAACGAGGCGGACATGCAAGAGAAGATCGTGTTCAGGGTCGGAGCGGCGGTCCTGGTCGTCGCCTGCATCCTCGCCGCGGCAGGCTGCGGAAAGGACGTCGAACCCGCCGACCTGGTGCTCCGGGGAGGAAAGGTCGTCACCGTCGACGAGAGCCGGCCCGTGGCCGAAGCGGTGGCGGTCAGGGGAGACCGCATCACGGCGGTCGGCAGCGACGGGGACATCGAGCACTACATCGGAGAGGCGACGGTGCTCGTGGAGCTCGACGGGCGGACGGCGGTACCCGGCTTCATCGACAGTCACGCTCACTTCCTCGGTCTCGGCCGTTCGAAGACCATCCTCGACCTCACGAACGCCCGGACCTGGGACGAGATCGTCGTCAGGGTCTGGATGGCGGCGGACCGGGCCGAACCGGGAACCTGGATCGTCGGCCGCGGCTGGCACCAGGAGAAGTGGGACCGTCCCCCGCGGCCGAGCCACCAGGGGCTGCCGCTTCACGACGGGCTGAGCCAGGTTTCGCCGGAGAACCCGGTGCTCCTCACCCACGCGAGCGGCCACGCGGTGATGGTGAACGCCCGGGCACTGGAGCTCGCCGGGATCGACCGCGACACCCCCGATCCCCCCGGCGGCGAGATCGTCAGGGGCTCCGGAGGCGAGCCGACCGGCATGCTGAGAGAGAACGCCGAACGGCTCGTGACCGTTCTGGCTTTCCCGGGCTTCGAGGAGGAGACGGCACGCAGGTACGCACGGCTCGCGGCGAAGGAGTGCCTGTCGAACGGCGTCACGAGCTTCCAGGACGCAGGCTCCACGCTCCGCGAGATCGGGCTCTTCGAGAAACTGGCAGACGAAGGCGAGCTCGAGCTCAGGCTCTGGGTGATGATCGGCGTCGACACCACCATGGCCGAGGAGGACTCCGAGCGCTTTCCCCTGATCGGCTACGGCGACAACCGCCTAACCGTCCGTGCCGTGAAACGCTACATCGACGGGGCTCTCGGCTCACACGGCGCCTGGCTGTTCGAACCCTATGCCGACCTGCCCTCCACCTCCGGCATCAACACGACCGATGTCGACAGCCTCGAACACGTGGCCCGTATCGCCGCGGCCGGCGGCCTCCAGCTCTGCATCCACGCCATCGGCGACCGGGCCGTCCACGAGGTCCTGGACATCTACGAGCGTGTCCTCGGCGGATACCCGGACGGCAGGGACCGCCGCTGGCGCATCGAGCACGCCCAGCACGTCGCTCCCGCCGACATTCCCCGGTTCTCCCGGCTCGGCGTCATCGCCGCGATGCAGGGAATCCACTGCACGTCCGACGGCCCCTGGGTGATCGAGCGGATCGGCAGGGAACGGGCGGAGGAGGGTGCGTATGCCTGGCGGTCTCTCATTGACGCAGGGACCATCGTGAGCAACGGCACCGACGCGCCCGTCGAGGACGTCGACCCGATCGCCTGCTTCACCGCATCCGTGACGCGTCGCCTCCCCGACGGTTCGGTCTTCTTCCCCGGGCAGCGCATGACCCGGGAGGAGGCCCTCCGCTCCTACACGATGAACGCCGCCTACGCGGCCTTCGAGGAGGACATCAAGGGCTCGATCACGCCGGGCAAGCTCGCCGATATCACCGTCCTCTCGCAGGACATCATGACGGTGCCCGACGAAATGCTCGCCGCCACCGAGGTCGTCACCACCATCGTCGGCGGCCGCATCGTCTACGAAACGGAGAACGCCCGATGAACGGTTGCGGGCGAAAAGAGTTTCCGCTTCGCGCCCTGCTCACCGCGGCACCGACTACATCGACCTCTACTAGGTCCACGCCTGGGATTACATGACACCTCCCGATGAAATCATGAGGGCTCTCGACGATCTGGTGCGGGCGGGGAAGATACTCTACGTCGGCATATCCGACGCACCGGCCTGGATGGTGGCCCGGTCGAACACCATGGCGGAGCTTCGGGAATGGACACAGTTCGTGGGGCTCCAGATCCAATACAGCCTCGTCGAGAGGAGCGTCGAGCGGGAGCTCCTCCCGATGGCACGGGCCCTCGACCTCGCGGTGACCCCCTGGGGCGTGCTCGGCTCGGGCGTTCTGACCGGAAAGTACAAGAAGACGGCCGAAGAAAAACCCGATGGAAACCGGGCCGAAGAGTTCGACATGGTGAACGAGAAGAACCTGGAGATTGCCGGTGAGGTGGTGAAAGTCGCACAGGAGGCGGACGTCTCCCCCTCACAGGTCGCGCTCAGCTGGGTCAGGCAGCAGCCGGGCCTCATCATTCCCATCATCGGAGCCCGGACCGTGAAGCAGCTCCAGGACAACCTCGGCTGCCTCGACGTCACCCTGACCGGCGGGCAGCTCGAGCGCCTGGACGAAGTCAGCAGGATCGAGGCGGGATTCCCCTACGACTTCCTGACGAGCGACTTCGTCAAGGACCTCGTCTTCGGCGGCACCTACGAGAGAATCGACGATCACCGGCGCTGGTACTGATGATTTTCTTTCGCCTCGCCCCGGGAGGAGCTCCCCTGAGCCCGGGGCTCACTCCGCGAGATTCCTGTTGACAATCGGCTCTAAACGTGCTATAAACAATGATATAGCATTTTCAGAAAACTTCGGCGGTGATGTGCCGGCTGACATCCGCTTCGTGCCGGATGACACTTCATGCATCCTGCTTTGTTCGTAACGGGAGTCGATGTGCTAACACGCGGCCCCCGAGGGCACGGCATGAACACTGATCCCCTGATCACCGAAATCATCGAGACCTGTATACAGATCGAGAAGCGAGCGGTCTCTCTCTACAGGAAGTTCTCGGAGGACGCGGAGAATCCCGACCTCCGGGAATTCTGGAAGGGAATGTCCGACGAAGAGCGGACACATGTCGAGCACTGGTCGTATCTGCTCTCGCTCGCGAAGCAGGGCGTGATCCCCCAGATCTTCGAGAGCCTGCAGCGGGTGAAGGACCAGATCGAGGACGTCAACGAGAGAATCGACCGGCTCATGGAAGAGGGACAACGCCCGGTCGACACCACGAGCGCGTTCGCCATCGCCTGTCACGTCGAATTCTACATGCTCAACAAGGAATTCGCCTACATCCTCCACTTCATGCGGAGTCTCCTCGAGGAGCGCGGTGAGGAAGACACCTACTCCGCCCATCTGGCCAGGTTCTTCGAAGGTCTCGAGCGGTTCAGCAATTCACCCGAGCTCAAGCTCCTCGGCGAGACCATCTACCGGGTCTTCCTCGAGAACCGGGAGCTGCAGCTGCAGAGCCACACCGATCCGCTGACCGACCTGCTCAACAAGCGGGGCTTCTTCCAGGCCGTTCTGCCGCTCGCGCACCTGGCGCGCCGGAAGGACTTCAGCACCGCGGTGATGATGATCGACATCGACAGCCTGAAAGAGGTCAACGACACACACGGGCACACGGCCGGCGACGACGTGCTGAAGCTCACCGCGGCCCTGCTCTCGGAGATCACACGACGGTCCGACCTGGTCGCTCGCTGGGGAGGCGACGAGTTTCTCGTCTACCTGTCGGAGGTCGACGACGCGCACCTGCTCGAGGTCGGAGAGAAGATCAGACGCCGCATAGAAGAGGAGAGCAGCAAATTGCACCCCGTCAGCGTCAGCATCGGTATCTCGCACACCCGGCTCGACGACGACCCTGACAGGAAGATCCGCAGCCTCATCGAGAAAGCGGATTACTGCATGTACCAGGCGAAGCAGTACCGGAACCGTGTGGTGATCATGCACGAGCAGAAAGCACATCTCCAGTAAGGACACACCGCGAAGGACACACACCGGAAAGATTCGACATGGCATTCTTCCTCATCGTCACAGCCGTTCTCCTCGCCGCCTTCACCTACATCGGGCGCCGCGTCATCTCGCCTCTGCGGATGAGCGGCAGGAAGAAGCGACTCGTCTGGGTGCTCTTCCTCGGGGTGCCGTTCGTTCTTCCGCTCACGTTCCTGTTCATGCGGAATCCGGAACTGGAAGTGCTGGGACGCGCGAGCGGCTGGATGGGCTTCACCTTCCTCGGGTTCATCTCGTTCGTCTTCGTACTCCTCGTCTTCAACGACCTCCTGAGGGCCGCCGGGGCCGCACTGCGGGCGGTGGGGCGTCTTGCCCGACGGATCGCCTCCGGCCGGGGAGAGGAGCCCGGCTCCTTCGACCCCACCCGGCGCCGGTTCATCGCCAAGTCCGTCAACGCCGCGATCATCTCGACCTCGGGTCTTCTGACCGGTTACGGGCTCTACGAAGCACGACGGAGGCCGGCGGTGGAGCTGGTGTCGGTGCCGATCGAGGGGCTGCCGCCCGTGTTCGAAGGATACCGTATCGCACAGATCTCCGACATGCACGTGGGTCCCACGATCACCAGGGACTGGTCCGAAATGGTGAAGGAGGTCGTGAACGGCCAGGAACCGGACGCCGTCGTTTTCACCGGCGACCTCGCCGACGGATCGGTGAGGACGCTCAGAAACGACGTCGCGCCGCTGGCGGGTCTCAGAGCTCCGGATGGGTGCTATTTCGTCACCGGCAACCACGAGTACTACTCGGGTGTGCTGCCCTGGACCGACGAGGCGCGCCGGCTCGGCTTCACCGTGCTCCTCAACGAACACCGGCTGATCGAAAGAACCGGAGGGACTCTCGTGTTGGCGGGGATCACCGACTGGTACGGAGGCGATTTTCTCGAGAGCCACCGGCCTGACCCGGAAGCGACCTTCGCCGGAGCGCCCGGCGGTGCGGTGCGGATTCTCCTGGCCCATCAGCCGCGCCAGATCTATTCCGCCGAAGGCAAGGGTGTCCATCTCCAGCTGTCCGGTCACACGCACGGGGGGCAGTACATTTTCTGGAACATGCTGGTGGCTCTCCAGCAGCCCTACATCAAGGGGCTCCACCGGCACGGATCGGGATGGATCTACGTGAACAGGGGAACCGGCTACTGGGGGCCTCCGATCCGCATCGGGGTGCCGTCCGAGATCACGCTCGTCTCTCTCGTCCGCGGCGAGAGCTCACTTTCGGCCTCCATGTAAGGGTGGGCACCTGGTCCGAAAACCCCACCTCGAAATCCCAGGGAGTCAGCGGTCCTGCATTGACAGCACCGTTCCCGGTTACTAACTCGAGGGCGGCACGAATGCCGGAGAAGACAGGGAAAGGATATACTTTCATGCCCCTCGAACGGACATCCTGCGAGCACGCGGACGGCGGAGAAGGCCTGTTTACCGGAACGGGAGCCTGGTGGGTGATCGTCCAGGCAATCCTCTTCCTCGGGTTCTTCCTCGTCCCGACCTGGTCCGCTTCCCTCCGGGCTCACCCGGCGGACGGTGCCGTGACCACGCTCCGGACGGCGGGAGGTCTCCTCATGATCGCGGGATTCATCATGTTCGCAGCCGGCATCATCGCCCAGGGCCGCAGACTGACTCCGCTCCCGGTGCCCCGGGAAGGGACACGCCTGATCGAGCGCGGAGCGTACCGGCTGGTGAGACACCCCATCTACGGAGGAATGCTCTTCACCGTCGCCGGCTGGACAGTCTTTCAGGTCAGCATCTCCCACGCGGTCGCGAGTGTCGTGCTCACTGTCTTCTTCGACCGGAAGGCTCGGTTCGAGGAACGGGCTCTCACGGAGAAGCTCCCGTTATACGACGACTACCGGCGGTCGGTGAGACGGCGTTTCGTCCCTTTTCTCTATTGAAGAACCGTTTCGGGGGAAAACACCTATAGTTCGAATTATTCAGACGACTTCGAGCAGGAGTCTCATGGAAAATGGGAGCCCGCGAAGGCTCCCTTTTCCGCTTTACACCGTTTCCGGTCCGGTTATCCTGCGCCTCTCACATCAGCAGGACTACCCGGAGACTGCTCAGGAGAGCAGGACTCGCACCTGGTGAACCGCCTCAGTCACCGCACTCTATCGCTTCCACCTGGAGCTGGAGTATTTCATCCACTTCGTAATCGTCACCCAGCCAGTCCCATTTGGCATTCACGCCAGGATTCAGGTCGTAGATGCCGGGGCTCGTGAACTCCTGGTGACCGGCCGGATTCAGGCGGGTCTTGATGAGCATGACGAGCCGCGCCGTCTCGCCGTACGCGAGGTCCTCGACTTCCCATTCGACCCTGGTCGCGCTGTTCCCACCACCGACCGGCTCAACCGTGGCATCGCCCATCGTGGTGACGTAACGTTCCACCTCGTACTCGGCGGGGAACGTATCCTTGATCTCGATGTTCTGGACGCCGTTCTCATCAAGGACCCGCAGGACCACCACCACACGCCAGGTGACCTCCGTGAACATGCACACGACGTTGTCGCCGAAGAATCCTTTGCAGATTCTGATGCCGTCGCCGGTCCAGGTGCCGCCTCCGCCGGCGAGGAGAACATCCTCGATGTCCTGACCCTTGGCGATGACGTCGATCTCGTCGAGGAGCGAGGGGTCGTAGATGGCACCGGCGTTCTCCCCGCTCATCGGATTCGTCGATGTGCCGCTCGAGCAGCTGATGCCGGCAAGGACAACCAGGGACGGCAGCATGACGAGGGTTATGATCGACAGCATTCGTTTCATCGGAACCTCCTGTTCTGTGCGCGATGCGGGATGTACACTATCCACCTTCCCGCGACTTGTGGTAATTTGTACAATCCTCACGAAGCACGCCTTGATATAGTAACGAATATTACCAATATCAAGAGGCAACTTCTCATTCATCGTGCGCCTATTATACCACACATTACATCATTCGGTCAAGTAACAAGAGTATGAATTACTCTTTTTTTTCGTCACGAGACTCTTTTCGGGCGGAATGCCGCTTGCTCATAAGCGGCAGGCAGGCCGTGTCTTATCAACTGAGGAGGATCGATGCGATCACGACGGACGCATGTGTGATCCCGGCCTGATCTCGAAGGACGGATTCCTTCACGAGCGGTCCGCGTCCTTCGCCAGCCGGAATCCCACGAACTGCCACCGCTGCTGCGGATAGAAGAAGTTCCGGTAGGTGGGCCGCGCGTGCGTTACCGAGGTCGCGGCGGAACCGCCCCGAAGGACCTGCTGGCCGCACATGAACTTGCCGTTGTACTCGCCGAGCGCCCCGTCGTTCGGCCGGAATCCCGGGAACGGCGTGTAGGGGCTCCGGGTCCACTCCCAGACGTCCCCGTAGAGCTGGAGAACCGATCCCCCCTCCGGCGAATCGCCGGCGGGCGCCGGTCCCGCGGTCCGCCGGTCCGGACCCGGCTCACGGTAGGCCGGACGCAGCGGGTTGAAGGCCAGTACGTGCTTGATGTCGGTGAGCATGAGCTCCTGGTGCTGCTGTTCGTGGTGGAGCCCGACCTGGACGACGAACAGAAACCGCCCGAAAATTCCTTCGTCGGGATGTGCGAAGAGGTCCTCCATCCTCCGGTCGACCGCGGCCCGGTACTCCATGATCTCCGCGACGGTGGGCCTCGTGAGAAGACCCCGGTCGGGCCGTTGGAATTGACTGCCGATCGTGTTATAGTATGAATTGAACAGGTAGTTGTACTGCGGATGGAACTCCCGGTAGCCGGGGAAGGCCTCCCGCAGGACGAACGTCTCGAAGAACCAGTTCGTGTGCGCGAGGTGCCAGCGCGTGGGGCTCACATCGGGCATGGTCTGCACCACGTAGTCCTCGGTCTCGAGCGGCTCGCAGAGGCTGAGGGTGAAACGTCGCACGTGACGGTAGGCCTCGGTAAGCCCCTCCCTCGCGGGCCGATCCTGGAGGAATCCGCGAAGCCGGCTGTACTTTTCACTCATGCGCTCCTCCCTGCGGAAGCACGGCCGGGGCGTCGCCTGTTCCGTCATCGGGTCCTGAGCTTGGACATCGAGACGAAGCCGGACCGGGACCGTGCATGCTTTTGCCCACATAGCTTAGGCAGGGACGGACCGTGAATCAAGATGCCGCCTCACGGAACGGAGGAAGAGAAGATGAAAAACTCGACGGTAATCGGGCTCCTCTTCGTTGCATCACTCGCGATGCCGGGCGATGCCGGCGGTCAGACCGGCCCCCGTTTCCTCGTGAGCGCCGGCCCTCTTCTCTTCGAGGAGGGATTCCAGCTCGGGGCCGGACTGTCCGACCGGTTCGACGGCGAACCCGCCTTCGCCTGGAGCGCCGGGCTCGACTATGTCCACATCCCGTACCGGGTGGAGCACCAGGACGGGATCACCCTGGAGTCCTCCGGGCGCGAGACCGTCCATGCCCTCCTCGAGCTCGAGGGGTCACCGTTTTGGAACAGCAGGATTTCGCCTTACGGCTTCGCCGGGTTCGGATGGACCTGGTGGTGGCGGGATGCCGAAGGTTCGTTCGACTCCCTGAGCGGCTCGGGACCGACCATCACGTTCGGCGGCGGGGTGTCCGTGGGCCTCGGCTCGCGAACGAACCTCTTCACGGAAGTGCCCCTGGTGATCTTTGGAAACGACCACGAGTTCGGGGGCGATTCCCCCCTGAGGATCGGCCTCTCGATCGGCCTCTAGCCGGAGTTTTCATACGATTTCGAACTGGAAGCTCACCATTATCACCAGCCACCTGACGGCACATCCCCCTTACCCCTCGAACAAACCGTACACCCTTGACAATTCTTTTCAGAATGTCGAATCACCTCCTTGTTACCGAGGCTCGCCGTCGGTCCGTTTCCAGCCGTCCGAGGCCGCAGCAGGACGGAATCGGCAGGGCGACATGTGATCCCCGGCAGCACTAGGCACGCGGCTCCATCTCTTTTCCCACTGAGGGAAGCAAGGAGGCACAACATGCAGACCTTTCGCATGCGTTTCAGCGTCGCCGTACTGACGGTTCTCTTTCTCGCAACGACGGCGTCTCTTCTCGCCGCCCAGGAGAACGACGAGGGCAACATTTTCGCGATATCATTCTGGAAGATCGAGTTCGACAAGATCGACGAGGTGCTCGAGAACTGGGAGGAACACTTCGCGCCGCTCCAGAAGGAGATTCCCGAGATCAAGAGCGTCAGAGTCTTCCGGCACTTCTGGGGTCCAGACTGGAACCTTCTGCTCGTTACGGAGTATGAAAACCTGACAGCGATGGAAGCCGCTGACGAGAAGATGCAGGAGCTCTTCAAAAAGCAGGTTCCCGAGGAAAGCAGACGGGATGAGATCATGAGCGTCACCGGTTCCCACGCGCTTGGCCACTGGGACGCGATCGTCACCGAGATACCGAAGCTGGGGAAATAAGACAACGAATTCAGAGGTCAGGGCAGGAGAAAAACCGAGTCCGGTGAGGACTGGGGACGTGAGCCTGACAACAGGCGCCGGAAACCGAACGGTTTCCGGCGCTTTCTTTTCCTGACGAATCCATCCTCTCGATCCCTTTCTCCCAATTCCTCCCCGTCGATCCCGTCCTCTCCGAACCCTCCCTCCGGAGCTTTTCTCCCCCCGTCCCGCTCTTGTGAAAACCATCCGTCACCCGTATTATAGGATGAGACAACGCTCGAACAGGTCCGTTCACGGAGCATGATTTCCGGAATCAACCGCAGCCGGGTAATGGACGGCCATCCGCGGGTGAAGATCCAGGGAGAGGTAATGAGCGACCGCAGATTTCGATTCGTTCCCGGGCGGGGGAAGCTCTTCCTCTGGCCCCTGATCCTCCTGCTTTTTACCGGACCGGATGAGCTCGGCTGCTCCGACCCCGAGGCCTGGGAAGAGCGGCACAACCGGTGGCAGCCGCCCGGCGTGAAACCGGGCATGGTGATCGGGGAGATCGGTGCCGGGAGGGGACGCTACACCGTGCACCTCGCGGACCGGGTCGGCCCCGGGGGGAAGATCTACGCCGAGGACATCGACGGCGGGAAGCCGGAGTACCTCGGGGAGCGCTGCGAGCGCGACTCGGTCGACAATGTCGAGATCATCCGGGGGAAAGAAACCGATCCGCTCTTCCCGGACGGGAGCCTCGACATGGTGTTCATGATCAACACCTACCATCACATCGAACGGCCGGTCGTGCTCCTCGGGAACATTCTTCCGGACCTTCGTCCCGGAGGGTACCTCGCGATCGTCGACCACGATCCGGACAAGGTGCCGGAGATGGAGTCGCACACCACCGCCCCGTCGGTTCTCGAGGAGCAGGCTGCCGAGGCGGGCTGGGAGATCTTCAGGACGGAGACGTTCCTCGAGCGCGACAACATCTACCTCCTCCGTCCGAAAGAAACGAGGAAAGCTGCAGACATGAATCCCAACGACCATACTGAGAGTGAAACCGTCGCAATCCGGTTCGGCACCCTGATAGACGGATCCGGCGCGGTGCTCTCCGATGCTGTGGTCATCGTCCGTGGCGAACGGATCATCCGGGTGACGGAGGGAGACGAGCCGGTGCCGGAGGGGATACAGATGATCGACCTCCGGGGATTCACCGGCATACCGGGCCTCGTCGACGTCCACACGCACATGACCTATTACTGGGACCGCACCCCGGATTCGAACCCATGGCATCAGTGGCAGAGCAGGGAGGCGGCCGCCACCGTCTCACTCGCCGCAGAGAACGCCCGGAAGACGCTCCAGGCGGGGATAACGACAGTGCGCGACCTCGGGGCCTTCGATCCTGTCTCCCGTGAGCGGATGGACATCGTCATGCGCGACCTGATCGACCGGGGAGAGATGCCGGGTCCACGGATGAAGGTCTCGGGCTATCCCCTTCTCGCGACCCGGTTCGTCGGCCGGCAGGGAAAAGGGTTCCCGAAGTGGGGATTCGCCGACGGGACGGAGGAGGTCCGCCTGGTGGTGAACCGGGAGATCGAAGCCGGAGCCGACTGGGTAAAGCTTTTCGCTTCGACCGGGAGCGCCGATGACGTCACGGGGACACAGACCTTCAGCGACGAGGAGATCGAAGTTGCTGTCAGCACAGCGCACGAGAAGGGGAAGCCCGTGGCGGTTCACACGTACGGCCCGGACGGGGCGCGTGCCGCCGTACGGTCGGGCGCCGACTCCATCGAGCACGCCACCGGCATGGACAACGAGACCATCGAGGAAATGGCGCGAAAGAGAATCTTCTATGTCCCGACCGTCGATCACAACCAGTACTACATCGACCATGCCGGTGAATACGGCTACGGCCCGGACGCGATCGCGGGGCTTCAAGATTACATCGAGCGTAACCTCGAGACCGCCAGGAGGGCGTTCGCAGCCGGCGTGCCGTTCGCCATGGGGTCGGATGCGCTGTTCACCATGTTCGGACGGAACACGCGCGAGCTCGAGTGGTTCGTCGAAGCCGGCATGACTCCCGGAGAAGCTCTGGCCGCTGCCACCATCGGCGGGGCGGCGCTCCTCGGAATGGAGACCGAGATCGGCAGGGTGGCGCCGGGATTCTTCGCCGACATCGTCGCCGTCGAGGGAGACCCGCTGGCCGACATCGGCGGCGT
>CAZMKB010000094.1:0-11508 GCA_964566685.1 uncultured Gemmatimonadota bacterium | reverse complement strand
AATCTCCGTGCTCGGGGTTCCGGGGTAGCCGACGGCGAACTGCACGCCCGATTCGTACGCGCCGCGGGCGATCGCCTCGTTGCCGGAATAGAATACGGTTGACGTGTCCTGTTTCATCCTGCGCTCCACAGGGAGACCTCTCGCTCGTGTGTGTGACCGCTCGCTCCCCGGCCGCTGCCAGCCGCCGGAGGGCCGTGGCCTCCGGGCGGACCGGCGCCCGGTACCGGAATAAGGGTCAGGGGATGACGACGGAGCGGATCCCCTCGCCCTTTCGCAGCAGGTCGAACGCCTTGCCGATGTCCTCCAGCGGGAACTTGTTCGTCACGAGCTCCTTGACCTTGATCTTCCCCGCAGCCGCGAGGGCGATCACCCGGGGGTAGTCGACGGGCCGGCAGCCGAGGGAACCCCTGACTTCCATCTCCCGGTACATCATCCTTCCCGCGTTCAGGGCCATGTCCTCGGCGGAAAATCCGACGACGACGAGCCTCCCGCCGTTTCTGAGAGATCCGTAGGCCCTGGTCATCAGGTCGGGAATCCCGACCGCCTCGAAGGCCACGTCCGCGCCTCCGCCGGTGGCCTTCCGGATCGCCTTCTCGAGCTTTTCTTCCTTCTGCGGGTTGATCGTGATGGAGGCGCCGAGCTTCTTCGCCCACTCCAGCTTCTCGTCGAGGATGTCGACGGCGATGACGGTGGCGCCCACGGCGTCTGCAATCTGTACGACATTGAGGCCGACACCGCCGCAGCCGAACACCGCCACCCGGTCACCCGCCCTCACCTCGCCGCGGTTGACCACCGCGTGAAACGGCGTCGTCACGGCATCGGCGATGATGCTCCCCTCTTCGAGCGGCAGCGACTCGGGAAAGAGGAACACGTCCTTCGCCGGAGCAGTCATGTACTCGGCGTACGCTCCGTCGACGTTGTTGCCGAACATGATGCCGTGCTCGCAGATGTTCTCGCGGCCGGTCCGGCAGTTGGGGCACATCCCGCAGGAGAGCACGGCGGGGACGAGAACCCGGTCGCCTTCCGAGAGGTTTTCGACATCCTCGCCGATCCTGCTTACGGTCCCTGCCGCTTCGTGGCCGAGGATGAGCGGCGGCTTCTTGAACGTCGGGACGCCGTGGTCGATGTAGTGGAGGTCCGTGTGGCACACGCCGCACGCCGCGATCCTGATGAGAATCTCACCCTTCTTCGGTTCGGGGACCGGCACGTCCTCTATCTCGAGTTCCTTTCCCGATCCGTGGTACACAGCTGCTTTCATGACTACCCCCTCGCCTTTCACGTGACGCTCTTTGCTGGCCGCCAAAATCGAAAGCGTATGAACAATCCGGGCTATCTATCTCTCCACTCCGGTTTTCGCTTTTCGGTGAATGCCTTGAGCCCCTCCTCGGAATCCTCGAGCCGGGTGAGCTCCTCGAGATAGATCGACTCCGCACGGGACAGCGCTTCGTCGAGCGGGGGATCCACCGATGAGAGGATCGCCTTTCGGACCAGACGGAGCACCGGGAGGCTCTTCGCCGACAGGAGCTCGACGAGCCCGGCGGTTTCGATGTCGAGTGCTTCCTCCGCCGCCACCTTCGTGACGAGACCGAGGCTGCTCGCTTCGTCGGCGCCGACGATCCGGCCGGTCATGATGAGATCCTTTGCGGCAGCCAGCCCGCAGAGCCTTGGAAACAGGGCAACCGCGGGAGGCGGAAAGACACCGACCGCCACTTCCGGCTGCCCGAGCGTCGCCGATTCCGACGCCAGGACGAAATCGCAGGACACGGCCACCTCGCATCCGCCGCCGAGCGCCGCGCCCCGCACCACGCTGATCGACGGGAGCGGATAGTGCCAGAGCCTCCTGATGACGCGGTGAAAGAGATCGAGCATCGGTTTCACCGCTTCGCCCATATGGTCCCTGACGTCCACCCCCGCGCAGAACGCCTTGCCGCGGGCGTCGAGCACGAGGACCCGGGCCCCCTCCGCACCCTCGATGTCCGAGAGGGCGCTCTCGAGCTCCTCCATCATTTCCAGGTTCAGCACGTTGAGCGGGGGCCTGTCGAGAGTGAGCCTGGCCTCGGGACCGGTGACCTTCAGGGCGAGGTGCCTGTACTCCTTCATCGTATCGACCTCCTCACATTCTTCACATGAATCAGGACTCGCGCCTGATGACGGTCGCCATTGTGACGCCTCCTCCACCGCAGATACCCGCCACGCCGACCTCACCGTCCGCCTGCTTCAGTGCGTGGTACAGCGTGACGATGATGCGGGCTCCGCTGATCCCGGTGGGGTGTCCCAGCGCTATCGCTCCACCGTGGACGTTGAGCTTCGACCTGTCCCACCCGATGGTGCGCTCGTTGACGAGAACCTGAACGGCGAATGCCTCGTTCACCTCGATGAGATCCATGTCCCCGATGGACATGCCGGCAGCATCGAGCGCCTTCGGAATCACGATGCCGGGCCCTTCTCCCATGTACTCGGGATCGACCGCCGCCTGGGCGATGGAAACGACGGAGAAGAGCGGCGTGAGACCGAGCGCTTCGGCCCTGTCCCGGGAAGTCACGAAGATCGCGGCCGCCCCGTCCGACATGCCGCAGGCGTTGCCGGCCGTGACGGAGCCGTCCTTCCTGAAGACTGGAGGGAGCTTGGCCATCTTCTCGGTGGTCGTGTCCTCGCTAAAGATCACGTCCCGGTCGAACACGAGGGGTTCTCCCTTCCGCCGGGGTACCTCCACCGGGACCACCTCCTCCCCGAACTTCCCCTCCTCCCAGGCCTTTGCGGCTTTCATGTGGCTCTCGTAGGCGAACAGGTCCTGGTCTTCCCGGCTCACCCCGTGCTTCTCCACGAGCTTCTCGGCGGTGACACCCATGCCCATGTTGCAGATCGGGTCGATGCTGTCGCTCCATCCGTCCTGGATCACTTTGTCGCCCATCTTGAAGCCGGTCCACCGTGCGTTCTTGAGGAGGTAGGGTATCGTGCTCATCGAGTCGAAACCGCCGATCAGGACGGTGTTCGCCTCTCCCAGGCGGATCGCCTGGGCTGCGAGCTGGAGCGCTTTCATGCCGGAGGGGCAGGCCATGTTGATCGTCTGAACGGGGACCTCCTTCGAGACACCGCCGCGCACACTGGCAGTCCGCGCCGGGTTCGGACCGTTGCCCGCCTGCCGGCAGCTGCCGAGGATGACCTCGTCGACCGCGTCCGGCTCGATGCCGGTCCGCTTCAGCGACTCCTGCACCGCCACCGCCCCGATGTCGTACGCCGCCATGTCTCTGAGTGTGCCCCCGAACCTTCCCATGGGGGTCCTGAGCGCGCTCACTGCGACCACGTCGTTGAGTTCCATGTCATTTCACCTCTTCGGATCCTGGTGATGAGCTGTCTTCTGCGTCCCTTTCAGAGCTCCCCGAGCGTAACACCCGGGATGCGGTACGTGTGAACGGTCCGCTCAAATGTACTGACCGCCGTCGACCTTGATCACCTCACCGGTGATGTGCCGTGAGGCCTCGCTCACGAGGAAGGTCACCACCTTCGCGACCTCCTCGGGCTCGCCCAGCCTGGCGAACACGGTCTCGTCCTGCGCCTTCTTGATGACGTCTTCGGGAAGATCCTTCATCATTTCGGTGAAGATCATGCCGGGAGCGACCGCGTTGACATTGACACTGTACCTCCCCAGCTCCCTGGCCACGGCCTTCGTGAAGCCGATGATCCCGGCCTTCGCCGCTGAGTAGTTCGTCTGGCCGAACTTGCCCCGGAGGCCGTTGATCGAGGTGATGTTGACGATCTTCCCGCTCTTCTGCTCCTTGAAGAGCGGAGCGACGGCCCGCACGAAATTGAAGTATCCCTTGAGGTCCACCGCCATCACCTCGTCCCACTGCTCCTCGGTCATTTTCCAGATGACGCCGTCCCGGTTGATCCCGGCATTGTTGACCAGGATGTCGACTTTGCCCCACTCTTCCCTGACATCCGAAATCATCTTCTGGGCATCCGCGAAACTCGCCACATCGACCTTGAGCGCCATGCCGCGGCCTCCCAGCTTCTCTATCTCCTCGACCACCTTCTTCGCCTCCGTGTCGTGGCGCCGGTAATTCAGCGCCACCCAGGCTCCGCTGGCTCCGAGGTCCCTGGCAATTGCTGCTCCGATGCCGAGACTGCCGCCGGTGACGATCGCTACCCTGTCCTTCAGAAGCATGTCGTTTTTCTCCTTCGCTGGAGCGTTCTTCCGCCCTGTCGGATTTCCTCGCATGGATGAGCATCAGGTTCTCCGTGTTCTCGGTTTCCACCGGTCATCACAGCTTCCTGATCAGGCGGTTCGACTGGAAAGATGAAGTGAGCTCGCTGATTGAGGATTGTAAAATACTGCAGGAAGGGAAAAATATCAAGGAAGAGGGAGGCTCACCCGCCGCCGACGAGCATCATGATGGTCACGGTGTCGCCGTCGGCGAGCTCGACAGTCTCACCGGGCGACACGAACCGCCTGCCGTTCACCACGACCTGGACCGAGGGATCGAAGGTGCCGTCGTCCGCGAAGAGAATATTCCTCGCCGTCCCTCCACCCCGCGCGGCGAGTGCGTCCAGGAGTTCCCCGAGCCCGCCCCCCGTGATCTCCAAATCGAGCCGCCTTGCCCCGAGGGCGTCGGCGAGCATGGGGAGCCCCAGGATGTCGACGTGTATGATCACGATGCGTCCCCCTCCTCCCGGAAAGTGCGGATGACCCCCGGCAGATCCTCCGGCCGTTCGATGAGGAAACGGGGTCCGGCCGATTCGAGCTCCTCCCTCGTCCCGAATCCCCAGAGCACGCCGGCGGCGTCGACACCCTGCGACCGGGCGCCGAGGATGTCGTGTTCCCTGTCGCCGACCATGAGGACGCGGCCGGGATGGGTGCCCTCCTTCAGCAGAGCCCGGCCGAGGAGCGAGGAGAACGTGTCCTGGAGCGGGGGTCCGATGAAGGGCCGGACGTCGTCGATCCGGGCGTTCCGGGCACCCATCTTCTCCAGTGCGAAGGAAAGGCTTTCGTCAATCCCCTCGCTCGGATCGGACAGCGTGCCGTCGAGATCGAAGAATACGGTACGTATTCCACCTTTCACATTCACGTTCAATCCGGCAGCTTTCCCAGGATCTTCCAGATCCAGCGGTGGAACCGGTGAATCGAACCGACCGGCTCGGAGAACATCATGACACAGTGACCATGGACCACGTCGATCCCCTTCTCGCGGCAGAACCTGATCGCCTCTTCCGACTCCGAGCCCTGCTGCATCCAGATGCGTGGAACGCCGGCGCCGGCGGCATCCCTGACCACCTTCTCCGTCACACCGGGGGGGACGACGAGAACGGCGCCGTCGAGGGACCCGGGAACGGCCGTGAGACTCGGAAAACAGGTCTTCCCCTCGATGTCGGAGACAGCGGGATTGACGGGAACCACGTCGTACCCCTTCCGGTCGAGGTCCTCGTAGACCTTCCTGCCGAATTTCTTTCCGCTGCGCGATACGCCGACGATCGCAAGCCTCTTTCCCCCGAGAAACTCGTCGATCTTCTCTCTCATTCCCATTCGGATCTCCTTTCGCTTCCGCCGGCTCGAGGGACCGACCGGGTCCACGATCGGCCCGCGGGAGGCTCCGCACGTCCCGCCCGGCCGACGGCAGGTGCGACTGGCGTGAAGCCCGTCGAAGCATCCCGTATAGCCATAAACAAATATCCCGGCGTTTGCAAGGGGAAGGCGCCGGGGACGAGAGCGGCCACGGGCGGGAGGCGGGTCGGACCCTGAGCCGTACGGGCCGGATGTTGTTGACAGGATTTCCGAGTTCGTGTATTTTCAGGACCGGGAGGCAGGGATGCACTCGAGAAGGGGTGCGAACCCCGGGAAAGATGAGATATCAGCAAGGTTCCAGCAAGGAGGCAGGACTCATGTCGGACGAGGAATTCAAACAGAAGATTCTCGATTACCTGATGAATCTGGAAGGAAAAGGCGTCGACACGACCGCGAACATCGGGAAGGCCGTGGGGCTCAAGCGAAGAGAGGCCGCCCGGCTTCTCCGGGACCTGGAATCGGACGGCAAAGTCGCTTCCGCGGGTGTCATGGCCGGCGTCGCCGGCTACAAGGCAGTCAAGTGATCGTCGACGGCCGGAAGCTGTCCACCAGGCAGCCTGTACCGACCGGCACGACAGGAGTGTCCCGATCCTCCTGAGGCAGCGGGAGCATCCCGTCAGGAGAGTCTCCGCCCCGGAACATTCATTCCGGGGCGATTTCATTCCACTGGGAGAGGTGTTCTCATGATGCACCGACGACAGGTGACGATGATCTTCCTGGCGGCGATGGCGGTGGCGGTGACCGGCGGCTGCCGGCAGCCCGGCGTCCCCGGACCGTCCGAGGATGAACTTCGGGCTTACCTCGATGTGAAAGAGGAAGAATTCGAGGACATCTGTGTCGATCTGGGTGGTGCCATCTGGAACCTCTACACCGGCGAAGGCGGAGCCGACCAGTCGGCGTACTACCGGCGGTTCGGAGAGCTCTTCTCCGAGGACTCGCTTCGCACCGTCATTGCGCACTGCGCCTCCCGGACCGATTCCCTTACCGACAGGGCGCTCGCGCGACGGGTCGAGCTGTGGAAGAACATCCTCACGGCTGCAAAGGTCAATTATGCGGAGGATATCTCTCTCCTTCAGAGCAACCTCGAAACCTGGCTGGCGGAGGAGTACTCGACGGCCGGGAGGCCATCCGCCGAAGAGCTCGAGTCGATGACGCTCGATCTCATCAGGCTCAGGAACGACCGCGCCCGGACGATCGGGTACGACGACTATGCCGGGCTGGTGTTCGAAGTCACGGAGGTCGGAGAAGGCTGGATCGAGGAGTGGGTCGCCCTGCTCGAGTCGAGAACCCGTGAACCGTACCGGCGGCTCGTCCGGCTGACGATGGAAGAAACCGGGAAGGACACGATCGATCACACCGATGTGAGAACGCTCGTTCGTGGTTTCATGGAGGCGAACAGGGACCTGGAGCTGGAACAGGAGTCCTTCGGACCGGTGATGCGGGAAACCATCGAGAACACCGGTATTTCTTACGATGAACTCCCCCTTCGTTTCGTCGAGAAACAGCTGCCGGCGGGGATCGGCGGACAGGGTTTCGCTATCAGAATCCCGGAGGATTTTCGTGCCGTTGTGCTTCCCATCCTCCCTTTCCCGGACAGAATGCACGAGCTCGGACACGGCCTCCAGTGGATGTTCACCCGGGCGGACTCTCCTGTGCTCGAGGGGTACGAGTGGTGCATGGGAAACGAGTGTCCGGCCTGGGCCGAGGGAATGGCGGAGACGATGGCGAACTTCACCAGAAATCCCCGGTGGCTGGAGCGCTACACCGGCGCAAGCGAAGCCGAGTTCACGGAGCGGACGGAAACCATCCGGCGCCTTGCCCCGGCGGCGGTCAGGTTCAGCCTGATCACGTTTCTCATGGAGCGGGAGCTCTACCGTGACCCGGACAGAGACGCCGGTGAAATCATGGCATCGCTGGAGGAGGAGTACCTGCTCGTCGAAGCCGATCCGTCGATGACCGTGCCGCTGGCGAGCATGCTCTACGTCTCCTACCCGCTGTACATTCAGAACTATGCGATCGCCGACGTCATAGCCTGGCAGATTCACGAGACGCTCGAGAAGCGCTTCGGGGATCGGTACGTGTTCGACGACGACGTCGGACCCTGGCTGATTCGAAACTGCTGGGAGCAGGGCGAGCTCTCACCCTGGCAGGAGAAGCTGCGACGCGCCACCGGACGGGAACTGGATGTGGACGGTTACCTGAACTCCCTGGGCCTGTGACGATTCAGGGGGATGGTTTTTCCACGACGGCCCGCCCGCAGCGGCCGTCGATCTTGACGGTCAGGGGTGAGGGGAGCTTCACGTGGGTGACATACTCGAGGGAGCGGTTCGCCTCCAGGGACTGGAGCCACGGCCAGTCGATGTGACTGGTGTCCGAGTTCACCGTCGTGTTAATGTAGCCGATGCCCCGTGAGACGATGTTGTGGAAGAAGTGTGTTCCCTGGGAAGGTTCGACGTTGAAATCCTCGAGCGCGGTCTCGACGAGGACGGCCACGCCGGATATCTGGCTCCACCGCACCGGCACGCCCAGCCAGCGGTCCTGGGTTCCCCACCTGCCAGGGCCGATCAGGAGGTAGGGGGATCGAGATCCGGCGAGTTGACTGTTCAGACGCCCGACCTCCTCGGCGATCTCCAGGGTTTTCGCCGGATCGAAACGGTCGGGGCGGACGTACACGATGTCCCGGATGGAGTCCATGATGCCGTTTCCGAGCGCCGTCTCGGAAGTGATGAAAGCCTCGTTCTCCTCGAAGCACTCCCCCCACTCGGCGTCGCAGAGCTCGTAGGAACGTGACAGCGGTCTAAGCTGCAGAATGGCGAAGGTCGGCCGGAGGCCCCTCTTTTCGTTCACGTCGACGGCGAATTCAATCTCGACCGGCGAACCCATTCCGCCTCTCCCGATCTTGAGCACGTCCCTGATGATGGAAGCGAGGGGGAACTGCTCGTATTTGAGAACGCCGGCAAAGGTGACGAGTACCGGACCCTCACCCGGTATCCCGTCCCGGATGATGCCGTCGTCTCTGTCGTAGGTGCTCGCCACGAGATCCAGGGTGCCGTCCTCCCGGATGTCGGTGACATTCAATTTCTTCAGCGTGACGTCGTCCTGCTCGAACAGCTGAAAGTCCTTCACGGATGTGTCGAGGACGTAGAGCTCCCGCTGCGAGTTCCTGAGGATGCGCTCGGTGGTGGAGAAGTCCGGCAGGACGGAGGGATGGCGGGGTGAGAACCTCAATACCTTTTCCCCTCCGACCACGGTCCTCCCCAGACCCACCCCCACGCTCACGATCCCGTCCTCGCTCTTCTGGTGCGAGACCGGATAGAAATTGTACGACTGCGCCACGCCGGAGAATGCCGGGTAGAAACGGCCACCGTAGTCCGTTCCCACCAGCTCCTGGATGATGACGGCCATCTTCTCCTCTTCGAGATTCGCCGACGTCGAGTCGATGTACGACCTCGCCTCCCTGAAGAACACCGACGCATACACCAGCCTGATGGCCTGGCTGAGCTGCTTCAGGCGGACGTCCTTGTTCCGGTGATTGTTGGGAAGCATGTACGTCGAGTAGAGACCGGCGAAGGGATGGTAGTGGGAGTCCTCCAGGAGCGCCGACGACCTGATTGCCAGCGGTGTTCTGAAGTGGTCGAGGAGCTTCGAAAGCTTTCCTCGCAGCTCCCTGTCGAGCTTGCTCCTGAGAAACGCGGCCGCGATCTCGTGGTCGGTGATGTCCTCCCGCTCGATCAGCTTCCACAGGTCATTGTCGGTGACGAACCGGTCGTACTCGAGCGTACCGAGGACGACGGTGCTCGGTACGGTGATGGTGATGCCAGGATATTTCTGCTGCAGGTCGTAGCGAACCAGCAGTTTCCTCATGAAGGCGATCCCCCGGCCCTTCCCCCCGATGGAATCGCCCGTCAGGCGGGTGAAGGAGGAGTCGAACTCAAACTGCTGCTGGGAGAAGTCGGAGATGATACCCAGCTGCTTTTCCCTCCTGCTCTCGTTGAACACCTCGAGCAGGTGCTTCTTGACCGCACCCAGATCCGTGAAATCGGAGGCACGCTTCGGACGCAGCTCGAGGGCGGGTCTGAACTCGCACCGTGCGAACAACCAGTCGGAGAAGTGATTCCGCTCGGCGTGGTACTGGATGGACTCGATCGGAACTTCCTGGAGCTTCTGCACGAATTCCGTCATGTTCGAGGCCCGGCCGATCTCGATCACCTCTTCCATCACGGACCGGGTTTCCCCCTCCTTCCCCTTCTTTTTCACCGGCTGGAGGAACACGAAGTCGCCGAATCCGAGGTGGCTGAGGAAAAAGCTCTGAATTTCCTGGATCAGGGTCGGGGAATTCTTGTTCAGGAACACGGTCCCGAGCGACTCCGCCGTCTTTCTGTTGCCCGGGTCGGAAGACTGGATGAGGAGCGGCGTGAACTCCGATTCCCCCCTCACATGCCGGGCGAACTCGAAACCCGCTTCCGGATCCTCCTTCCCGCCCCGCTCCACGGTGACGTCGGCGAAGATACCAAGCACGTATTCCTTGTATTGATCGAAGAGGGCCACCCCCTCCTCGAACGTCTCGGCGAGGAGGATCTTGGGACGGGCCCTCCTGGTCAGGAGTCGCTGCATCTCGTTGAGGTCGTCCGAGAGAGAGCGCTGCGTCTGCCTCACGATCTCCGTGTAGAGGATGGGCAGCAGCATGGAGTAGTAGTGAACGGAGTCTTCCAGCATGATGAGGATGCGGACATCGCCGTTGATCGTGTCGTACCTGGCGTTCACGGAGTCTTCGACGTACTTTATGATTGCGAGGAAGAGCGTCGGGTCGCCGGTCCAGAAGAAGGCCTTGTCGATGCCGGATTTCCGCCATTCCTGTTCGACGAGCCTGACGTCATCCGATCCGATGGCGAGAAGGATGACGGGCAGCTCGGGGTGCAGGTCTTTGATCTTCGAACCGAACTCGTAGGGATCCATGCCGATGTTCTTGGACATGGTGATGACGAGATCGTAGTGGTGCTCCTTCAACTTGGTAAGAGCCTTCTCGCCCGACCGGACCCGTGTAACGTGAGGCGGCGACGTGAGGAGGAGATGACGGTACTGTCCTATGATCAGCTCCGATATGAGCCCCTCCTCCTCGATGATGTACGCATCGTAGAGGCTCGAAACCAGGAGGATTTCCCGCACCTTGAAGGGCATGAGGGCGTGGAAGACCGAAGTGCGTTTCTGGAAACCGTTCAGAGAGCTGTTGTTCTTCGTCATCGTAGCCACATTTCAGGCAGTTCGTTCTCCTCGCACGGCCTCCGTGAAACGGCAGGCCGGGGTCGGGATCGACCTACCAGAATATATCGACTCGGTCGCGGCAGGTCAATGCAGGAGCGCCTCTGGGAAGGCCGGACACGGGCTGTGGAAGCCGGGTGAAACGCCCGCCGCCGGACCCCGCGAGAGGGGAAAATCGTTGACATTTACCATTCGGCCCCTATATTTCACGCTATTCAAAATCCGCAGCAGGTTCCTGTGAAAGGAACTCCCTTTCCCGTCGATTGTTTCGAAAATGAGGAGGAAGACATGTCCGATGCCGTGAACGAATTCATGGCAATGGTAAAGGCGAAAGATCCCGCCGAGCCGGAATTCCACCAGGCGGTCCTCGAAGTGGCGAGCTCACTCATGCCGTTCATCGAGAAGAATCCCCGGTACAAAAAAGCCAAAATCCTCGAAAGGATCGTCGAACCCGAGCGGGTGATCATGTTCCGCGTGCCCTGGGTCGACGACAACGGCGACGTCCAGGTGAACAGGGGATTCCGGATCGAAATGAACAGCGCCATCGGCCCCTACAAGGGCGGCCTCCGGTTCCACCCCTCGGTGAACCTGGGCATCCTGAAGTTCCTGGCATTCGAGCAAATCCTCAAGAACTCGCTAACCACGCTGCCTATGGGCGGGGGCAAGGGTGGGTCGGACTTCGACCCCAA
>CAZMKB010000093.1:9490-11720 GCA_964566685.1 uncultured Gemmatimonadota bacterium | reverse complement strand
GGCATCCATCTCATGAGTGCGGCGCTTCGCGCCGTCGCCGCTGCCCTCCCGGACGGCTGGGACGCGGCGGTGACCGAGATGCACCACACGGCGAAAAAAGACGCCCCGAGCGGAACAGCTCTCATGCTCTCGGGGATTCTCCGGGATTGCGGCGCGGCCGGGACCGGAGCGGGAGAAAGTTCCCCCATCCGGTCCCTCAGGCTCGGCGATCTTCCCGGCAGGCACTCGGTCGTTCTCGCGGGACGCGGGGAAACGCTCGAACTGAACCACTCCGTCCACGACCGGTCCACGTTCGCGGCGGGGGCGCTCGCCGCGGCACGCTTCCTGGCGGGGAAGGGGAAGGGATGGTACGGCATGGCCGACATGCTCTCCGAACAGAAGTCCGAACCGGAAAGAAAGGACTGATCCGATGGATGTACAGTACGCTCAGAGGCTCCTGGACATCCCCACCTACATATTCGCCCAGCTCGGTGAGATGAAGAGAGCGGAGGTCCAGCTCGGTCGGGACATCATCGATCTCGGAATCGGAGACCCCGACCTTCCCACCCCAAAGCGCATTATCGAGCGCCTGAGGAGGGAAGCCGGCGACCCGAGGCACCACCGGTACCCTCCCTACGCCGGCATCGAGCCCTTCCGCCGCGCCATCGCCGGGTGGTACGAAAGGCAGTTCGGCATCTCGTTCGACCCGGAGAACGAGATCGTCGTCCTGATCGGATCGAAGGAAGGGATCGCTCACACGTTCCTCGCCTTCGTCGGCCCCGGGGACATTGCCCTCTGTCCGGATCCCGCCTACCCGGTGTACTCTCCGGCGACGATTTTCGCCGGGGGCAAACCGTACCCCGTTCCGCTCAGGGAAGAGAACGGTTTTCTGCCGGACATAAGCAGCATTCCGCCCGAGGTCGCGGAAAAGGCGAGGCTGTTCTTCATCAACTATCCGAACAACCCCACAGCCGCCGTCATCGGCCGGGAGGGCCTCGAGCTCCTGGTGTCGTTCTGCCGGGCGCACAACATCATCCTCTGTCAGGACGCCGCCTACGCCATGCTCACCTTCGACGGGTACGAGCATCCCTCCCTGTTCGGCGTCGATGGCGCGCGAGACGTGGGTATCGAATTCCACTCGCTTTCGAAGACGTTCAACATGACGGGGTGGAGAGTAGGTTTCGCGGTCGGGAGGAAAGAGCTCGTCGGCGGCCTCCTGAAAATCAAGTCCAACGTCGATTCGGGCGTTTTTCCCGCCATCCAGATGGCGGGCATCGAAGCTCTCGAGAACTGCGGGGCGGACATCGCCAGGAACAGGGAAACCTTCGCCGGGCGCCGCAACCTGATGGTACAGGGGCTGAAGAAAACCGGCTGGGAAATCGCCGCACCATCCGCCACCTTCTACCTCTGGCTGAAGACTCCCGGGAGAGTCGGCTCGATGGAGTTCAGCAGGCAGGTCCTGAAGACCTGCGGCATCGTGCTGACTCCCGGAATCGGCTTCGGAGCCGGCGGGGAAGGGTACGTCCGTCTCGCTCTGACTCTGAAGGATGACCGGCTCGAAGAGGCGGTTCACCGGCTCGGAAAACTATGAACACGGTCAACGGAAACATCATCGTACAGAAGTACGGGGGGAGCTCCGTCGAGAGCCCCGAGCGCCTGAAGAAGGTCGCGGAAAAGATCATCCGGCGGAAGGAACGCGGCAACCGGCTCGTTGTCGTCGTCTCGGCGATGGGGAACACCACGGACGAGCTCATTGAGCTGGCCCACCGGGTTTCGGCCGCCCCGTCGAGACGGGAGCTCGACATGCTCGTTTCGGTCGGAGAGAGAATCTCGATGACGCTCCTGGCCATGGCCATCAATGATCTCGGCCACGAGGCCATCTCATTCACCGGCTCGCAGAGCGGGATCATCACCACCGACACGCACACGAATGCGCGGATTCTCGAAGTTCGCGCATCCCGCATCAGGGAGGAGCTGGAAAAGGGCAAGGTGGTGATCGTCGCCGGCTACCAGGGTGTGAGCACGACCAGGGAGGTGACCACTCTCGGGCGCGGAGGCTCCGACACGACGGCGATCGCGCTCGCCGCGGCCCTCGACGCGAGTGTCTGTGAAGTCTACACGGATGTCGACGGTGTCTACACCGCCGATCCCGGTGTCGTGCCCGGGGCACGAAAGCACGAGCGGCTCTCCTACGACGAGATGCTCGCCCTCTCGGCGACGGTCGGGGTGATTCTCAAGAAGGAGGCGATGG
>CAZMKB010000093.1:0-9480 GCA_964566685.1 uncultured Gemmatimonadota bacterium | reverse complement strand
TACCGCCGGCACGCAGATCGACGAGCGGGTCGAGCCGCAGTCGAATCCCGTCATCGGCATCATGCAGGAGTCGGGGCTCTCCGCTCTCCTGCTCCACGGCGACCGGACACGGAATGAAGCCCTCGAGTTCATCCATGAGATATCCGAGAGCGGCATCGAGGTGCGCGATTTCATACTCGACTGCTCCGACGAAGACGGAGTAGGCCGGCACCTCTTCATCGCCCTTGCTGTTCCGGACGATCACGGCCACCGCTTCGTGCGGGAAGCGGCGAGCCGCATCCTCGGGGACGGTGAATCGAAACAGTTCCGATGCGGATCGGTCTCGATCGTCTCCGGCCTGAACGCCTATCTCCCGGAACTGTACTGCCGGGTGCTGAAAATCCTCACCGACCGCTCGTTCAACATATACGGGATGAAAAAGGAGTTCGGATCGGTGACCGCATACATCGACGAGCAGTCGGTCCCTGAAGTGTCGAATCTGCTGCACGGGCAGCTCATCCCGAAGCAGTAGCCGTCAATCCTTCACCGCACGGAGGAGTCGACAATGAAAATCGCCGTTGTCGGAGCGACCGGGCTCGTCGGCCGGCACCTCCTCAGGATCATCGAGGACCGGCCGTTTCCCTTCTCCGAGCTCGTGCTCGTCGCTTCCAGCAGATCCTCCGGGGACGTCGTGAGAGTGGGAGCGAACGATTACCGCCTCGTCGACGTCGACGACGACTGGACGAACGGCCTCGATCTGGTCTTCTCCGTCGTCGACGCCGGGGTCGCGCGGAGCATGATACCTGGGATTCGCGGTAAGGTCCCGCTCATCATCGACAATTCATCGGCGTTCAGGATGCAGCCGGACGTTCCCCTGGTGGTTCCTCAGGTGAATCCGGAAGCCGCCGGGAATCACCGGGGCCTGATCGCGAATCCCAACTGTTCCACGATCCAGCTCGTCACGGCGATCAATCCGATCCACCGGCTCTCACCGGTCAGGCGTCTCATCGTGTCGACCTACCAGGCATCGTCCGGGGCGGGGAAAGAGTTCATGGAGACATTCCTGCGGGATGCCCGGCGCGATGCAGACGAGGGATACGAACCGCTCGCCGACCGTCCCGGTTCTCTCTCGTGCAATCTTCTGCCGGCCATCTCCTCCATCCTCGGGGACGGATTCTGCACCGAAGAGGAGAAGCTGATGCTCGAGACACCGAAGATCATGGGAGACGATCGGATCATGGTGTCGGCGACGACCGTTCGGGTTCCGGTCGTCAACGCCCACAGCGAAGCGGTGTACCTCGAAACAGAGGACCGGCTCGACACGGAATCGATCGAGGAAGTTCTGAGAAACGCACCCGGCGTCGTGTACGTCGCCGACCGCGAGCATCCTCCGACTCCCCGGCAGGTATCCGGTCGTGACGAGGTGTTCGTGGGAAGACTCAGGCGGGACCGGTCCTGCGAACGGGGTATCCACCTCTGGATAGTTTCCGACAATCTCAGGAAAGGGGCCGGGCTCAACGCCGTGGAGATCGCGGAGCTCTTTCCCGGGAGATGTTGACAGGCTCCTTCCGGGTCTATAGAATTAACTCCTGATCGACGCAGCCGGAAACCACCGTCACCGAGAAATCGGATGCATGAAAGCAATATACTGGAAGTCACCACACATCTGGTCCTGCAGCTGTCCGTCATCCTCTTCGCGGCAAAGATCGGCGCCGAGGTCTTCGTTCGGTATCTGAAGCAGCCTGCCGTTCTCGGAGAGCTCATCGTCGGGATGGTTCTCGGGCCGTATGCCCTCGGCAGCCACATCCCCATTCCCGGCATGTACGAGGGATTCGACATCCTCTTTCCCCTCGCTCACGCAGCGGAAGGAGCCGCAACATCCACGATCCCGGTGTCGAACGAGCTCTGGGTGATCGGGCAGATCGCGGTGGTGATCCTGCTCTTCATCGCCGGCCTGGAAACAGACCTGCAGCAGTTTCTCCGCTACGGCGTCAGGGCGCTCGTGGTCGCCATCGGGGGCGTCGTCTTTCCCTTTGTCCTCGGTGCCTGGGCAACGGTCGTGTTCGGTTTCGCAGAGGGAATGATGGATCCCGTCGCCCTGTTCATGGGAGCAATCATGACCGCCACCTCAGTGGGTATCACGGCGAGAGTCCTGAGCGACATCGGGAAGATATCAACTCCGGAAGGGGTGACCATCCTTGCCGGGGCAGTCGTGGACGATGTACTCGGAATCCTCATTCTCGCCATCGTGGTGAGCATAGCGAAGGCGGGTGTCGTGTCGCCCGGCGCGATCGGCCTGCTCGCACTCAAGGCGTTCGGATTCTGGCTCGGGCTCACCGCTGTCTCCATTCTCCTGGCAAACACCATCGCGCGTGTGCTGACGGCCTTCAAATCGGAGGGAGCCACGATGGTGCTCGCCCTGGCGCTGTGCTTCCTGGTCGCGGCGGTCACCGAGATGTTCGGGCTCGCCATGATCATCGGCGCGTACATGATCGGTCTGGCGCTCTCCAAGACGGGCATCGCCGAGCGTCTCGAAGAGTCGCTCCGCGGCATCTATCACGGTTTCGTTCCCATCTTCTTCGTGCTCATGGGGATGCTCGTCGACTTCAACGCCATGAAATCCGCGGTTCTGTTCGGTTTCATCATCAGCATCCTTGCCATCATCAGCAAGGTGTTCGGCTGCGGCCTCCCGGCGCTGGCGGTGGGTTTCAATCGCGTCGGCGGCTTCCGCATCGGTATCGGCATGCTGCCCCGCGGGGAGGTGGCCCTGATCGTTGCCGGGGTCGGAATCGCCTCTGGTGTCATCGACACCACGATTTTCGGGGTTTCGGTGATGATGACCTTCATCACGACACTGATGGCGCCGATCATTCTCGTCCACATCTTCAGAAAAGGCGGTGATGGAAGAAGGTATGTCGAAGAGAAGTAATCACTTCCACCGGAGAGGATCATGGCAGGGAAATTCGAGATAACGGGAAAGAAAGAGGCGATGTACCTCTTCAGTCATGCCCTCAGGGAGAAGCTCGAGAAGGACGGGTTCGATCAGAATGTCCACCTTGCGGAGCCCATCCACGAATCGACGGTCTTCGAGTATTCGAAGGGCGAGAAAAAACTCGTTCTCGCGATAGACGAAGATTCCCTGGGGGGAGCCCGCCTGGGCCTGTCCTCGGATGAGGTCGACATCGGCCTCCTGGTGCGGACTGCGGTGTCCGAGGTGTTCGGGGACTGCATCCACACGTTCCTCAAGCCCCTGACGAACAGGGAGGAACGGGAGAAGATCATCGAAAAGATCGATAAAATCATCGGAAAGAAACTGGACGAAAGGTAAAGAGAAGGTACCATGGGGAAAGAGATCATACGTGTCGGCCTCGTCGGCGTCGGAGCGATTGCGCAGGTGGCTCATCTCCCAGCGTACCGGAAAACGCGGGGGATGGAGCTCTCCGCGCTCTGCGACGTCGACGAAGAAAAAACCGGGATCGTTGCCCAGCGATACGGGATTCCGAACGTGTACAGCAGAATCGACGACATGCTCCGTGACGGCGGTGTGGACGTGATCGATGTCTGTGTCCCGAACCACATGCACTTCGATGTCGTCTCGCGCGCGATCGATTCCGGAAAAGACGTCATCTGTGAAAAGCCGCTCTCTCTCAACGGGAGGGACGCGAGAGCCATCGTCGACCTGGCGAAGAAGAAGAAAGTAAGGCTGCTCGTCGCCTTCAACAACCGGTTCCGCATGGATACGTCCATCATCAAGACGAAAATCGAGCAGGGGGAGCTGGGCCGCGTCATCTACATGAAAACGGGATGGATCAAGAAGAAGTTCACCCTCTACCGGCAGCCGTGGACCTTCACCCGGGAACTGTCCGGAGGAGGTGCCTTTATGGATATGGGAATCCATCTCGTCGACATCTGCCTGTGGTTCCTCGGATATCCGAAGGTCCGCCGCGTGGAGGCGTTTACGTACAGAGAGCACCCCGACCGCGATGTTGAGGACGGCGGAGTTTCTTCCATTACGACGGAGGACGATGTCCACATCTTCATCGAGGTGTCCTGGGGCCTGGCGGTGAAGAGCGGCTTCAACTACTTGCGGGTCTACGGCACGGAAGGGTCCGTGCACCTCGATCCCTTCTGCCTGTACAGGACGATCGGCAACAAGGTGGTGGAACGCACGCCGAAACTGTCGAAGAGCAGGGAGAACATTTTCACAGAATCATACCGGCACGAAATAGAGTACTTCGGAGAAGTGCTTCGAAAGAACCTGCCCCCTCCTCGGCTGGAGGAGCAGATCATTCTCCACGACGTTCTCGATGCAATCTATGAATCGGCCGGGAACGGCTCGGAGGTACACCCCGGCTGAGGGGTGAGACATGAATCCTTTCCGCCGGAACCGCCGCTTCCTCCCGCTCCTGTCGGGACTCCTGCTCACGCTCTCGTTTCCCCCGTTCCACTTCCTCGTTCCGCCCTTTCTCGCCCTGGTTCCGCTCTTCCTCTACCTCGACAGGTGCGACAGCGGCCGGGAGGCTCTCACCGGCGGCCTGATCTTCGGCTTCACCCACAACCTGACGCTCCTGTACTGGATCTCCATTTTCTCGTGGATCGGGTTTTCGCTCCTGATGGTCTATCTCACCGCCTACGCCGTCGCCTGGGTCATCATCCACCACTTCCTCCGGAAAACGTCCCGGGCTCTCGCCCTGATCGTGGCGCCCTTCTCATGGGTCTGCCTGGAACATCTGCGCGGCCTGGGAGAGCTTGCTTTCACCTGGGGACAGCTTGCCTACTCCCTCACCGGCTTCCCCTTCCTGATTCAGATCGCCGACACGCTCGGTCCCTATGCAATCTCGCTCTGGATCGCGGCAGTGAATGTCCTCGTCTACCTGGCGATTCGGCAGAGGAGGTTCCGGGCCCTGCCGGCGGGACTCGTCGTGATCTCGTTCTTCGCGATGATCGGATACGGCCTGTATCGATACGCCGGTTCGAAATCGGGGGAAGAGATCGAAGTCGCCGTGATTCAGCCGGGGCTCGACCAGGACACAAAATGGAATCCAGCCTACCAGGACAGCATCACGGAACTCCTGGTGGAGCAGACACGGGAAGCGGCCGTACCCGGGACCGATCTCGTCATCTGGCCGGAAACCGCCCTTCCCACGTACCTCATGTACGATCTTTCCATGATGACCCGCATTTCGGAGCTCGCGCGGGAGGTCGATGCGGACCTCCTCCTCGGAAGCCCTCACTACGAGATCGCCGGCGGGGAGTATCAGTCGTACAACACAGCAGTCGTGTTTCACCGGGACGGCACGATGGACGAGAAAGTGTACCGCAAGATCCACCTCGTTCCTTTCGGCGAAAAAACACCGTGGGAGGACCGGTTCGACTTCCTGAATGATGTCGACCTCGGGGGCGGCCACTTCACGGCGGGACAGGAGTTCACGATATTCGAGGCGGGATCGCACAGGATCGGCACCCTGATCTGCTTCGAATCCATATTCCCCGAGCTCGCCCGGGCCATGAGGAGCAAGGGGGCGAACCTCCTCGTGAACATAACCAACGACGCCTGGTTCCGGAGAACTTCTGCGCCCTATCAGCATGCCGCCGCCTGCGTGCTCCGGGCGATCGAAAACAGGGTTCCCGTGGCCCGGTCCGCGAACACCGGGGTCTCCATGACCGTTGATCATCTCGGACGCATCAGGAAATCGACCCCGATATTCGTCATGACCACGTTCACCGACACCCTGGCACCCGTCCGGAAGGCACCTCCGTACACGGAAATCGGGGACATCGTCCTCATCCCGTGCTGGGTGGTTCTGCTCGCGGGGCTTCTGGCCGGCAGACTCATCGGGCCGGGGCCGGTCTCTTGATATTTTCCTTATTTTTCATTAACTTAATAAGCCCGAATTATTCACACGTTCGGAAATCCCGAGGCAGGTCGAAAGGCCTGCTTTTCTGATACCATGCCGGCTCCCGGATGAGGAGGAAAGACGTGAAGAAGAACATCCACCCCGATTACATGAAGTGTACGATCTCCTGTGCGTGCGGAAACGTCATCGAGACGTACTCGACCGTTCCCGAGATCAAAGTCGAGATCTGCTCCAACTGCCACCCGTTCTTCACGGGGAAACAGAAGCTGATCGACACGGCAGGACGCGTCGAACAGTTCCGGAGGAAATACGGGATGACGGAGGAGGGAGAAGGGGAGAAGGAGAAGGGGAAGGGGAAAGAGAAGACGGAAGCCGTGACGGCGCCGGCAGAGGCGCCGGAGTCGGCTGGAGAGTCTCCCGAGGAGAAGGAAGAGGCGGTGAAGGAGGAGAAAGGGACGGAGACCGGGGAAGAAAAATAAATGCAGTCCAGGGTTCAGAAGATCGTCGAGCGACACAGGCAGCTCACCGAACAGCTCTCCGACCGGTCGATCATCGAGGATCGCTCGAAGTATGCCGAGCTCCTCAGGGAACACAGCCACACCTCTCAGGTAGTCGCGCTGTTCGATGAGATAACGGCCCTGGAAGACACCATCAGAAAAGACCGCGAGCTCCTCGACAACGAGGAAGATCCCGAGCTCGCCGAACTCGCCCGGTCGGAGATAGAATCATTCGAGAAGAAAAAGGGAAAGCTCGTCGCCGAGCTGAAGGAGCTTCTCGTTCCCCGCGATCCGCTCGAAGGCAGGAACACCATCGTGGAAATCAGGGCGGGAACGGGAGGCGACGAAGCCGCTCTGTTCGCACGCGACCTCTTCCGGATGTACACCCGGTTTGCCGAACGGAAGAAATGGAACGTCGAGGTCCTGGCTTCGCATCCCACCGGGATCGGCGGTTTCAAGGAAGTCTCGTTCCTCGTGAAGGGCGGGGATGTGTTCGGAACCCTCCGGTTCGAAAGCGGCGTTCACCGGGTTCAGCGGGTGCCGGAGACGGAGGCGAGCGGCAGGGTTCACACGTCGGCGGCGACCGTCGCGGTCCTGCCCGAGGCGGAGGATGTGGAAGTGGTCCTGCAGGAGAAAGACCTCCGTATCGACGTGTATCGGTCCTCGGGACCCGGCGGGCAGAGCGTGAATACCACCGATTCCGCGGTCCGGATCACCCATATTCCCACCGGCATCGTAGTCAGCTGCCAGGACGAAAAATCCCAGCACAAGAACAAGACGAAGGCGCTGAAAGTTCTGCGCTCGCGGCTCTTCGACCGGATGGTGAGGGAATGTGAGGAGAACAGGGCGGAGCTCCGGAGGAGCCAGATTTCGACAGGTGACAGGAGTGCGAAGATACGCACCTACAACTTTCTCCAGAACCGTGTCACCGATCACCGCATCAACCTCACGCTCCACAAACTCTCTGAAATCCTCGACGGCGACCTCGATGAGATCCTCGAAGCACTGAAGCTGGAAGACAGAAAAGAGAGGATGATGCACTGAGTGGAAGCACCTCGAACCTCTCCGTCACGGATTTCAGCACTTCTGTCGAGAGGGATCGACATCCTCCGGTCACGAACATCCGGCAATCCCCACCTCGAAGCGGAGTTACTGCTCTCCCACCTTCTCGGCCTGAAGAAAACCGACCTCTACCTGGAGCGCGATCGCATCGTCGAAGAGCGCGTGGTCCACGAGTTTCTCAATGCCGTCGAAGCCAGATCACGGGGAGTTCCGGTTCAGTACATCACCGGAACCGTCGATTTCCACAACGTGTCGCTCATCGTCGATGGCAGGGCTCTGATACCACGTCCCGAGACGGAAGTCCTCGTTCAGGTGGCGATCGACGAGATACGAGGAGGTCCGCTCCTTCGGGAGAGAAAGAGGCTCGAGCTCCTCGAAATCGGCACCGGTTCGGGCGCCATCTCATGCGCACTGGCGCGGGAGTTCTCGGAGGTGGTACCGCTCCGCATCATCGCGACGGACATCTCCCGTGCCGCTCTCGAGCTCGCAGCCATGAATGTCCGGCGCTACGGGCTCGAGACAGCGATAGAGCTCAGATGGGGAGACGCCTTCCGGCCGGTCGAGGGGGAAGGCCCCTTCGACGGAATCATTTCGAATCCTCCCTACGTTCGAGATGCCGACCGGGATACCCTGCCGGAAGAAATCAGGGATCATGAGCCGGGAGTCGCCCTCTTCTCGGGAAAAACCGGCTTCGAGATGATCGAGACACTGATCGGCGGGAGCGGCAGGTACCTCCGCAGGAGCGGATTTCTGGCTCTGGAGCTCGGGCTGGGTCAGTTCGAGCGGGTCGAGCGGCTCTTGCGCCGATCGGGTTTTACCCGCATCTTCATGAAAGAAGATCTCACGGGTGTGAAGCGAATCGCCCTGGCTTCAGGACGGGACTGATACGGGATGTTCTCATGAGGCCCCGTACACGCCGGACCGTCAGCGCGGCCCCGTCCGCGAACCGGAGCCCGGATCCGAACGGAAAAGGACATGGATAAATTCGTCATACTGGGCGGACAGAGGCTCGAAGGGAGCGTCCGGATATCCGGATCGAAGAACTCCGTGCTCCCGATCATGGCGGCGAGCCTGCTCGCCCGCGGCACCTCCATCATCGAAAACGTCCCCCGGCTGAGAGACGTCCGGACCATGGCACGTGTCCTCGAATACCTCGGAGTCGGTGTGACGTTCTCCGGGGACACGGTGGCCATTGACACGAGTGGTTCTGAGGAGTACCATGCCCCCTACGAGCTGGTGCGGACGATGCGGGCCTCCTACTACGTCCTTGGCCCCCTCCTCGCTGTTCAGGGCCGGGCGAAGGTCTCCCTTCCGGGGGGCTGCACGATCGGAGCACGGCCGATCAACCTCCACATCGAGGGGATGAGGAGCCTCGGAGCGTACGTCGACGTCCTCCACGGTTACGTGAACGCTGAGGCCGGGAGACTCACCGGAGCGGACATCGGCCTCACCGGTCCGAAAGGATCCAGCGTCGGGGCGACGATCAACGTGATGATGGCGGCGTCTCTCGCGAAGGGGGAGACGGTGATCAGGGGGGCGGCCTGTGAGCCGGAGGTCGTCGACGTTGCCGGATTCATCCGGGAGATGGGAGGAACGATCGACGGAGCGGGTACCCCTGTGATCACGGTTTCAGGACGAGAGTCGCTCTCCCCCGCGAGGTACCGGGTCATACCGGACCGGATAGAGGCCGGGACTTTCGGAGTCGCCGCCGCCCTGGTGGGCGGAGTGATAGACGTCCGTGACTGCCTGCCCGAGCACCTCGAATCGACGCTCTCGATTCTCTCGGAATCCGGGGCACGCGTCACCAGGGGGACGGACGGCTTCACCATAGCGAGCGAGGGGGGGAATTCCCTGCAACCCTTCTCGGTCGAAGCGAAGCAGTATCCGGGATTCCCCACGGACATGCAGGCGCAGTTCATGGCCCTGGCCACCGTCATACCCGGTGAGAGCGTCATCAGGGAATCGATATTCGAGAATCGATTCCTGCATGCCGTGGAGTTGACCAGAATGGGAGCCAGAATCCGGCTCGACGGTCCCGTCGCACGGATCACGGGAGTGGAAAGGCTGAGCGGAGCCCCCGTGAT
>CAZMKB010000092.1:0-11726 GCA_964566685.1 uncultured Gemmatimonadota bacterium | reverse complement strand
CGCCGGGCTCACCATGGCCGAATACTTCCGCGACGACGAGCGCCGGGACGTGCTGCTCCTGATCGACAACATCTTCCGGTTCATCCAGGCGGGAGCCGAGGTCTCGGGTCTCATGGGCCACCTTCCGTCGAGGCTCGGGTACCAGCCGACACTCGGAACCGAGCTCTCGGACCTGGAGGAGCGGATCTGCAGCACCAGCTCGGGAGCCATCACCTCGATCCAGGCCGTGTACGTACCGGCCGACGACTTCACGGATCCCGCCGCCGTGCACACGTTCGGTCACCTCTCCGCGTCGATCGTGCTCTCACGGAAGCGGGCGAGCGAGGGCCTCTACCCGGCCATCGACCCGCTGAAATCGGATTCGAAGATGCTGGTGCCCCACATCGTCGGCGAAAGGCACTACCGGGTGGCCCGGAAGATACGGGAAACGCTGGCGACGTACGAGGAGCTCAAGGACATCATCGCCATGCTGGGGCTCGAGGAGCTCTCGGAGGATGACCGCCGGACGGTCCACCGCGCACGGCGGCTGGAGCGGTTCCTGACCCAGCCGTTCTTCGTGACGGAGCAGTTCACGGGCCGGGAGGGGAAGATGATCGGACTGGAAGATACCATCGAGGGCTGCGAGCGGATCCTCGACGACGAGTTTTCCGACCGTCCCGAGAAGGCCCTCTACATGATAGGAACCATCGATGAAGCGAAAGAGCATGAAGCTCAGGATACTGCTTCCGACGAAGATCCTTGTGGATGAGGAGACGGATAAAGTGATCGCCGAGGGGGGGGACGGCCACTTCTGCCTCCTCCCGCGTCATGTCGACTTCGTCTCGGCGCTCGTCCCGGGAATTCTCGTTTACGCCTCCCCGGACGGAGAGGAGCGCTACGTGGCGGTGGACGAGGGAGTCCTGGTCAAGGCGGGAGGCGACGTGACGGTCTCGACCGGGAACGCGGTGCGGGGCCCCGGCCTGGGAAAGCTCAGGGAGACGGTCGAGGCCGAGTTCCGCTCACGGGACGAGCGGGAGAGGAAGGCCCGCTCGGCAATCGCCAGGATCGAGGCCGATCTCTACCAGCGGTTCATGGAGACGAGTCCCGGTGAATGAGAAAGAGAACCACGGAGACGGGAGAGAGACGCCCGACGAGGAGTTCCGCCGCCGGGTGGCCGAGAAAGAGAAGCGGAAGCTCGAGGCACGGAGGAAGCGCGAGCCACCGGCCTGGATCGGCCTCGGTATGTTCGGGCTGGTCGGCTGGTCCGTGGCCATCCCGACGCTCATCGGGATTGCGGTCGGGATCTGGCTCGACAGGAACCACCCGGCCCGATTCTCCTGGACCCTTACGATGCTCGTCGTCGGCGTCCTGGTGGGCTGCCTGAACGCCTGGTTCTGGGTCAGGCGCGAGAGCTCGTGAGAAGACCGCCGTGTTTTTCTTTGAACGGTCATGTTCGAAGCTGAGCGGGCCGGGTATCGCCCGCCGGCGGCTCGAGCAGGCCGGCGAGCTTCGCACCGGAGACCGGACACGAATGAGAGGGAAGGAGTGAGCCCCGGATGACGGCGACTATCATGATCATTCTCGCATTTTTCGCCGGTGGACTCCTCGGAGTGTTCTACTTCGGGACTCTCTGGATGACCGTCCAGCGGCTGCCGCAGGCGAAGAGGCCCGGCCTTGTGACCGTGGTGAGCTTCATTCTGCGAGTCGGGGTGACGGTGGCGGCGTTCATTTTCGTCATGGGCGGGCACTGGGAGAGGCTCCTGTCGTGCCTGGCCGGATTCATCGTCGCCCGGACCGCCCTGGTGCGCCGCTGGCGTCCCGCTCCGTACGACCGGATCGAAGAGCAGGAGTGAGAAATGGATCTCATGGAACTCGGCGACATCAGCCCAGACCTGGTCACCCTGTGGAGCCGGGGGCCTGTCTCGCTGAACCTCACCATCGTCGTCACCTGGGGAATCATGATCCTCCTCACCGCGGTGTCGTGGCTGGTGACCCGGAATCTCTCGACCGGTACCGACATCTCGCGATGGCAGAACCTGCTGGAAGTCCTCGTGGACGGGATGAGGCGACAGATCAGGGACGTGAGCGGCCGCGAACCGGGGCCGTTCCTGCCTTTCATCGGGACACTGTTCCTGTTCATCGTGGTCTCCAATCTCCTGGCGATCGTTCCCGGCTATGTCCCTCCCACCGGTTCGCTGTCAACCACGGCAGCCCTCGCCATCTGCGTCTTCGTCGCCGTTCACCTCTACGGCATCATGGACCAGGGTCTGACAGGCTATCTGAAGCACTACATCAAGCCGAGCGCCTTCATGCTGCCGTTTCACATCCTGGGAGAGCTGTCGCGGACCCTCGCCCTGGCCGTGCGGCTCTTCGGAAACATCATGAGCGGAACCAAGATCGTGGCCATCCTGCTGGCGGTCGCGCCCCTCTTCTTCCCCATTCTGATGAAGGCGCTGGGGCTTCTGACCGGGCTCATCCAGGCATACATCTTCGCAATACTGGCACTGGTCTACATCAGCTCGGGTATCCGGGCCCGCCACGAACGGGAAGAGGAATCCGATCAGCAGAAGAATAACGAGAACCTTACGGAAACAGAGAAAAGAAATCAGGAGGAATGAAGGATGGACAACGTAAGCATCGTCGGCTTGGCGTCGATCGTCACCGCGGGCATCACCATCGGCATCGGGGCGATCGGTCCGGCGCTCGGTGAAGGACGTGCCGTGTCCGAGGCGCTTCGCTCCATCGCACAGCAGCCGGACGAAGCGGGCACCATCACCCGGACCCTCTTCGTGGGTCTCGCGATGATCGAGTCGACCGCCATCTACTGTTTCGTCGTCTCCATGATTCTGATCTTCGCCAATCCGTTCTGGGACCACGTGGTCTCGCAGTAGGAGGACCGCCGTGCTCATCGACTGGTTCACGGTTATCGCGCAGATCGTCAACTTCCTCATTCTCGTCGCTCTGCTCAAGCACTTCCTGTACGGGCGTATCGTCGATGCCATGGACGAACGCGAAGAGAAAATCGCATCCCGGCTGGAGGAGGCCCGGAAGGAGAAGGAGGAGGCCGGAAAGAGATCCCGGCGATACCGGGAGAAGGAAGAAGCGCTCGAATCGAGGAAGGACGATCTCCTGTCACAGGCGAAGGAAGCGGCGGAAAAGAGGAAAAAGGAGCTTCTGCGGGAAGTCCGCACTGAGGTGGACCGCCACGAGGAGGAGTGGCACGGGGCGCTCGAGCGGAAGAAACAGTCGTTCCTCGAAGAGCTCAGGGAACGCTCGGGACGCCAGGTCCTGGACATCGCCCGGCAGGCACTGGACGACCTTGCCGGGGCGGACCTGGAAGAGCGGATCGTCGACGTGTTCGTCGGGAAGATCCGGGGCATGGACGAAGACGACCGGGAGCGCTTCCTCTCCGCCGGGAACGAGCCGGTCCGGGTGAAAAGCAGGTTCGAGATCGACCAGGGGGGAAAGCAGAAGGTCACCCGGGCGCTCCGCGAAATCGCGGACGATTCGCTCGACGTCGAGTACCGGACGAGGGAAGATGTCATCATGGGGATCGAGCTTCGAGCGGGCGGATTCCGGCTCGCCTGGAGCGTGGACCGCTACCTGGACGAGCTCGAGTCCCGGGTGAGGGAAGCGCTCGAGGAGACCTCTCGCGGGAAGGAGGGGGAACGAGAGAAAGAGAGAAGGGAGAAGAGAGAGGAAGAAGAGAAGGAGGAAGAACCGGAGAAGTCACGGCGAGAGAAGAAGGGCAAGGGAGAAGAGGGGGACGGAGACCGCGAGAAAGGTGAGGAAGAGGGAAAGGAAGGAACAGACGGGGCGGAGAAATGACGGGAGAGAAGGCGCACAACGGTAACAGCACCGGAAATGCCGGCGGGGGAAGCGGAAGAGAGGAGAGCGGCCTCGACGCCATCATCGACGGGACGTTCGGGGCCATCCGTCGGGAGCTCCGGTCCCATGCCCTCGAGATCGTGCTCGAGGAGGTGGGGAGGATCCGCTCCATCGGCTACGGCATCGCCCGGCTGTCGGGCCTTTCGGGAGTCAGGTCGGAGGAGCTCATCCGGTTTCCGGGTGATGTCCTCGGCATGGCCTTCAACCTCGACCAGAACGAGACCGGGGTCATCCTCCTCGACGAGGCCGAGCACCTGTCCGCCGGCATGGACGCCCGCAGGACCGGGCGGGTCGTGAACGTCCCGGTGGGAGAAGCGCTCCTCGGGAGGGTGGTGGACGCAGCCGGCAGGCCGCTCGACGGAAAGGGCCCGCTCCGCCGGGAAGAACACCGGCCCGTTGAGCGCGAAGCCCCGGCCATCATGGACCGCGACCCTGTCACCGTGCCGCTCCAGACGGGGCTCAAGGTCATCGACGCACTCATACCCATCGGCCGCGGACAGCGGGAGCTCATCCTGGGGGACCGCCAGACGGGAAAGACCGCCATCGCCGTCGACGCCGTCATCAACCAGCGGGACACCGGCGTGATCTGCATCTACTGCGGAATCGGCAAACGGAGCGGAGCGGTGGCCGGCGTGATCGCGGACCTGCGAGAACACGGAAACACGGATTCCACGGTGATCGTTGTTTCCACGGGCGACGACCCGCCCGGTCTCCAGTACCTGGCGCCGTATGCCGCCACCACCATGGCGGAGTACTTCATGGAGAGGGGGGAGGACGTCCTCGTGGTGTACGACGACCTCACACGCCACGCCCGGGCCTACCGGGAGCTCTCCCTCCTCCTCATGCGGCCGCCGGGGAGGGAGGCATACCCCGGAGACATCTTCTACATTCACTCGAGGCTGCTCGAGCGGTCCACGCATCTCCGCGAGGAGTTTGGCGGCGGGTCGCTCACCGCGCTTCCCATCGTCGAGACCCAGGCCCAGAACATCTCCGCCTACATACCGACCAACCTCATATCCATCACCGACGGACAGATCTACCTCTCGCCGCAGCTCTTCAGCAAGGGCATCCTCCCCGCCGTCGACGTGGGGAGGTCCGTCTCCCGGGTCGGCGGGAAGACGCAGCTCCCCGCGTACCGGGAAGTGGCGGGAGACCTGCGCCTCACCTACTCCCAGTTCGAGGAGCTCGAGAAGTTCGCCCGGTTCGGCACCCGTCTCGACGAAGAGACGAAACAGACCCTCGAGCGTGGCAGGCGTGTCAGGCGAGTCCTGGCCCAGTCCCAGTACTCGCCTCTCCCCGTCCCGGAGCAGATAGCTGCGCTCCTCGCCGTGAACCAAGGAGTGTTCGACGGCATCGATCCGGACCGGATCGGCGAGGCGGAGGAGCGGGTGAGAGCCGCTGTTCGCGACACGCTTCCCGGAGTCTGCGAACGGATCGAAGACGGAGAGGAACTCGGGGACGACGACCGGGACTCTCTCCTCTCGACATCCCGCCGGGCACTCGACCGAAGCAGACCGGAAGAGGAGTCGGGCGAGGACGGCGACACTACCCCGGCCGGATCCGCCTTTGTGGACGAATCGGAAGAGAAACGGGGCGGCGATGTCGAATCCCCGGAAACCGAAACCCCGGGCGGAGGAGAATCGAAAGAGGAACGACATGGCGACGGCTGAACAGCTGAAGAGAAAGATCGAGACCGCCGAGGATCTCCAGTCCGTGGTGAAGACCATGAAGGCGATGGCGGCCGCCAACATCCGGCAGTACGAGAGAGCGGTCGAGTCGCTCGCCGGGTACGTGAGGACCGTGGAGCTGGGCTTCCGGGTGCTCCTCCGGGTACATCCCGAAGCGAAATCGCTGGTGAGATCGGAGGAGGAAGGTCGTCTCATCGCGGTCGTGTTCGGCTCGGACCAGGGCATGTGCGGAAACCTGAACGACCGCATCGCCTCGCACACCCTGGATTCCCTGCGGGCGGCCGGAAAGGCCGGATACGACCTGCCGGCCATCGTCGTCGGGGCTCGGCTCAGGGACAGGCTCGGGGGGTCGGACCTCCGGATCGAGCGGACACTCGCGGTTCCGTCGTCGTCATCGGGCATCCGCGAGGCGGTGAACGAGATCATCATGATCATCGACGAGTACTACAGCCGGGATGAAGCCGGCAGGGTACACCTCTATTTCAACAGGCACCTCTCGGGGGCGTCGTTCCAGCCCGAATCCCGGCGCCTCCTTCCCCTGGATCCCGACTGGCTCGCCGATCTGGCAGCGGGAGAGTGGCCCGGCCCCAGTCTTCCCTCGTTCACCATGGACCGGCGGGAGCTTCTCCGGAGCCTCACCCGGCAGCACCTGTTCGTTTCGCTCTTCCGCGCCTTCGCGGAATCACTGGCCAGCGAGAACGCATCGAGACTTGCCTCCATGCAGGGAGCCGAGCATAATATCAGGGACAGGCTGGGGGAGCTTACGACGTCGTTTCACCGGCAGCGTCAGTCGGCCATCACCGGGGAACTCCTGGACATCATTTCGGGCTATGTCCTCCTCGAGAGCGACGCCGGAGAGGACGACGAGGAATCGAACGATAAGGAGGAAGGAGGCACCCGGTGAAAGACAGCGCTCTCATCCACATCGGGACGTCCGGCTGGAACTACCCGCACTGGCGGGAGGTGTTCTACCCGGAAGACCTCCCCTCGAAGAAGTGGCTCGATTTCTACGGAAAACATTTCTCGACCGTCGAGATCAACAACTCCTTCTACCGTCTGCCGGAGGAGGAGCAGTTCACGGCGTGGCGGAAAGGCGTGTCCTCCGACTTCATTTTCTCGGTGAAGGCGAGCCGTTATATTACTCACATGAAGAAGCTGCGCGAATCCGGCGAGGCGGTCGAGCGGTTCATGAAACACGTGAAGCAGCTCGGAGAGAAGCTCGGCGTCATCCTCTTTCAGCTGCCGCCCAACTTCTCCCTGAACCTCGAGCGGCTCGAGTCGTTCCTGGATCTCCTGCCGGACGGTCACCGGTACACGTTCGAGTTCCGGGACCGGACCTGGTGGGACTCCGGAGTGTACGAGGCGCTCGAGAGGAAAGGTGCGGCCTTCACGATCTTCGACCTGGCCGGCGAGATGTCGCCGAAGGAAGTGACCGCCGACTTCGTCTACCTCAGGCTCCACGGCCCGGGGGACAAATATCAGGGGAGCTACGAGACGAAGGAGCTTGCCGGCTGGGCGGGCGCGTTCTCCTCCTGGGCCCGGAGCGCAAAAGAGATCTACTGCTACTTCGACAACGACCAGGCAGGCTACGCGGCCCGGGACGCCCTGAGGCTCCGCGAGATGGTAAAGGAGGGATGAACCGATGACACGCTCTCACACTGCGGTTCTCTTCCTCGCGGCGGGCGTATTCGCGGCTGGCGTTCGGGCCTCCGGCGATCAGCTTCCCGAGATCATCGAGGACATCGACGAGCTCTACCGCAGCTCGTCGAGCCACGGAGAGGTTTCGATGAGAATCGTCACCCAGCACTGGGAGAGGACGCTGGAGATGGAGGTCTGGTCCGAGGGGATGGAGAAGACCCTGATCCGCATCGAGGCTCCGAAGAAGGAGGAGGGAGTCGGGACCCTTCGCATCGGCAACGAGATGTGGAACTACCTGCCGAAGACCAACAAGGTCATCAAGATTCCTCCCTCCATGATGATGAGCGAATGGATGGGTTCGGACTTCACCAACGACGACCTGGTGAAGGAGTACACCTTTCTCGAGGACTACGAGTTCGAGCTCACGACGGTCGACGATCCGGAGCCGGGCCTCGTCTACATCAGGGCTCTTCCGAAGGAGGACAGGCCCATCGTGTGGGGACACGTCACCATCGCCGCCAGGGAAGAAGACCACATCCCCATGTGGCAGAAGTACTACGACGAGCACGGCGAGCTGATGCGGACCCTCCGTTACTCGAACGTCAAGGAGCTCGGCGGGCGCAGGCTCCCCGCGACCCTCGAGATGGTGCCCGAGAACGAGGAGGGAAAGACGGTGGTCACCTACGAGTCGCTCGAGTTCGACGTGGACCTGGACGAGAAAATCTTCACCCTGAGGAACCTGCGAACGCCCGGGTAGAACCGCAGACGATGCTGACCTTCACCATGGCATTCCGGAACATCTTCCGCCAGAAGCGGAGGACGCTCCTGACGGTCCTCATGATGCTGGGCGGATTCGCTCTCTCCTCGATCTCCATCGCCTGGTCAGACGGCACCTATTCCCGAATCATCAACATGTTCACGAGGAACAGCCTGGGACACATCCAGATCCACCACCGGGGCTACCTGGAGAAACCCACGATCTACCGGACGATCGATGATGCGGGGAGGGTGTTCTCTGCGCTGGACGCCACTGCTGGAGTCACGGCGTACGCGCCGCGGGTCATCGCCGGGGGACTGTTGTCCGTGGGGGAGAAGAGCGCCGCGGCGCAGGTGGTGGGGATCGACCCCGCACTCGAGAACGAAGCCACCCGTTTTTCGAAGAAGGTCGTCACGGGCACCTCGCTCGGAGACAGCGCGGCCCACCGGGCCGTGATCGACGATCGGCTCGCCGAGATGCTCGGGGCCGGAGTCTCCGACACGCTCGTCCTCGTGTCGCAGGCGGCCGACGGCTCCATTGCGAACGACCTGTACGTCGTGTCGGGGCTCCTGTCACCGGCTGATTCGCCGGAAGACCGCCGGACGCTCTACCTCCACATCGAGGACGCACAGGAGGTGTTCGTCCTCGGCGGGAGCATCCACGAGGTGTCCGTCATCTGCGACGACCTGGACGACGTACCGGCCGTCGCCGGGCGCATCCGGGACGACCTCGACGGGAGCAAGCTCGAGGTCGACACGTGGAAGGAGGTGGCCGGATCGTTCTACCGCGCCATGCAGGCCGACCAGCAGGGAGCCTGGATCCTCCTTTTCGTCATCCTCCTCGTCGTTGCGGTGGGCGTTCTCAACACGGTGCTCATGAGCGTCCTCGAGCGGACCAGGGAGTACGGCATGCTGCGGGCCGTGGGCACCCGGCCCATCCAGATGTTCCGGCTGGTGGTCTACGAGGTGCTGGTGATGGCGGTCCTGGGTATCGTGCTGGGAGCCCTCATCGCAGCCGGCGTCAACCATCACCTCTCCATCGAGGGGATCGGCTTCGGCACCTCGTTCACCTACGGCGGGGTGACGTTCGACCGGATGTACACCGAGTTGAACATCCGCAGCTTTCTCATACCGGGGCTCTGCGTGTTTCTGACCGCACTCCTCGTGGCCGTGTATCCGGCCGTCCGGGCGGCCCGTGTCGCCCCGGGGCGCGCCCTCAGAATGCACTAGCACGAGGCCAAGCAACCCGAAGGTGTACCTGGATGGACCGCCCGAGGACGACGAACGCTGAGAAAAACGAGCGCCTCGAAAGCGGCCGCCGGAATCGAATTCGTATGAATACTTCGGGCCGGAAGGAGCATCGAAATGAGACTCTACCTGCGGCTGGCATGGCGGAACGTCTTCCGCAACAAGCGGAGGACCTTCATCGCAGGGAGCGCCATCGGTATCGGCCTGGCCGCACTCATCTTCACGGACGCTCTGATCCTGGGGATGGAGCGGAACATGATCCGCTCGGCCACCTCCTCGTTCCTGGGAGAGGCGCAGATCCACCGGGAGGGCTACCGCGACACCTACGAAGCGGACCTGACCATCAGCCGCCTCGACTCGGTCACGGCGATGCTCGAAGAGGAACCGGTCGTCGATCACTTCACCGTGCGGGTCCTCTCGCAGGGGATGATCTCTTCGCCGGCGAACATGCAGAACGCACTGGTCGTCGGTGTGAATCCGGGAACCGAGAGAAACTTGTCGGAGATCGACGACGCCCTGGTGGAAGGGAAGTACTTTCCCGCAGGCGACGAGCGAGCCGCGGTGATCGGCTCGGGCCTGGCGGAGCTTCTCGAGGTGGACCTCGGAGACAGGATCGTCATCACGGTCTCGGAGGCCGGGATCGGCAATCTGGCCCAGGAGATGTTCCGGGTGGCCGGGATCTACCACTTCGACGTGAAGGAGCTCGACCGGGGAACGGCCTTCATCCGCCTCGACCGGGCACAGGACATGCTGGGCCTCTCCGGCCGGGCCCACGAGATCGCCGTGAGCTTCACCGACCTCTCCTATGGGAGAGAGGAGTCGCTCCCCTTCTGGGAGAAGTACTCGAAATGGGGCAACGAGGCCGTCAGCTGGACCGAGATCGTGCCGCAGCTCCAGCTGGCTCTGGAGCTGTCCCAGTTCAGCACGTACCTGGTGGGGCTGATACTCTTCAGCGTGGTCGCCCTCGGGATCGTCAACACGCTCTTCATGTCGCTCTACGAGCGGATGTTCGAGTTCGGCGTCCTTCGCGCGGTGGGCACGCGCCCGTTCGCCCTGGGGCGGCTCGTCCTGTTCGAAGCGGGGGCGCTCGCCCTGGTGAGCATCCTGATGGGGGCGGCGGCCGGCCTGGTCACCACTCTCATCACGATGGAGATCGGGATCGACTACTCCGGCATCGAGTTCGCCGGGGTCACGTTCCGGAAGCTCCTGTACCCGGTCCTGACCCTCGACCAGTTCGTCCGCTACCCGGTCCTGGTCTTCATCATCACCGTGGTGGTGGGGCTCTATCCTGCGACGTATGCCGCCCGGATGAACGCCGCGGAGGCGATGAGAAAGAGCATCTGATGCGATGCACGCTGAGAACGAGCTCGAACAGGCCGAGGCCATGAGACAGACGGACGACGGCGTGGCCGAAGAAGCACCGGCGACAGGATGCCCGGGTAGTAATGGACAGGGTCACCGAGGAGGAGAATGTGGAAAGCGGGGAACGTGACGAGATCATCAGGGCCGAGGGGGTCGTGAAGGAGTATTCGGACGGAGAGGTGACGGTCAGGGCGGTCCGGGGAATCGACATGACGATCGAAAAGGGCGAGTTCACCGCCATCGTGGGTCCGTCGGGCTCGGGCAAGACCACATTCCTGAACATCATCTCCGGTCTCGACACGGTGACCGAAGGGAAGGTATGGCTCGGAGGGAAGCTTCTCTCGGAGATGACGGGCGGCGAGCTGTCGGATTTCCGCCGTGACAACATCGGATTCATCTTCCAGGCCTACAACCTCATCCCGGTGCTCTCGGCTGAGGAGAACATCGAGTACATCATGCTCCTCCAGGGCGTGCCGGAGGAGGAGCGGCACCGCAGGGTGACGAGCATCCTCGCGGACATCGGCATGAAGGACTACGCCGACCGGTTCCCTCCGAAGCTCTCCGGCGGCCAGCAGCAGCGGGTGGCGGTCGCACGGGCCATCGTGTCGAACCCGGCCATCGTGCTGGCCGACGAACCGACGGCGAACCTGGATTCCGAGACCGCGGAAGGCCTGATTCACATGATGCGCCGCCTGAACGAGGAGAAGAACATCACGTTCCTGTTTTCCACCCACGACGAGCGTGTCATGCGGCACGCCAGGCGCCTGATAGAGCTCAAGGACGGGCTGATCGATAAGGATGAAATCCGGGACTAGCGCAATTCTGTCCGTGGCCTGTGCGTTCGGCGGTGTCCTCGCGGCGACCCCCTGCTCCGCGGACGGGCCGTTCGACCTCTCCGGCTATTTCAAGAACTTCTCCACGGTGTACAGCCTCCCCGACGCGATCGACTTCGATCCCTCGGGGAACGGTCCGCCCGTGGGAGACGTCAGCAACCGGCTCAGGCTGGACGCCCGGATCCTGGCCGGGAGCCGGGTGACGCTCTCGGTCTCCTACGACTTCAGGCCCCGCATCCGGGACCCGCTGCTCTTCACGAACGACCCGTTCGCCTTCGGGATCGATCCGTTCTCCTACCGGGCAGTCGACTTCGACAGATACCTCTACCCCGAC
>CAZMKB010000091.1:0-11824 GCA_964566685.1 uncultured Gemmatimonadota bacterium | reverse complement strand
GGCATCGCGCTGGTGGGATACGCGCGCGGAAGCCGCCTGTCGGTGTACTCGCACCCGGAGCGGCTCGGCTGCCCGGAGGGATGACGGGTGACGGGAGACCGGACGGATCGAAGATGGATCAGGGCCGTCTGCCCGCCCACAGGAGGTCCGGCTGCCCGGAGGGACGACGGCGTCGAGAGGAAGAACTGAACAGGAATACATCCCGACTGTCTCCCCGCATGGCGGAGGGACGGGAAACACGGAAGGACAGAGGGAAGTGGAAGCGCTTACGGAACGGAACGTCATCGACACCCAGACGCCGGAGAACCGCGGCGACGTGATGGTGGTGGGCGCGGGGATCAGCGGCATCCAGGCCTCGCTCGACCTGGCGACGATGGGGTTCCGGGTCTACCTGGTCGAACGGGCGCCCGCCATCGGCGGGAAGATGGCCCAGCTCGACAAGACGTTTCCGACGAACGACTGCTCGCTCTGCATCGAGTCGCCCAAGTTCATCGAGTGCAGCAGGCACCCGAACATCGAGATCCTCACTTACACCGAGGTCGACCGGGTGGAGGGCGAGGCGGGGGACTTCCGGGTGTCGCTCAGGAAGAAGCCCCGCTACATCAGGGAGGAGGACTGCAAGGGCTGCACGATCTGCACGGAGTACTGCCCGGTCCACGTCCCCGACAAATTCAACCAGAGCCTGTCGAAGAACAAGTGCACCCACATCTACTTCGCCCAGTCTGTGCCGCTCGTCACCTACATCGACCCCGACACCTGCCTCTACCTCCAGGACGAGAAGTGCAACATCTGCACGACCGTCTGTAAGAACCACGCCGTCGACCTCCACCAGAAGGAGGAAAAGCTGGAGGTCCGGGTGGGGGCCGTCATCCTGGCGCCGGGCTACGAGGCCTTCGACCCGGGGCTGCGGGGCGACTACGGCTACGGCAGGATGGCCAACGTGGTGACGAGCCTCGACTTCGAGCGGATTCTCTGCTCCACCGGGCCCTACGAGGGCGAGATGCGGCGCCCCTCCGACGGGAAGCACCCGAAGAGAATCGCCTGGATCCACTGCGTGGGCTCCCGGCAGGTCATCCCGGGCGGAAAGAGCTACTGCTCGGCCGTCTGCTGCACCTACACCCAGAAGCAGGTGATCCTGGCGAAGGATCACGACTGCGACGTGGAGGCGGTGATCTTCCACAACGACATCCGGTCTTTCGGCAAGGACTTCGAGCGCTTCTACGAGCGGACGGAGGCGCTCCCCGGCGTGCGGTTCGTGAGGAGCTACGTGTCGGTGGGGAGGGAAATCCCGGAGACCGGGAACGTCACCATTAAATACTCGACCACCGGAGACGGCGTGAAGGAAGAGGAGTTCGACATGGTCGTCCTGTCGGTGGGCCTGGGCCCGCCCGGCGGCGCGGCGGAGCTGGCGGAGAAGTTCGGCATCGAGCTGAACGCCCACGGCTTCTGCCGGACCAACTCCCGGAACCCGATGGCCGCATCTCGGCCCGGGATCTACGTCAGTGGCGCCTTCGGCGGACCGATTGACATCCCCGAGTCGGTGGTGACCGCGAGCGGGGCCGACGCCCTGGCCGGAGAACTCCTCGCATCGCGGCGGGGTAAGCTCGCCCGGGCAAGGCGCTACCCCGTCGAGGAGGACGTCCGGGGCGAGGAGCCGCGGGTGGGGGTCTTCCTCTGCCACTGCGGCGCCAACATCGGGCGGGTGGTGGATGTGCCGTCGCTGGTCGACTACGCACTCACCCTGGACAACGTGGTCCACGCGCAGGAGGACCTCTTCTCCTGCTCCACCGACGTGGCACGGGCCATCGCCGAGGCCATAAAGGAGAAGAATCTCAACCGCGTGGTGGTGGCCGCCTGCACGCCGAAGACGCACGAGCCGCTCTTCCGGGACACGCTGCGGGAAGGGGGCATCAACCAGTACTACTTCGAGTTCGCGAACATCAGGGAGCACTGCTCCTGGGTCCACTCCCGGGAGAAGGAGGACGCCACCAGGAAGGCCGAGGACCTCCTCAGGATGTCGGTGGCGCGGGCGGCCCGTCTGGAGCCGCTCGAGGAGTTCGAGCTGCCGGTCGACAAGAAGACGCTCGTGGTCGGCGGCGGCGTAGCCGGCATGACGGCGGCGCTCAGCCTGGCGAACCAGGGCTTCGAGGTGTACCTGGTGGAGAAGGACTCCGACCTGGGCGGCATGGCCCGAAGGATCCGCTACACCATCGACGGCATGGACGTGGAGGGCTTTCTCCGCGACACGGTCAGGAGCGTCTACCGCCACCCCGGGATCCACGTGATCACCGGCGCGACCATCACCGGGTCAACGGGCTACGTCGGAAACTTCACGACGACGGTGACTTCGAAGGGGAGAAGGAGGGAGATTCTCCACGGCGTCACAATCATCGCAACCGGCGCCGAGGAGCACGTGCCCACCGAGTACCTCTACGGAGAGGACGAGCGGGTGATGACTCTCCTCGGGCTCGAGGAGCGGATGGCCGCAGGCGACGAGCCGGTGGCGGGGGCAGAGAGCCTGGTGATGATCCAGTGCGTGGGCTGCAGGGAGAAGGACAGGAACTACTGCAGCCGGGTCTGCTGCTCGAACGCCGTCACCTGCGCGCTCGAGCTCAAGGAGAAGAAGCCCGACATGGACATCTACATCCTCTACCGGGACATGAGGACCTATGGGTTCGCCGAGGACCGCTACCGGGAGGCGGCCGGCAAAGAGGTGAAGTTCATCCGCTGGGAGCCCGACGACAAGCCGCTGGTGGAGGCGGTGGAGGAGGGCGGCAGGCCGGTCCTGCGGGTTACCGTGACCGACCGGGTGCTGGGCAGGAAGCTCGCCATCGACGCCGACGCCGTGGCGCTTGCCGCCGCCGTCGTCCCGTCGTCGACCACGGCCGAGATCGCGCGGCTCTTCAAGGTGTCGACGAACCGTGACGGGTTCTTCCAGGAGGCCCACGTGAAGCTGCGGCCGGTCGACTTCGCGGCCGACGGGGTGTTCCTCTGCGGAATGGCCCACTACCCGAAGCACATCCCGGAGTCGATCAGCCAGGCCTACGGCGCGGCGAGCCGGGCCGTGACGCTCCTCTCGCAGGACACCGTCACCGCTTCCGGTGCGGTCTGCGAGGTCCGGGAGAAGAAGTGCATCGCCTGCGGCGCCTGCATCGACGCCTGCACCTACGGCGCCATCGAATTCAGGGACACGAAGCAGGGGAAGAAGGCGGTGGTGAATCCCGTCCTCTGCAAGGGGGACGGGCTCTGCAACGCGAGGTGCCCCACGGGGGCGGTGGTCCTCAAGCACTTCACCGACGAAGAGATCATGAGCCAGATCGACGCGGCGTTTCCGTCGCCGGTCGAGGCGGAGGTGGAGTCCTGATGGAGCGGATGACGAACCGGGACAGGGGAAGGGGGGTGAGAAGAGCGTGAGCGCAGGATTCGATTACAAGCCGCGGATGCTGGGTTTTCTCTGCAACTGGTGAGCATACTCGGCTGCTGACCTGGCTGGAGTTTCCAGACTGCAATACCCGACACATCTCAGGATCATCCGCGTCATGTGCACCGGCAGGGTCGACCCGGCGTTCATCTTCCGCGCCTTCGCGAAGGGGACCGACGGGGTGTTCGTGGGCGGCTGCTGGCTCGGCGAGTGCCACTACGTCACCGAGGGCAACTACTCCGCGCTGGCTCTCATGCACCTCTCGAAGAGGATCCTCGAGCACCTGGGGGTCGACCCCGGGCGCCTGCGGCTCGAGTGGATCTCGTCGTCGGAGGGGGGGCGGTTCGCCGAGGTCGTGGAGGACTTCTCCCGGCAGCTGAAGGAGCTGGGGCCGCTGGGGGAGACCGAAGGGCGTGGCGGGGAGGAGCTCGCGGCCGATCTCGAACGGGTGATCAGGCTCATCCCCTACATCAAGATCGTGATGCGTGAGAAGCTCGCCTCCCGGTTCGAGAAGGAGGAGGAGTACGAGAACCTCTTCACCCGCGAGGAGGTGGAACGTCTCTTCAGCGACGTCGTATCCTACTACATCGACCCGGAGAAGTGCCGGGCCTGCATGATCTGCATGAGGAAGTGCCCGGTCGGCGCGATCGAGGGTGCCAGGAAGCGGATCCACGTCATCGACCAGGACCAGTGCATCAAGTGCGGGACCTGCATCGAAGTATGCCCGCCCCGATTCTCGGCCGTGAAGAAGATCGTCAAAGAACCCGTCCCGCCGCCGCTGCCCGAAGAGGCCCGCGCCCTGGCCGCCGGGGGGGAGTAACCCCGGCCTTCGGCATGAACAGAATTCCACTGCATTCATATGCAATCCTCCGCTCGTTCCAACCACGTCTTGACTCGAGCATTTCCACATCCCAAGTACTTCTTGTGACGTCTCGATGAAGGCCCGGTTCGTTCGGGGCCCGTCCCATCGACGACGCTCCTGTAAGACACATCTCTCACAGGGAGGAAAGATCATGTCAGCACAAACCGAAGTCCGCAAGGCGTCGAACCGCTTCTACGCCGCACTGAACCGCATGGCCAACGGGGACGCCGGATCGCTGGCCGACGTCTGGTCGCACGGCGAGGACGTAACGACCCTGCACCCCATCGGCGGCCGCCAGGTAGGCTGGGAGGAAGTCAGGGAATCGTTCGAGAACGTGGCGGAGCTGGTCGCAGACGGCCGGATCGACCTCGAGGATCAGCTCATCCGCGTCGCCGGGGATCTGGCGTATGAGCTGGGTGTCGAGAAGGGCAGTTTCACGCTCTCGGGTCAAAAGATCGACATCGAGCAGCGCGTCACGAACATCTACCGCCTGGAAGACGGGGAATGGAAGATGATCCATCACCACACCGATACGTCCAGAGCGATGCTGGATGTTCTCGGCAAGCTCGAAACTCCCGGCACGGCGGGCCGGCGGATCTAGCTCGGATTCATAATGAGGCTTCGTCGAAAGACGGCCGGTCGACCGCCGGGTTGACTCCACGGTCTCCTGGGGTTATTATTTGGTTATAACCAGGAGATCGACGTGATCAAGCAGCTCCGGAAGGTCGGAAACAGCAACGCCCTGATCCTCGACAAGCCCATTCTCGAGCTCCTCGGGCTCGAGGAAGGAGGCCGGGTTCAACTCACCGTCCAGGACGGGAGCCTGATCGTCACGCCTGTCAGCCCGCAGCCTGTCAGCGCCGATGTCCTTCGTGAGAAGCTCGACTATGTCGTCAGGAAACGGGAGGAAGTCCTCAGGCGGCTGGCCGAGTGATGAGTCCGGTGGTCTTTCTTTCGGTCGACGACGTGCTCGAGATCCATCGACGGGTCATCGAGGAGTTCGGTGGAGACGCGGGGATCAGGGACCGCGGACTCCTCGAATCGGCGGTCGCCATGCCCCGGGCGACGTTCGGGGGCAGGGAGCTTCACCCGGGCCCGGCCGAGAAGGCTGCGGCATACCACTATCATCTCTGTTTCAATCACCCCTTCGTGGACGGCAACAAGCGGGTGGCCGTGGCAGCGGCCGAGCTGTTCCTCCTGGTCAACGGGTGGGAGCTGACTGCCGCTGATGAAGAGCTCGAGGAGCTCACCATGGGCGTTGCCGGAGGTCGAACGTCGAAGGAGCAGGTGGTCGAGTTCTTCCTGAAGCATGCCCGCAAATAACAGGTGCTCCCCCTCCTCTGGAATGATGAGGAGTGCCAGAGCCGACGAATCCCTGGAATGACATCTTCGCCCAAAAGGAGAGGATCTTTACCGAGCTTCATGAGGATCTACCAATGATCGTCCGGATACCGAAGGACAGGAGAGGCGGCACCGTCCAGGATGCCTTTCCCGATGTCTCATTTCGATCGTACCCACGATGTAAGAAAGCGGTTGGAGCCTACACGTAGATGGTAGCCGGAGGCACGCTCAACATTATGTATCGAATCAGTCTCCCATCTGGGAGCAGGTGGCCCACAATGTGAATCATGCATTGGCTCGACCGGCTACGGGGAATCGAGAATGGGAATGGTGGGAGGATCTTCATTTCCTTTTCAACAGGGGAGGGAAAGATGCGGAACAGAATGGAGCTCACAGCTGCCGGTGCGTCTGTTCTCTCGGCTTTGCTGTTCATCTTCACGGTCCCGGGGAAAGCCGCAGAGAAGTTCCCCCCGGCTCGAGCACTCACCTACCTCTACGAAGTGCAGGATCAGTGGCATGAGCAGTTCTGGGTTTTCAGGTCACAGGACTCCGGGGCCAACATCATCTGGGAAAGTGTCAAGGATGCGAATGGCGACACATCGTATACCGTATTCCACAACGACACCGATCAGGAGGCGGTCGGTCTCACCTGCATCCGCATGGAGATCACCCACCCCGGGGCGGGCGAGTGGATCGGCTGGCACTACCTCTATCCCGGGGGCAACTGGAACGGGGAAGAACAGGGATATGACCTCAGGGGCAGCGGCCCCCTGACGCTCCAGGCAAAAGCGAACCAGGCGGGAATCGAAGTACAGTTCAGGATGCGCTGCCGCGATGCCGGTGGGGCGATGCACTCTCTCTATCCGGAGGAGGCCGATCCTGTCTCACATGCGGTGACACTCACGGAATCCTACCAGACCCTTCACTTCGATCTCTCGGGTGATCCGGATCTTCCCGCCAACGTCTTCGAGCCGCTGGCGGTGATCATTCAATACTACTACGACAACCCGGCCAGCTACGAGATCTACCTCGACGACATCCGGTTCGACCATGCCTGGCACGAGGATCCGCATCTTCTGAACAGCATCGTACCGAAGGAGTACGAGGTGGACTACGACCACCTGAACCAGGCCCAGGTTTATGACAACGACCTCGTGGGACTCGCACTCCTCGAATTCGGGACACCTGCTGCACGCGTCAGAGCGAGGGCGATCGCCGAAGCCCTTCTCTTTGCCATGAACCACTCACCCAACGACGAGGTGCGGCTCTTCAACGCCTACCGGTCCGGCATGCTGTATGACCGGTCGACCGGAATCGTTGCCTTCCCCGGCTGGTGGGAATACGGTGCGCAGGAGTGGTGGATCGACGAACGTTCGGTCGAGGCCGATACCGGAAACATGTGCTGGACCATCCTCTTCTTCCTCGAGATCCACAAAGCATTTCCCGGTACTCCCATCGCCGGGGAAGCGCTCGAGGCGGCCCAGTGGCTGGGGGATTTCCTCCTCTCGAATCTCCAGGCACCTCAAAACGATGGATTTCTCCTCAGGATGGTTCCCTCGATCCCGGGAGATCCCACGTCCGAATACACTGTGCCGGATACGCTGTCACAGTCAACGGAGATGAATCTCGATACCTGGATCGCTTTCACCAGGCTCCACCGGGTGGATGGACAGAGCAGGTGGAATGATGCCGCCACCAGCGCCCGCCGGTTCGTCGGTTCGATGATAAACACCGGCCCGGGTGTCGTCTGCACCGGAACCGATGAGACGGGGGAAATGGATTGTGGGATCATAGCAGAGGATGTCCAGTCCTGGGGCATTCTCGCCTCACATGAACTCCTGGGATCCGGTTTTCCCTTCTTCGGGAGGATGGCCGATTACGTGGAGAGCGAGATGCTCTTCACTCCCACCGATTCATGCAACTACTACGGCTTCGATTTCTCGGACTCCGACAGCCCGGGACCGGACGGCGTGTGGTTCGAGGGCACGGCACACATGGTCCTCGCCTACAAGATACTCGGCATGAACTTCAAGGCCCGTTTCTTTCTCGATGAGATCGAGAGAGCGCTCGACGAAGAAGGGGGCCATCCAGAGTATCCGCTCTGGCAGGGAAAGGGAGTGCCGGCGGCCTGCAGAGACTGTCTCTCGACGGGATATGATTGGTGTTATTTCAATCGACCCGCCCTCGCTCCGACGGCCTGGTACCTGATGGCATGGGGAAACCGTAATCCGCTGGCATTTCGCTGGAATCCGTGAGGGTCCTCCCGAATCCGCACCTCATGAGTGGCTTCTCGAAGCGTGCAGTTCTTGCAGAGAATTGATTTTCATGGTATATCTAATACACAAGTGAGGAGGGAAACGAAAGGTGATCAGTGACAATCAGAATGAGGATTCTATCTTCCCGTTACGGGATGAGGTCGAGGACTGCAAGGGCGATATGCGAACCTTCGTTATCTCATGCTACGAAACTCCGATCGGCTTCACGGTTCGAGCAGTGGAGGAAGGTCGGAACCAGGAGGGATACATATTCGCAGCCTACAGCGAGACGAGTGCATCGAGTGCGCTCTACCGCGTGAGACAGAAAATGAACCGGGGCCTGGCAACGCGCCACATAACCGATTCATCCGGCCGTTATGAGATGCTCCACGACGAGTTGAGCGGCAGAATCACCTCAGATGGCCACGGTGGCCTGCTGCTTGTCGTTGATGGTATTCCCCTGGACATCGACGACCTCGATTCCATTCTGTCGACCTTCGAGGGGTGGGAGTTCGAGGTTCGAATCGTGAGCGCACTCGAGTGATAGAAGGACGATTTTCATTCCTGAAATGAGATGATCATGGCAAAGCGGAAGGAGAACCTGTCGCCCAAATACCAGTCGTGGATCGATGCGAGGAAATGCTTCCACCTCTCACATGTGCATGTCCAGATGGCCCGTGAGCTCGGAATGAATCCGAAGAAGCTCGGCGGGAAGGCGAACCACAGGCAGGAGCCGTGGAAGCTTCCGCTGCCACAGTTCATCGAGGACCTGTATTTCAAGCGCTTCGGAAAGAGTCGCCCGGACAACGTCCGGTCGATCGAGCAGATGGTCAAGGACAGAAAGCGGAAGAAGGGAAAAGAATAATCATGCATGTCCCGGATAGAAGTCGGTTCACCAAAGCAGCGCTCGAGCGCTGGGACGAGCTGGGCACGGAATGGCAGGCGAGGCTGCTCGGCAACGTCTGGTGCGGGTCGTGCGGTACGATGGTGTATATCATCGTGGAGTCGGCCCGGATCGAGAAGAAAGATCTGATCCTCTCCGGACGGTGTGCCGAGTGCGGGGGTGAAGTCGGCAGGTTGGTCGAAGGAGAGTAGTGGTCGGAGTATTGCAGATGACCATCAGCAGAAGCGCCCACGATGAAAAAGGACGTCTGGCTGGAAGGCGATCCGTTGAAGGAAACCTCCCCACAAGGGATCTCTGAATGACGGCTTCATCGGAACGAAAAGCGCTGCTCGTCCTTACCCTGGTCATCGGGGCGCTGACCGCCGCTCTCGTTCTCCTGGGGCTCCTCGCGATCGAGGTGTTCGGCATTCCGGTCCGATTCCATCTCCCCGCTGCCCTTCGCGTCGCGGGCGCCGGTCTGCTCGCCGTCGGATTCTCCTTCATGGGTTGGCTCTTCAGGTACCGGAAACCCGGTGAGATCCTCCTTTCCACCTATGTGACCATGCGTACCTCGGGGAGACGTCAGCCACCGCGTCAGGAGTCCGAAAGAACCGAACCGCTGATTCTCGCGGGCCCCCAGCGGCATGTCAGGCACCCCCTCTACTTCGCCGTGGTGGTGATGATCCTCGGCTGGTGGCTGCTCGTCGATTACACGGTGCTCATTTTGATGGCTTGCTTCTTTTTCCTGTGGTTCACCCAGGTAGTGATCCGGTTCGAAGAGAAGGAGCTGAGAGCATTGTTCGGCGAGGAGTACGAGGCTTACGCCAGGGCGGTACCGATGATCATTCCTTCTCCGGCACCCAGGTGGCCTTCTTGCAGGCCGGAACGATAAAGAAATCGTCGGTTGATGAAGAGCTCCACGGGAATCCGCTGCAGCGCCGGAAAGCGGCGTGCTTCCGACACACTTGCCCTTCAGGCTGTGTCCTCTCATACTCGGACTGGCGGCGGCGCTCATCGTCCGGGGTGCATGGTGCTGAGGCTGAAAGGAGCCGGGGTATAGTATGTTCTATCTCTTCTGGAAACTCATTCACGTTGCTTCCGTCGTCATCTTCCTGGGAAACATCACGACCGGGGTGTTCTGGGCCTCCCGTGCCCACAGGACCCGCGACTTCTCCCTGATCGCCGCGACATTCGAGGGCATCATCCGGAGCGACCGCTGGTTCACCATCCCCGGCGTCGTCGGGATCCTGGTCAGCGGATTCGCTGCGGCCGGCATCGGGAAGCTGCCCATCCTGGGTACCGGATGGATCTTCTGGCCCATCGTCCTCTTCACCGTCTCGGGGCTTGCGTTCATGATATGGGTGGCGCCGTCTCCTGCGTCAGTGCCTCCCCCACCATCGAGGACAACCGGATGGAGGACAACACGGCGGGTTACGGTGCAGGCGTCTACTGCGAGGACGCCGTCCCGGTGATCAGGGACAACACGTTCACCGGCAATACAGCCTACAGTTACGGTGGTGCCGTCCTCTGCCTCAACTGCTCGCCCACGATCACGGGAAACGTGATGATGAGCAACACGGCAGGGACCGAGGGGGGAGCGCTGTATCTCAACAACGCCGATCCGGTCGTCGACGGGAACACGATCGAGGGGAACGCCGCAACGTACTGGAACGGCGGTGGGATCTTCCTCGACTACTACTCCGATCCCGTCATCTCGAACAACTCGATCACGGCGAACACCGCCGGCCAGCACGGCGGGGGAATCTACTGCGACTGGTACTCGTACCCCGACATCGTGGACAACACGATCAGCGGCAACACCTCGGTTCTCCAGGGGGGAGGGATCCATTGCAGCGAGTCTTCGCCGACTCTCACCGACAACGTCATCTCGGGGAATGCGGGCCAGCACGGCGGCGGGATCTACTGCGAGTGGATGTCCTCTCCGGACCTGATTCGAAACACCATCACGGACAACGTCGCAAGCTGGGGAGGGGGCTTCTACTGCTACAGCCAGTGCTCGCCGAACATGGTCGGCAACACCTTCACGAAGAACACCGCAACCGGCATCGGAGGCAACGGCGCGGCGATCTACTGCTACACCAGCTGCAACCTCACGGTCATGAACACCATCGTGTGGGGTGACAGCGCCCTGCCGGGGGCGGGCGAGATCTACCACGACGGGACGAGCACCGTGACGATCACCTATTCCAACGTCGAAGGCGGATGGGTCGGCACGGGGAACATCGACGCTGATCCGCAGTTCGTGCTCCCGGGCAAGCGGGACTACCGGCTGTTCTGGCAGTCGCCCTGCATCGACTCCGGTCACCCGGATTCCGTCGACGTCGACGGGACGCGCTGCGACATGGGAGCTCACTGCTTCGACCAGAACGACTATCTCACGTTGTACCTGACACCGGACACGACGCGGGTACAGAGGGGCGGCCAGCTCGGCGTGACCTACACCGTGGTGAACCGACGGAGCAGTGCGGAGCAGTTCTGGCTGCTCTCGCAGGTGCTTCTTCCCGGCGGCTCGACGCTGGATATCCTGGGCCCCGACCGGTACACCGTGCCGGCGGGATACACCGGACAGGCCCACTTCACCCACCCCATACCGATGGGAACGCCGATCGCGTCGTACGGGTACCGTTCGCGGGTCGGCATGCCGCCCTCGACCCTGTACGACGAGGACAGGTTCACGTTCCGGGTGACGCAGTAGGTTATTCTGCACGGGGAAGCGATCCTCTCCAGCGGTATCGGAGATCATCCGGTGACAGAGAAATTCCCGGTGGTACATAATTTTCCATTGAAATCCGTTCCGAAAAAAAGGTATCAATGGACGAGCCGATCCTCGTCGACGTGTCGATGCTCACCACGGGACTCCCCCGGACAGCCACTGCACGCACACCGGCTTCGCTCTCGGCATGTACCCGATGCTCTGAACGACCGTGGCGGCGGATGGAAATCCTCGAATGTCTGAACCCCTGTCAACCGCTATATGATATTTTAACCTACATTCCGCACTTCGCCGGGTGCGTGTTGATGAATTATTGGCGATCGTCGAT
>CAZMKB010000090.1:0-11831 GCA_964566685.1 uncultured Gemmatimonadota bacterium | reverse complement strand
GAGATATTCGGCCGCGTCGTCGATGGCTGGAGTTCCGGTAACACGCGGACCGAAGGCAACGAGGTCCTCGATGTAGGCGAGTGCCGTCGACTCCTCGACCTGTCCGATCATCTCCGCGATGTCTTCGTTGAAGGGGAGAAGTCTCTCACCGGATTCGGGGAGTGGTGTCCTGTGCTGTTGGAGCGAAACATCATCAGAGACAATGTTTCCATGAGTACCAGGATGGTGATCCATCCAGGACCTGTCCGGATCCTGTCCCGGTTTCCTGTCAGAGCCGAAAATCGTGACGCTCGCACCGATCAGAAGAACGAAAGCGAAAAGAGCCGACACTTTCAGAGTCCGCATGTGATCCTCCCTGTCACTGCACGTGACGGTTATGCTATGCACGAGCATCTCTTCGTTCACAACCGTATCATAGCAGAGTTGCATATGTGTTGTCAATTATTATTGCTCGCGGTTTCGCCGGCGGTTTCCTCCTCACTGAATCGGAGGGATTCCCTGCTTGTCGAAGATTGCGGTGTCGAAGTTCGTCCGGTGCAGGTCCGGCCGTCACAGGGAAACTCACAGGGACGATCCCGAGTTGATCATGTGCCCCCGCAGGTCGCCCGTCCGTCTCGATGCCGGAGATTTCAGGGAAGTTTTCCAGCGTGGCAAGACACCGGGTTTTTGTAACACATCCGGGGAAATCAAAACACACAAATAATATTACTTGACAGCGCATCGATTGTATGTTATATTTATACCATTCGCTAACTAATTGGGCCTGATGAACTTCACGAGAAGGAAGGATTAGAGCATGGCGAGGGTGAATATATTCATCGGGGAAGATCTTCTTCAGGATGCCGATGCCGAGGCCCGGCGATTGGGAATGAAACGCAGTGCATTCTTCAGAAGGGCACTTACCCGGCACCTCGAAGAACTGAAGCGATCTCGTGATGAGGAGGAAGCTCGCCACCGCATGGGGGAGGCATGCAGGAAAATGAGTGCTGTCGCTGAGAAGCTGGGGGAATGGGATCCGGTCGGCGTCATCCGGGACTTCCGCGATCGCCGTCACAGCGATAGTGATGTTACACACGTTCAATCGCCCAGTCGGACGAAGAAGTCATGATCATGGCCTCTCATGCATCTTACGTCCTCGATGCATCAGTGGTCGCCAAGTGGTTCACCTGCCATGAGGAGTCCGACAGGGAGAAGGCGATCAGGCTGCGCGATCTCCACTGCCGGGGGGAGTGCCGTCTGATATTTCCCGAGTACGGTCTGCTCGAGGTTCTGAACGCCATCCGGTACAGTCCGCGTGCCGATGAAGGGGACACAGCAGAGGCGCTCACGGTCCTGATGGATCTCGGTCTTCAGCTCGAATACATGGAAGAAGCCCTCCTCCGAAAATCGATTGCAATCGCATGGGCGTACGGGATCACTCTGTACGATGCGTCTTATATCGCCCTGGCAGAACGTGTCGGCTATCCCTTCGTTACCGCGGACGGTGTGCTGATGAACAAGATGAAAGGCCACAGCATCGTGCTGGAGCTCGGTTCGCTGGAATTCAGAGTGGATTGAAACAACAACAACCGGAGGTCTGAGATCGAGTTCTTCGCGCACTCCCGGGAGGGTCGGCCGGAATCCGAGTGGCAGAGCCTCGAGAACCATCTCACCGGTGTTGCGGAGAGAGCGTTGAGGTTCGCCGCTGCGTTCGGGTCCGGTGAGTGGGGACGGTTGGCGGGCTTGTGGCACGACCTCGGTAAATATCAACCGGAATTCCAGCGGAGACTTCGTGGAGAGAGTGTCGCCGTGGAGCACTCCGGCATGGGTGCAGCTCTCGCAGCAGATAAGGATGCCGAGCGAGGAATCCCGCTTGCCTTCGTTCTGGCCGGGCACCACGGGGGACTTTCCAACCTGAGGAAGACGGGAGTTGGTCTTCCCACTCCTCTGATCGAGCGAGTCAAGGTGAATGAAACGCGGTTGAAGAAGATGTTCAATGCGCTCCCTCCGCATCTGTCAGGAGCGGAGCTGCCACAACTGCCGGACTTCCTGATTACATCTACAGCCTGCAATCGTAGCTTGCTTCCTGAGTTACGACGAATGAACGAGTTCTGGATCCGGTTTCTCTTCTCCTCGCTCGTTGATGCGGACTGGCTCGATACTGAAGAATTCCTGGAGCCGGAGACAGCGAAGCTGCGAAGCTGCTTCGACAATGTTGGGACTCTGGCGAAGAGGCTCGATTCTTACATTGACAGGTTCGTTGATTCACTGCCCGAGGACTCGCGTTCATCGCTGGTGAACCGCGCCCGCGAAAAGGTTCTCTTTGCCTGTCGAGCGGCATCTTCCGAGCCGCCGGGCACCTTTCGACTTACGGTTCCAACAGGAGGTGGAAAGACTCTTTCCGCCATGTCCTTCGCCCTCCGTCACGCTGCAATTCATGACCTGAATCGTGTCCTGGTTGTCATCCCCTATACGAGCATCATCGAACAGAATGCGGAGATATACAAACGGGCTCTGGGCGCCATGAATGTCATCGAGCACCACAGCAGTTTCGACGTCGAACGGCAGAGAGAGGCGCTCGGTGAAGCACCCGCGCAGCAACAGGAGCTGGCTGCCGAGAACTGGGATGCACCGGTTATCGTCACAACGACCGTTCAGTTCTTCGAATCGCTGTTTTCGAACCGCCCATCCCGCTGTCGCAAGCTCCACAACATCGCCCGAAGCGTGATCATTCTTGACGAAGTTCAGACACTCCCCCCTCGGCTCCTGCTGAGTATGATGGAGGCTCTCAAGGAGCTGACCTCGAGTTACGGTTGCTCTGTCGTCCTGTCCACAGCGACTCCACCCGCTCTCGAGCGTCGTGGGGCATTCGAGGCAGGGCTTTCGGGCGTACGTGATATCATCCCCGGCTCATCCGGATTGATCGGCGATCTGAAGCGCGTTGATTATATCTGGCCATGCGGTGATCCTATTACAGTCGAATGGGACAGCCTGGCGGCTGAGGTCTCGAATCACAGTCAGGTCCTGGTCATTGTCCATCGACGGGCGGACGCACGGATTCTATCGGAGATGTTGAAAGGAATCACCGAACCGAACACCGTACAGCATCTCTCTGCGCTCATGTGCCCGGAGCATCGATCTGATGTCATAGCACGCATCGGTCATCTGCTCTCGAGTGGAAATCCCTGTCGCGTCGTGTCGACACAGCTCGTGGAGGCCGGGGTGGATCTGGACTTCCCGATCGTCTACCGCGCGATGGCGGGAATGGATAGCATCGTGCAGGCAGCCGGACGGTGTAATCGTGAGGGAAGGGCTGACAGGGGGAGAGTGATCATATTCAGAGCCCCGACCTCACCTCCTCCCGGAACCCCGAAGAAGGGAATGGAAACCACAGACATCTTGTTGCGTGAGGCGGGTGGAAAGCTGCACCCTGATGATCCAGCACTGTTCGAACGGTATTTTCGGATGCTCTACATGAAAGAGGATATGGATGCTCAGCAAATCCAGGTGGAGCGTCAGGATTTCAATTTCGCAAGCGTTGCAGAAAGATTTCACCTGATCGAGGATGGATTCACACGAAGCGTAGCGGTTCCCTACGGTGATGGTGTCGGATGGCTCGATACGCTAGGCCGCGAAGGGGCCAGTCGTGAAACATTCCGAGCTCTGCAGCGCTACCTGGTCCGAATCTATCCAGGTACGTTCGATCAACTCTTCGACTCAGGTGTTCTGGATCAGGTTGCAGAAGGGCTTTATACCCTCGCCCCTGGTTTTACCCATCTGTACGACGAATGCTATGGTCTTTCTGCGGGTGACAGACCGCAGGCAAATCCTGAGGAGCTCATTGTGTGATGTTCTTTCAACCCGTTCGGAAGGAGGAATCGTGGTGAATCAAGCAAGAAGCCCGACGCTCAGACTTCGGACACGAGGCCCTCTCGCATGTTTTACGAGACCGGAACTGAAGGTGGAACGGGTCTCTTATCCGGTTATGACACCTTCCGCGGCACGCGGTCTTCTCGAAGCCGTCATGTGGAAACCGGCCATCTCCTGGCACATCGAGCGCATCCACGTGCTGGCTCCGATCCGATTTACCAGTTTCCGCCGGAATGAAGTCAACACAAAGGTAAGTGCTCCATCACATGCCGTCGTTCGAAATGGAGGTACGGTGGCAAACTACTTCGCCGACCGGGATCGCGCTCAACGGAACACCGTCGCACTGCGGGATGTGGATTACCTGATAGAGGCATACTTCATCATGACCGAAAAATCGGGTGATGATGACAACATGGCGAAGTTCGTCGCCATGTTCAACCGGCGTGTCGAGAGAGGCCAGCATTTCCACCAGCCGTATCTGGGATGCCGGGAGTTCGCGGCGGAGGTGATGCCGGTGGTTGGTAGCCCGGGCTCGATCGATGAATCACGTGATCTCGGGCGGATCCTCTGGGACATCGACTACAGCGGAAAACGGAACAGGCCGCTCTTTTTCGAGGCACGCCTGGAGAACGGCGTGGTCGAGGTACCGGGTGATCCGGAGGCTGAAGAGGTAGTCGAAGTAACAGACGGGGAAGGGGGTGCCCAATGATTCTTCAGGCACTTCACCAGCTCGCCCGGCGGGAGAATCTTCTAACGGATCCAGACTATGAGCCCAAACCAGTGGCGTGGCTTGTGCGGGTCTCTCCAGAGGGGAAACTGCTCAAGATCGAGGACACACGCACCACCCCGCAGTCAGAGGGAAGGAGGGCAAGGAAACCGGTCCCTGCCCGATTTATGGTCCCCCGTCAGGAGATTGTTACAAGCGGAGACAGAGCTCATTTCCTGTGCCACAAGGCTGAGTACGTGTTCGGCATAGATCCCGATGGCAAGCGAAGCCGGGAAAAGCTCCGGAAACGCTTCTCACTGTTTCGAAATGCTATAAAAGCATGCGTCGAAGCGACCGGGGATGATGGAGCTGCGGCCGTTCATCGAATGCTAGAGGACGTTGCAGAGGGGCGGCAGGATGTGGAACTGCCCGACGATTGTGCGGGAAACGATCTGTTCGCGTTCGTCTATCAGCCTGATATCGATCGACTCGTGTCGGATCGGGAGGTGGTTCGTGCGTACTGGAAAGATCAACGGGAAACCAATCTGCCAACTGGAAGGACTTCACGATGTCTGGTCTCCGGCGAGCCAGTTGCTGAGCCGGCGAACTTCCCGCAGATCAAGAAGGTTCCAGGTAAAGGAACCTCGAGCGGAATTTCACTCGTCTCCTTCAACAAGCATGCTTTCGAGTCGTTCGGGTGGAAACGCAATGAGAATGCGCAGATCTCCCGTAATGCGGCGGAGGCATGTTCGACTGCCCTGAATCGGTTGCTCGATCCCGGATACCCAGACCCCCGGCAGCCCGGTCAGGCCATGCCGAGACGCAGTATGCGAATCAGTGCGGACACCGTTGTCTGCTATTGGTCTGCAAGAAAAAGCGGGGACGAGTTCTGCGGTATCTTTGCCGGCCTCCTGGAGGGCAATCCCGAGGAGGTTGGCAATGTATTCCGTTCCATCTGGGCCGGGAGGATAGTGGATCTCGACGACCCCTCGGCGTTCTATGCCCTCACTCTCACGGGTCAGCAGGGACGTGCCATCGTCCGTGACTGGTTCGAATCAACGGTCGCAGACGTCGCCCGGAACCTGGCAGATCATTTTCGGGACCTCGACATTGTCCGCAGTGCGAGGAAACGCGATGATCCGGGTACTCTGCCGCATGGAATGCGGACATTGATGGAGGCTATCGCTCAGCCCTCCGAGCGGAGAAGTGAAGGCGTCCCCTCTCATCTGGGCGCGCAATTCGTCAGGTCCGCTCTCTCCGGAACACCATATCCGCTAGCCTGCCTGCAGCGTGCGGTTATTCGTTTCCGCGCAGAAATCGGCAGGGAGTTACAGCAAGAAAGGAGCTGGCAGGCAAGACAATGGAACGAAGCCCGTGCCGCGCTGATCAAGGCGGTACTGAACCGGCGCATCCGCGCCGGTATTTCACAGTTCTCCGAGGAGGTGAATGCTACAATGGATCCTGACAATAGGAGTGAAGGATATGTCCTCGGTCAGTTGATGGCGGTCTTCGAGCGGCTGCAGCAGCTCGCCGTAGGTGATCCCAATGCTTCCGTGATCGACCGTTTCTTCAGTGGTGCTTCCGCTTCACCCAGGGCTGTTTTCGTGCGATTGTACAAGAATGCACGGCACCACGCCCGCAAGGCCCGGGACGGGGGTTCGGCCGGCCTGTCCTTTCGACTCGAGCGTCTGATCGACGAGCTGAGTGACCGCTTCGGCCTGAGTGCCAGGGCAGTCTATCCGCACAGGAACTCACTTCCTTCTTACCTCGACCAGGAGCAGCAGGGACTCTTCGTCCTCGGCTATCATCAGATGCGCCGCTGGCTCTGGATGAACAGGGAGGAGCGAGCTGCCTGGGAAGCAGGGCACCATGATGTTCCAGGAGTCTTCCTGTGGGGAGTGCGGGGGGAATCGACAGTGGATTCAGAAACCCTTGTCGAGCCGTCTGAGTGAAAGGAGAACCTCACATGTCAGAGCTCGTTAAGAACCGTTACGATTTCGTCCTTCTCTTCGATGTCATGAACGGAAATCCAAATGGAGATCCCGATGCGGGAAATGCTCCCCGAATCGATCCGGAAACCGGTCATGGACTGGTTTCGGATGTCTGTCTCAAGAGAAAGATTCGCAATTTCGTCACCCTGGAAAAATCAGGTCCGGATGGACATCCTGCGATGGGGTACGACATCTACGTGAAGGAAGGTGTCATACTCAACAAGCAGCACGAACGGGCATACGAGGTGGAAGGTATCAGGGATGCTGAAAAGGGAGCCAAGCGCATCGACCTCGCTCGCAAGTGGATGTGCCAGACCTTCTTCGACATCCGTATGTTCGGGGCTGTTATGACAACCGGCGTAAATTGCGGTCAGGTTCGGGGACCCGTTCAGTTTGCCTTCGCCCGCTCGGTAGATCCGGTCGCTCAGCTCGAACAAACCATCACCCGTATGGCCGTAACCACAGAGCGTGAAGCTGCCCAGCAGACGGAACGGCAGGAGGGCCAGGCCCGGACGATGGGGAGAAAGACCATCATCCCCTACGCTCTCTACGAGGCGCACGGTTTCGTTTCTCCCCATCTTGCCGCGGATACCGGATTTTCTGAGGAGGACCTGGATCTTCTGTGGAATGCTCTCCGGATGATGTTTGAGCACGATCGTTCTGCCGCGCGTGGTGAGATGGCATCGCGGAAGCTCGTCGTCTTCGAGCACCGGAGCGCACTCGGAAACGCTCCGGCGCATTCTCTCTTCGATCGAATCAGGATCGAGAGGAAAGATCCCGCGAAGCCGGCACGGGAATTCACCGATTATGAGGTCACCATGGAAACGGATGACTTTCCTTCAGGAGTCACAATGCACGAGATGCTCTGAGGATCGGCAATGTACGAAGAAGAGGAACTCCTCCCTCTCTCCGGACTCCAGCACCTCGTGTTCTGTGAGCGGCAGTGTGCGATCATTCATCTCGAAGGATCCTGGGAGGACAACAGACTCACTGCCGAGGGTACGATTTTCCACGAGAGGGTTCACGCAAGCGGGGATGAATCGCGTGGGAACGTCCGAATCGCACGTGGTTTGCGGCTTCGCTCGCTTCATCTGGGAGTAGCCGGGATCGCGGATGTCGTGGAATTTCACAGGTTGGAAGGTGGAAGCAATGGGGTGAAACTGAGGGGGGTCGAAGGCATCTGGCGGCCTTTCCCTGTCGAGTACAAGAGAGGAAAGGCCAAGCCTGACTCCAGTGATGAAGTACAGCTATGTGCCCAGACTATGTGTCTCGAGGAAATGCTGAAAACAGTTGTCCCCGAGGGTGCAGTCTATTACGGGAGAACACACAGGCGGTTGAGAGTCGACATCGACCATGAATTACGGATGGAAACAGAGGGAGCGGCCAAGCGGTTCCGAGACCTTCTCACCTCACGAGTCACGCCGCCTGCGAAGCCCGGGAAGAAGTGTCGCAGCTGTTCTCTCGGGGACCTTTGCCTGCCTCCAACTAAAACGAGACGAAGATCCGCTCGTCGGTATCTGGAGAAGACGATCGACGAAATAGTTTCGGTACAGGAGAGATCGTGAAAAAAATGCTCAACACTCTCTTTGTGACGACGCAGGGGGCCTACCTCGCCAGGGAAGGCGAAACCGTGCTGGTACGTTCTGATGAAAAGGTCAGGCTACGCGTTCCCGTACACACACTGGATGGAATCATCTGTTTCGGGAATGTCGGCTGTAGCCCCTTTCTCATGGGTCTGTGCGGCGATCGCGGCGTTCACGTATCGTTCCTGACAGAGAGAGGGAGATTCCTCGCCAGAGTGCAGGGAAATGTGTCGGGCAATGTTCTGTTGCGTAGAACTCAGTATCGTTACGCCGATGATCCAGAGAAGTGCGTGACAATCGCGAGAGCGATTGTGGCTGCGAAGATTGCGAACTGCCGGACCATAGTACTCCGTGCCGCACGTGAGAGGAAAGAGGGCTCCTGTGTGGTCAATTTGGAGAGGGAAGCCGACAGTCTTACCAGGATTCTGGCGAAGGTGTCACGAGCTTCAGACCTCGAAGATATCCGCGGGAGAGAGGGGGAGGCAGCCCGGAGTTACTTCAGTATCTTCGATCACATGATCGTCTCGTTGAAGGGGGATTTTTATTTCAAGGAAAGGACTCGAAGGCCTCCGCTCGACAGGATGAACTCTCTGCTTTCATTCGTTTATGCACTCTTGCGCCATGACATCACGTCAGCTCTCGAAGCAGTAGGTATCGATCCACAGGTGGGTTTTCTTCACAGGGATCGTCCCGGTCGTGAGGGTCTTTCCCTCGATCTCATGGAGGAGTTCCGCCCATATCTCGCTGATCGCATCGCTCTGACACTGGTAAATCGGAAACAGTTGTCGCCCCGTGGCTTCAAGCGCTCCGAAAGTGGTGCAGTATCGATGAATGACAAGACCCGGAAGGATGTGCTCGTGGCGTATCAGAAACGAAAACAGGAGAAGATTACGCATCCTTTTCTCGGGGAGAAAATACCGATTGGGCTGCTTCCTCACACTCAGGCGATGTTGTTCGCCCGATATCTGCGTGGCGATCTCGATGCGTATCCACCCTTTTTTATGAAATGAGGCTCTCATGCTCGTCCTGGTTACCTATGATGTGAGTACCGAGACGAAAGAAGGTCGCAAGAGGTTGAGAAGGGTAGCGAAGGCATGCGAAAACTATGGCCAGAGAGTCCAGAACTCTGTCTTCGAATGTCTGGTGGATCCTGCTCAGTGGACCAGGTTGAGAAACAGGCTCGAAGAGATTATCGATGGAAAAGAAGACAGCCTCAGGTTCTACTACCTCGGGAAGAATTGGAAGAGGAGGATCGAACACGTGGGTGCAAAAGAATCCTACGATCCCGAGGGTCCTCTGATTACGTGAACCGAGCTCCCCGCGAACCTCAGGTGCTCATCATTACCCCGGGTGGTTCGCGGGGGTTGTAACCATATATTCAGCAGGTAGTTAGCGAGGCGAGTTCGTCAGGAGCCACTGATTTCCTCGCAACATGGCTGTGGTTCGCGGAGAAGCTCTCCGGACCCAGTTGAATTCAAGAATTTGACTATGCTACTGTCGCTCCTCGTGCGGGAGCGTGGATTGAAACATTTTAACCTCCTAAATAATGGAAGGGAAGGCAGGTCGCTCCTCGTGCGGGAGCGTGGATTGAAACGTATCACCATCCCAAAGTGGATGGTGGTACCAGGTGTCGCTCCTCGTGCGGGAGCGTGGATTGAAACTTGCAATGCTTGGCGTACCTGGATATCGCTCGCGTCGCTCCTCGTGCGGGAGCGTGGATTGAAACCTCCCTGGTCATTGCATCCTCCCTGTGTTTGGGTTGTCGCTCCTCGTGCGGGAGCGTGGATTGAAACAAGCATAAATGCGCAGGGTCGGGCACAAAGTGAGAGGTCGCTCCTCGTGCGGGAGCGTGGATTGAAACGAGAGCTTCAGCGATACCTCCGCGCTGATTGTCTAGTCGCTCCTCGTGCGGGAGCGTGGATTGAAACATCTGATCATCTTCGAACGAACCGTCACGTCTGGTCGCTCCTCGTGCGGGAGCGTGGATTGAAACGAAGGCGACCCGGTACTCCTCGGACCCTTCGCCGAGTCGCTCCTCGTGCGGGAGCGTGGATTGAAACACATTGTCGTTGATGAAAAGAGCCACCGGGGCGTGTCGCTCCTCGTGCGGGAGCGTGGATTGAAACCTGTCTCCATCCGAGTATAGATTGCTACTTTTACGTCGCTCCTCGTGCGGGAGCGTGGATTGAAACACTCGGTCCATGGCAGCAAGGTTGGCCTGGCTTGTCGCTCCTCGTGCGGGAGCGTGGATTGAAACTCGTTGTGGTACTTCACAGCGCCCGGTTTCGGAAGTCGCTCCTCGTGCGGGAGCGTGGATTGAAACAAGGAAAAATTGGGGAGGGTTTCACATCCACGATGGTCGCTCCTCGTGCGGGAGCGTGGATTGAAACCCGTTATCAGCCCCCCACTTCGTGCCGTACGGAGTCGCTCCTCGTGCGGGAGCGTGGATTGAAACCTCCCGTCGTATATTGTTTGTGATCCTCAATGAAGTCGCTCCTCGTGCGGGAGCGTGGATTGAAACGCGATACCTCCGCGCTGATTGTCTATCATCGGGAGTCGCTCCTCGTGCGGGAGCGTGGATTGAAACGGTAGAGCTCTGAGGATCGTACCAGCATCTACCTGTCGCTCCTCGTGCGGGAGCGTGGATTGAAACCTTGGACCTCTCGAGGTGTTCAGCAAAGAGCGCGTCGCTCCTCGTGCGGGAGCGTGGATTGAAACCCTACATGTTGAGTGAAACAGGTCTACGGGAGAAAGTCGCTCCTCGTGCGGGAGCGTGGATTGAAACATTGTTCATAGCTTCGGTGGGTAATCCATTGCCCGTCGCTCCTCGTGCGGGAGCGTGGATTGAAACAAGGACTGCCCATATCTCAGCAGCACTCGCGAGGTAGTCGCTCCTCGTGCGGGAGCGTGGATTGAAACCCGTACGTCTTTCCCATCTGGTGGAGTACCAGGGGGTCGCTCCTCGTGCGGGAGCGTGGATTGAAACCAGAGATCGACGAAATCCTGAGGAGAGGGAGAGGAGTCGCTCCTCGTGCGGGAGCGTGGATTGAAACTGCCATGTTGACTACCCAAATGACCTTGAATTGGTGTCGCTCCTCGTGCGGGAGCGTGGATTGAAACACGCAGATCACGGGATCGGGAGGCGGAAACGCCTGGTCGCTCCTCGTGCGGGAGCGTGGATTGAAACTACTGCATCGAGTTGGTATGTCAGTATCACAAACGTCGCTCCTCGTGCGGGAGCGTGGATTGAAACTTGCTGTGAGGGCACTGCGATCCCGGGGATCGTCGCTCCTCGTGCGGGAGCGTGGATTGAAACGCCCTTGTAGAGCGAGATCTGCGGCGTGAAGCGCGTCGCTCCTCGTGCGGGAGCGTGGATTGAAACCCGTTCAGAAAGGCGCGTGAGAAGGTGGAAGGTCGTCGCTCCTCGTGCGGGAGCGTGGATTGAAACATCCGATTGGGTACAACCATACTTAGAAGGCAACGTCGCTCCTCGTGCGGGAGCGTGGATTGAAACTAAGTTAGCCTCGAATTCCTCCCAAGCCCGAGTGGTCGCTCCTCGTGCGGGAGCGTGGATTGAAACACCTCCTCCGGCGGTAGCTGGACCATCGAGGTGGTCGCTCCTCGTGCGGGAGCGTGGATTGAAACAGAAGCTCGGCAAGGTCTCGGGCACAGTCCTGAACACGGTCCGCAGCCGCTACGAGC
>CAZMKB010000089.1:0-11837 GCA_964566685.1 uncultured Gemmatimonadota bacterium | reverse complement strand
CGGTGGGTGAGCCCCTGGAACGCCTTGATGAAGAACGTGAACCCGGGAGGAGTCTTTCTCGAGAGCGCGGCGATGAACTGCTTGTCGGGCAGCCGGTAGTAGGAGGCGTTCAGCTCCACCGTGTCGAACTCGCCGGCGTAGAAGCCGAGGAACTCCCGTTTCGGCGTGCCCGACGGATAGAAGAGCCCGACCCAGTCGTCGTAACTGAACCCCGACGTTCCGATGGAGAGCATAGCTTCCTCCTGTCAACGTACCCCTTCGGAACCGCACGCCGGCCATCGGGTACCAGAGTGAGCGGGCCGGTCCCGGCCGGACAGGCAGAGTGCACCTACGCTTGCGAACACCCCGACAATCTAGTATCTTTTGTGACGAATGCGCAACCTGCCGGCAAAGCGGCAGCCTGAGAGCGGAGAGGAGTGTGACGGACTTGGTCGATGGATCCACACGGAACGCCGGGGCGGTGGTTCTCGCGGCGGTGCTCGTGTCCCTCCTTGCCGGATGCGGTGATCCGGTCAATCCTCCGCCGCCGATCGCCTGCGAGGTGACGCCCTTCGTCGATCCCGAAGGCCTCGCTCTCTACTTCATCGTCGACCAGAACGAGTGGAGCGGCCGGGGGTACTTCTGGGAAGGGGCGAACTGGGGTACGGCAGCCGAGGAGCTGGCGGGACGGGCCGAGCTCATCAAGGAAGGCGGCTGGCTGCGCGTCGGCGAGACGTGGAGCTACAACGGCAGCACGCAGATGTACGAGAAGAGCCTCTTCGGTGCGTTCTCGGGAGTTGCGCTCAACATATTCGAGCCCCTGTCATCCGAGCCGTACATCGCCTTTCCCACCAACCCGGGCCAGTTCTGGCACTCGGACACGGTGTTCCAGACCTGTCCCGACCAGGATGAGGTCGAACAGAGCTTCGTCTACTCCATCCAGGACGTGGGTGAGGCCAGCATCCTGCTCGACGGTACGCCGGTCCAGTCGTACACGGACGTGATCAAGTACCTGGCGACGGCCGTGGAGGGAACCGACTCGCTGGCGGTGTGGCTGGCTCCGAACGTGGGCATCATCTATTCGATCTACACGAGCTGTGAGATAACGGGGCTGGCTTCACTCATCGGATTCAACGGGGAGAACCTGGCGTTCGGTAGCGGTGAGGAGCTGACCGACTACTTCCCGCTCGCGCCGTGCAACATCTGGCTCTACGAGTTCTCGAAGGACTACGAAGAGGGGGAAGTCATCGACTTCCGGCTCACCATCCGGGCCGGGCCCTGAAGCACCTGTAGCGGTCGAGGAGGTTTCGATGAATGAGGAGAACAAGGAAGAGAAAAAGGTGAAGGAAGAGAAGTCGTTCGTGCAAAATGCCCTCAACCTCGGGTTCGGGCTCGCCGCCGTCACGCGTGAGAAGGTGGAAAAGATCTCGTCCGACCTGGTCAGGCGCGGGGAGCTCACGAGCAAGGAAGCAAAGAAGTGGGTTCAGGAGATCGAAAAGACCGTCGACAAGGAACGCAAGTATCTCGACAAGAAAGTGTCGCAGAACGTGAAGGATTTCATTCAGAAGTTCAAGATCCCCTCGAGAGACGAGTTCGACAGCCTCGAGAAGGAGGTCACGAAGCTCAAGAGGGAAGTGACGCGCCTGAAGTCCGCTAAGAAGACAACCGGGAAGAGGACGGCAAGGAAGACGACAACGATGAAGAAGACCTGAAACATCGCCTGAAAGCTGAAGCGTCGCGGCTCACACGCCTGCAGGCGGAGTGCGGAGTGTGAAATGCGAGAACTGTCTCCGCCACTTGATTTTTCCGCGGCTTCGTTGTATATTCCGTGACTGAAAGAGTGGGGCGGTTCCCACTCTTTTTTTTCAAGCAACCGGGGTTTTGGATGAATACCAGAATAGACATGGAACGGCTGGAAGACATGGTCGAGGAGGTCGTCCTCTCGTCGGGATTTCTCCTCGTCGACATGAAGCTCGGCGGGTCGCCGAAACGCCCCGTTCTCCGCGTCTTCATCTACGGTCCCGAGGGTGTCGGGGTGGAGGACTGCGCCAGGGTGAGCAGGGAGCTCGGTTCCGATCTCGACCGGGAGGACATGTTCACGGCGAATTACGTGCTCGAGGTTTCCTCTCCCGGTGCGGACCGGGTCTTCCAGGCGCGCAAAGAGTACGAGATCTTCCGGGGGAGACGGGTCAAGCTCGAGGTCAGCGAAGGATCGGAGGGCACGCGCACCATCCTCGGCACACTCGGAGAAGTCGATGACGACATCGTCAACCTCGACACGATGAAAAACGGTGAAGTGAGGGTGGCCCTGAAAGACATACGAAAAGCCCGTCTGCACATGGACAGCAGGATCTCGAAAGGTAGAGTGGATGAATTCTAATATCCCGGACGTCGTCAAGATCTCGAAAGGTAGAGTGGATGAATTTTAATATCCTGGACGTCTTCAACGAGCTGGTGAAGGAAAAAAGCCTCGACCGGGCCTCGGTTCACGAGATGGTCGAGGCGGGGCTCGCCGCCGCGGCGCGGAAGAAGTACGGCGCCCAGGCTGACGTGCGTGTCGAGATAGGGGATGACGGCGCCTCGCTCTCCATCTACATCAGAAAGACGGTCGTCGACGAGGTCGAGGATCCCGTCGTCGAGATGTCGCTCGAGGAGGCGAAGGAGCACACCGACGCTCCGGAAATCGACGACATCATCGAGATCCCCATCGACTTCACCGAGTTCGGGCGGAACGCCATCCTGGCCGCCAAGCAGGTGGTCATCCAGCGCGTGCGCGAGGCCGAGCGCGAACGGGTGATCAGGGAATACTCGGGGAGAGTCGGCGAGATCATCTCCGGATCCATCCAGCAGATCGAACGCGGCAACTACATCGTGTTCGTCGACAAGGCGACCGAGGCGATCATCCCGCTCAGGGAACAGGTGCGGCGCGAGCACTACCGGCAGGGCGACCCGATCAGGGCATGCCTCATCGATGTCCAGGACACGTCGAAAGGACCGCAGCTCATCTTGTCCCGGGCGCACCCGGATTTCGTCAAGGTTCTCTTCAAGCTGGAAGTGCCCGAGGTCTACCAGGGAATCGTGGAGATCAGGGGGTCCTCCCGCGAGCCCGGGTTGCGGACGAAGATCGCCGTCCAATCGCACGACATGAACGTCGACGCCGTCGGGGCCTGTGTCGGGCTCAAAGGATCCCGCGTCCAGGCGATCGTCAGCGAGCTCGGGGGGGAGCGCATCGACATCGTCCCGTACAGTGAAGATGCGAACATCTATGTCAGGAGGGCCCTCAGCCCCGCCAATGTGACACGGACGATCCCCGACGAGGACGAGAGAAAGATGACCGTCATCGTCGCGGAAGACCAGCTCTCGCTCGCAATCGGCAAAGCCGGGCAGAACGTCCGTCTCGCATCGAAGCTGACCGGATGGGAGATCGACCTTCTCACGGCCAAGGAGTACGAGGAGAGGGAAGCCAAAAAGGAAGAGGGAGAGCTCATCAGCCTCGAGGATTACGAGCTCACCTGGATTCCGGGGATCGGTGACCGGACTGCCGAGCAGCTCTCGGAGGCCGGATACAAGACGCTCGCGGATCTTCTGACGGTGACCGTAGACGACCTGCTCGAGATCCCCGGCATCGGCAAAAAGACCGCCGACAAGCTCATCGCCATCATCACCAATCTCTCCGACGAGCTCGCCTTCGAGGAGGAAGAGGAAGAGGAGCCCGCCGAGGAGGGTGAAGGGGAAGAAGCCCCGGCTGAATCGGCCGTGGTGCCGGCAGGGGTGATCGACGAGCTGGGAGCGGCAGCAGCCGCTGAGGAGGAAGAAGAACAGGAGGAGGAAGAGGAGGCTGAAAAAGAGGAAGCTGCCGAGGCGGAAGCTCTCGAGGAGGATGAGGAAGAAGAAGCAGCAGCCGAGGAGGCGGAGGATCTCGTGGAGGAAGAGGAGGAAGAGGAAACGGCAGCCGAGGAGGCGGAGGATCTCGTGGAGGAAGAGGAGGAAGAGGAAGAACCGGGAGAGGACGAAGAGGTCGCTGCCGTATCGGGAGAGGGGCAGGAAGAAGAAGAGGACACGGAGGAACGAATAGATACTGGAGAACGAGAAGACGTACGAGAGGCGCAATGATGCCGGGAGGTGGTAACTGTGGCTAAGCACAGAGTATATACTGTTGCAAAACAATTCGGCCTCTCGAGTGAAGCGATGGTCAAGCTCCTCCACGAGATCGGAGTACCGGTCAAGAGTCACATGTCGAGCATCGACGACGACATCATCGAGAAGGTCAAGGAGAAGTTCGCCAGGGACAAGGAAGAAGAGAAGAAGAAGGACGAGATAAAGAAGAAGAAGTTCGCTCCCCGCAGGAAAGAGAAGGCCGAGAGGGCTCCGCCTTCGAAGCCGCGTCCGCAGCAGCAGAAGCAGCAGCAGAAGAAGAAGGTAAAGACCAAGGTGACCGAAGAGATGCTCAAGGGGCTCCTCAAGGGAGAAGCTCCGAAGAAGAAGCGGAAGAGGAAGCAGGTCGACCAGAAGGTGATCGAGGGCAACATCAAGAAGACCCTCGCACTGATGGATCGCGGCGTCCGGAAACGGAAGAAGAAGAAACCGTCGGCGCCCGAGCCCGAGGTGACCGAGGAGGGCAGGCGTATCCTCAGAGTGAACGAATTCATTACCGTCTCCGAGCTCGCAGAGCTGATCGACGTCCCGTCGAACCAGATCATCTCCACCCTGATGGAGCTGGGCCAAATGGTGAGCATCAATCAACGTCTCGACTTCGACGTCATCTCCCTCATCTGTGAAGAGTTCGGCTACCAGGCCGAACTGGCCGAAAGGCCGTTCATGGAGGAGGAGGCGGAGCAGGAGGACAGCGAGGAGGACCTGAAGCCCAGGCCCCCCGTCTGCACCATCATGGGACACGTGGACCACGGGAAGACGTCTCTTCTCGACCGTATCCGCCAGTCCAACATCATCGCCGGGGAGCGTGGCGGCATAACCCAGCACATCGGTGCCTACGAGGTCATCCTGCCGCAGGGGAAGATAACGTTCCTCGACACGCCGGGACACGTCGCGTTCTCCTCCATGAGGGCGCGCGGGGCGCAGGTGACGGACCTCGTCGTCCTCATGGTGGCGGCCGACGACAGGGTCATGCCGCAGACGATCGAGGCGATCAACCACGCGAGAGCCGCGGGTGTCCCCAACAAGGTCGACCTTCCCACCGCGAATCTGGACCGGGTCAGGCAGGAGCTCGCACAGCAGAACGTCCTGGTGGAAGACTACGGCGGCGACATTCTCAGCGCCGAGATATCGGCGAAGTTCGGGCAGGGAGTCGAGCATCTCCTCGAGCTGATTCTCCTGCAGTCTGAGATGCTCGAGCTCAGGGCGAATCCCGACCGGCCGGCTGCCGGCGTGGTCATCGAGTCGCGGCTCGACAAGGGCATGGGCGCCGTCGCCACGGTGCTCATCACGGCAGGGACGCTCGAAGTCGGCGACTCCTTCATCTGCGGGCTCTACTCGGGAAGGGTCAGGTCGCTTCTGAACGAGCGGAACCAGGTGGTGCCATCCGCTCCGCCTTCCTCGCCGGTGCAGGTACTCGGTCTTTCCGGCGTTCCGCAGGCCGGGGACAAGTTCCTGGTCATGAAGGACGAACGCACCGTGAAGGAGATCAGCCTGACGAGGCAGCGCCTCAAGAGGGAGCAGGACTATCGGCACACCAGCCGCATGGACCTGTCCCAGTTGTACGAGAGGATCAGGCAGGGCGAGGTGAAGGCCCTGAAGATGATCATCAAGGCGGATGTCGACGGGTCGGTGGAAGCGCTGTCCGAATCGCTCGTCGCCCTCGGCGGCGATGAGGTGACGGTGGATGTGATCCACAAGGGTGTGGGCATGATCACCGAGTCGGACGTTCTCCTCGCCGCGGCTTCGGATGCCATCATCATCGGTTTCCAGGTGAGACCGGACGTCGGCGGCCGGATCGCAGCGTCCCGGGAGGGCGTCGACGTGAGGACCTACGATGTCGTCTACGAGGCGATCACCGACGTGAAAAAGGCGATGGAGGGCCTCCTCGAGCCGGCCGAGAAGGAAGTGTTCACCGGCCTGGCCGAAGTGAGGGAAGTCTTCTCCATCCCGCGCGTCGGAACAGTCGCCGGTTCGTTCGTGAAAGAGGGGTCGATAACGAGAGATGCGCACGTGCACCTCCTCCGGGACGGGGAGGTCGTCTACTCCGGGAAGGTGTCGAGTCTCAAGCGCTTCAAGGACGATGTCAGGGAAGTGGTGAGCGGCCTGGAATGCGGGATCATGCTGGAGAATTTCAACGACATCGCCAAGGGTGACATCCTCGAGGCATACCGGATAGAGACGGAACAGAGAACGCTGTCGTGAAGCCTTCTGATCGTCATGATAATAGGCGTTGTCACACTTGATTTCCATCTCCCGATGTGCCATTCTCTGAAATCCAAGAGGTTCATCCTCAGGAGCCTGAAGGATCGGCTGGCGAACAGGTTCAACGTCTCCGTCGCTGAGGTCGACTTCCTCGACCGGTGGCAGATGGCGCGGCTCGCCGTCGTCACCGTCGCCGGTGAACAGCGGCGGGCGAACGAAATTCTCACGAAGGTGGTGAATCTCGCCAGCCGGGAGTGCGAGGCGCTGCTCGTCGACACACAAATGCAGTTTCTCTGAGAACCTCGTGAGGCCGGGGTCAAGACCATGGTACAGAGACCATATCCGCGTTCGGAGCGGGTTGCCGAGCTTCTGCTCGAGGAGCTCAGCTGGCTGATCGAGCGAGAGTGCAAGGACCCGAGGATCGGATTCGTGACGCTGACGGCGGTCGAGTGCTCGAAGGACCTCCGCCACGCCAGGATCTACGTCAGCATCATGGGTGAGGACGAAGAGCGGGAGAAGTCGCTCCGGGGCCTCCAGAACGCCGTCGGTTTTCTCAAGAAACGGCTCGGCGAGAACCTCAGGTTGAAGACGATTCCCGACCTCGTGTTCGTCCTGGACACCTCCCTCGACCGCGTCAGGAGAATCGACGAGCTGATAAAAGACATCAGGAAGGACGGCTGACCATCGCAGCGCAGAAGGAGAAGAGCGGTTTCCTCTTGATCGACAAACCCGGCGGTATGACATCGCGCAAGGTCGTCGATCTCATGATGTACTGCGGCAACTATCACGGCAAGGTCGGTCACGCCGGCACGCTCGATCCCATCGCCACCGGGCTGCTCATCCTCTGTTTCGGGAAAGCCACCCGGCTGGCCCAGTACCTCATCGAAGAGGACAAGCACTACACCACGACGTTTCTCCTCGGCGAGGAGACGACGACCGGCGACAAGGAGGGTGAGGCCATCTTCACGGCACCCGGAGGGGCCGTGGAAGCGCTGACCGGGGAGCGCATCCGGGAGTGCCTGCACTCCTTCACCGGCAGGATCGAGCAGGTCCCCCCGTCCTACTCGGCGAGGAAGGTGAACGGCAAACGTTCCTACGAGCTGGCGAGGAAGGGCATCGACGTGGACCTCGCCCCGAACACCGTCGAAGTGCACCAGATGAACATGCTCGCCTGGGAGCCTCCCCTGCTCACCCTGTCCATCAGGTGCTCCACCGGGACATACGTCCGCGCCCTGGCCCGGGACATCGGAAGAGAGCTCGGGGTAGGCGCCCACGTGACGGTGCTCAAGCGGAATTCTGTCGGACCGCTCGACGTCGGCGAAGCGCTCCCGCTCGACGAGGTGGCGAGGCTGGCGAAGGAAGAGGGGATCGACGGTCTGCTCCTGCCGGTCGAGCTTCCGCTTCGCGGCTGGACGAAGGTCCGCGTCGACAACTCGCTGCTGCACCGGCTCGCCAACGGCGGCCGGGTCGTGGTGGGAGGCGACTTCATCGATCCGGGCGAGCAGAGTGAGACCGGGTTCCCGAGACGGGTCGGAATCTGGGGAGCGAACGACCAGTTCATCGGGGTCGGGCGCATCGAGCCGGCCGGGGCGAAGTCATACCTTCTCTACCCGGAAAAGGTGATCCTCCCGCACGGGGCTCCGGAGTGAGCGGAGAAGAGAGTTTCAGAGAGTCATGAAGCAAGGCAATGCGATAACGGTCGGGACCTTCGACGGCGTGCACCTCGGCCACCGGAAGGTGCTCGAGAAGCTGATCTCGACCGCCCGTGAAAATGATCTCGAGAGCGTGCTGGTCACGTTCGACCCGCACCCCATGAAGGTCGTCAAGCAGGAGATGGCGCCGAAGCTCCTCACCACCGTCGAGGAGAAGATCGAGATCCTCTCCGGGTTCGATCTCGACCGCGTCGAGGTCATCAGGTTCGACCGTGAATTCTCGAAGATGTCAGCCGAAGAGTTCATCCGGGAGTACCTGTACGAGGGAATGAACATGAAGGAATACATCATTGGATACAATCACGGGTTCGGCCGGCAGCGGGAAGGGAGCGTCGAGCTCGCCAGGCGCCTCTCGAAGGAGCTCGGTTTCGGATTTCATGTGATGAAGCCGTTCCTGATCGAGGCCGGGAAGGTGTCGAGCTCTCTCATCAGGAAGGCTATTTCCCGGGGCGACGTGCGCTGGGCCGCCAGGGCTCTCGGGAGGCACTACTCGTTCCGGGGAACGGTGTCCACGGGGCAGGGGAGAGGGAAGGACCTCGGGTATCCGACCGTGAACCTCGTCGTCGATCACCCCGAGAAGCTGGTCCCGGCCTGGGGAATATACGCGGTCACCGTCGAGCACGGCGACCGGATCCTGGGCGGCATGATGCACATCGGGCCTCGCCCGACGTTCGGGGAGGAATGGCCGACGATCGAGATAAACCTGTTCGACTTCGACGGGGACATCGTCTCCGACGAGCTCAAGGTCAACGTCATCGACCGCATCCGCGACGTCGTCACATTCGGCACGGCGGAAGAATTGAAGAAGCAGCTTGCCAATGATGAGAAAAAAGGGAGAAAGCTGATCAAGATGTACACGGAAGAGTCCGGTTCCGAGATACGATGATGCACCGAATGCAATCGTATCCGTGAACTGGCCCACTTAAGGAGGAAGGAGCCAGATGAGCCTGCAGAAGGAGAAGAAACAGGAGATCATCCAGGAGTACAAGGTTCACGAGAACGACTCCGGGTCGGCGGAGGTGCAGATTGCACTTCTCACCGCCCGGATCGAGCATCTCAAGGACCACTTCGAGGTGCACAAGAAAGATCACCATTCCCGGAGAGGGCTCCTGAAAATGGTGGGGCAGAGGAGGAGGTTGCTGAATTATCTGAAGGAGAAGGATCTCACGGCATACCAGGAAATCGTCAAGCGGCTCAAGCTCAGGAAATGATCAGGATGCGGAGAGGAGACCCTGTCCGCCAACATGGAGGAATTACTGAATGATGCATACTGTTGAAATGGAACTCGGACCATCGACCCTGACGATCGAAACAGGCAGAGTCGCCAGACAGGCCGACGGGGCCGTCGTCGTCAAGTACGGGGAGACCATGGTTCTCGCAACGGCTGTCGCTTCGAAGGAGCCGGACCTCGCCCGAGGCTACTTTCCGCTCTTCGTGGATTACCGGGAAAAATTCTACGCTTCGGGTAAGATCCCGGGCGGTTTCTTCAAGCGGGAGGGCCGCCCCAGCGAGAAGGAGATCCTCAACGCGCGGCTGGTGGACCGGCCGATCAGGCCGTTCTTTCCCGAGGGGTATCTGCACGAAGTGCAGATCCTGCTCACCGTGCTGAGTTACGACCAGGAAAACGAACCCGACACGCTGGGGATCATCGGGGCTTCAACCGCCCTCCGGCTGAGCGGCATTCCCTTCCAGGAGACGGTGGCGGCGGTGAAGATCGGCAGGCTGGACGGGCAGTTCGTGGTCAATCCGACCTCCTCCCAGCTCGAGCAGAGCAGCACCGACATCACGGTGGCGGGCACCGATTCATCGATTGTCATGGTCGAGGGCAGCGCCGACGAGCTGACCGAGCAGGAGCTCGTCGAGGCGTTCAGAATAGCGCACGGCGAGATAAAGCGGGTGGTGGCTCTCCAGAACCAGCTCGCGGAAAAGGCCGCCAAACCTCCGAAGGAGTTCGTGCCCCTCGAAATCGACCCCGGTCTCCGGGAGGAGCTCGAGGCGACGGCCATATCGAGAGTCATCGATGCCCTCGTCATCCCGGAGAAAGAAAAGCGCATGGAAGCGCTGGAGTTGCTGAAGAACAGATTCACCCAGGAGCTCGGGGAGAAGTACCCGGACTCGGAAGCCGCGATCTCTCAGATCCTCGAGAACATCGAGAAGCGCGAGATGCGCAAGCTGATTCTCGAGCAGGAGAAGCGGCTCGACGGGAGAGGGCTCGAGGACATCAGGGAGATAACCTGCGAGCTTGGATTCCTTCCCCGCACCCACGGCTCCTCCCTGTTCACCCGGGGCCAGACCCAGGCGCTCGTCGTAGTCACCCTGGGAACGAGCTCGGACGAGCAGATGATAGACAACCTCGAAGGCATCTCCCACAAGTCCTACATGCTGCACTACAACTTCCCGCCTTACAGCGTCGGAGAAGTCGGCTTCATCAGGGGGCCGGGCAGGAGGGAGATCGGCCACGGGAATCTCGCCGAGCGCGCGCTGAAGTCGGTTATTCCCGCGGAGATGGATTTTCCCTACACCATCAGGATCGTCTCAGACATCCTGGAGTCGAACGGCTCCTCTTCCATGGCCACCGTCTGCGGAGGTTCGCTCTCGCTCATGGAGGCCGGGGTGCCCATCAAGGGACCCGTCGCAGGCATTGCCATGGGACTGGTCAAGGAGGATGACCGCCACAAGATCCTCACCGACATCCTCGGCGTCGAGGATCATCTCGGCGACATGGATTTCAAGGTGGCGGGAACGAGAAACGGCATCACCGCCATCCAGATGGACATGAAGACCCAGGGCATCGATTTCAACGTCCTGGAGGAGGCTCTCGAGCGGGCGAAGAAGGCGAGGAACCACGTCCTCGAAGTGATGGAGAAGAGCATCGCCGAGCCCCGCCCCAGCCTCTCGCAGTATGCACCGCGCATCATCACCTATCAGATCGACAAGGAGAAGATCCGGGACGTCATCGGCCCGGGAGGCAAGATCATCAGGAAGATCATCGAGGAGACCGGCGCGAAGGTGGAAGTCGAAGACGACGGTGTCGTCACCATCGCCTCCGTGGATCAGAGAGCGGGGGAAGCCGCACTCGAGAAGATCAAGGAAATCACCCAGGGCCCCGAGGTCGGCAAGACCTACTGGGCCACCGTGAAGAGCATTACGAACTACGGCGCGTTCGTCGAGTTCCTCCCGAACAAGGAGGGGCTCGTCCACATCTCTGAACTGGCGGAGGGACGGGTGAGAAAGGTTGAAGACCTCCTGAAGGTTGGCGACAGGCTCAAGGTCAAGCTCATCGGGATCGACAACCTCGGCCGGGTGAAGCTCAGCCGCAGGGCGACACTCAGGGATGAGAATCATTCGGACTCCAAACAGAGAGATGACCATGGTAATCGGCGTCCCCAAAGAGATCAAGAGCGATGAGAACAGAGTGGCGATCGTTCCGGCCGGTGTCGCTCAGCTGGTCGACTCCGGGCACCAGGTTCTCGTCCAGCGAAACGCTGGTGCCGGGAGCAACTTCACCGACGAAGACTACGAGGCGAGCGGCGCGGAGATCGTCCGCACCGCGAAGGAGGTCTTCGAGCGGGCGGACATGATCGTCAAGGTCAAGGAGCCGCTCCCCCGGGAGTTCAAGTTCATCAGGAAAGATCAGGTCGTCTTCACGTACTTCCACTTCGCCGCCGACGAGAAGCTCACCCGGGGCATGATGGACAACGGCGCCGTCTGCATCGCCTACGAGACGATACAGCTCGACGACGGCAGCCTGCCGCTGCTCGTGCCGATGAGCGAGGTCGCCGGGCGGAT
>CAZMKB010000088.1:0-11856 GCA_964566685.1 uncultured Gemmatimonadota bacterium | reverse complement strand
GGGAGACAGGTGGCCGTCGTGCACCTGGCCGACCGGATCCAGGGCCTGATGTTCCGGAAGGAGAATCCGAAGGGTCTCACCGGGCTCCACGATCTGCGGCGAAGCGACGTCCGTTTCATCAACCGGCAGCAGGGTGCCGGTACCCGTGTCCTTCTCGATTTCAAGCTGCGGGAGAGCGGCATCGATCCGTCGGAGGTGAACGGGTATGAGCGTGAAGTCGACACGCACCTTGCCGTCGCCCGTTCAATTGCAGGGAGCGAGGCGGACCTGGGCCTGGGGATCGAGGCGGCTGCGAGGAGCGCCGGTATCGGTTTCAAACCGCTCTTCGGTGAGCGTTACGACCTCGTGGTCACCTACTCTCTCTACGAGAGCGGACGCTTCACGCCGTTTCTGGAAACGATGGCCGGGTCATCTTTCAGGGAGACCGTGGAGAAGATCGGCGGTTACGACCTGTCGGACAGCGGTGATGTGAACTTCATCAACTGCGCCGATCCCGGTTGCCGGAAGACGAACGGGGAGGGGTGAGCCGTTCACAACTCATCATCGCGGGGCGGCCGCTTCCTGATGGGCAGTGGTCTCCGCATCGACCAGGAGGAACCATGACGGCTGTTCCGTCTTCACTTCGAAAAACGCTGTCCTTCGCGATGTACGCGGTCGCTGTGGCCGTCCTCGGAACGGCCTGCGGCGGCGGCGATGATTCCGCCGGCACGATGAGTGCGCAGGGGAAGCTGCTCGAACCGGCAAAGCGTCTCCGGGTTGCGACGACCACGAGCCTCTACGACACGGGCCTGTGGGGTTACCTCGAGCCGATGTTCGAGGACCGTCACGGCGTCGAACTCGACGTCCTCTATGCGGGCACCGGGATCGCCCTCGAGTACGGCAGGCGCGGCGACGTGGATGCCATCACCGTTCACTCGAAGAAACGCGAGATCGACTTCGTGGAGAACGGTTTCGGAGTGGAGCGGGTCCCCTTCGCCTACAACCACTTCCTCATCGTGGGGCCGCCCGATGATCCCGCGGGTCTCCGGGGGCTCTCTCCCGAGGAGGCGATGAAGAAGCTCGCCGGCACGGGTTCCGGCACGTTCGTGTCGCGGGGTGACGACTCTGGTACCCACGGCAAGGAAAAGGCCATCTGGAAGGCCGCCGGGTTCCCTGATTACGAACAGGTACGCCGCTTCGGCTGGTACGTGGAAGCCGGCAGGGGAATGGGGCCGACCTTGCTCATGGCCGGTGAGAAAGGAGCCTACACGCTCGTGGACATGGGCACGTACCTGGCGCACGGCGGAGAGATCCCGCTGGTTCCGATCGTGGAAGAAGGTGCGATACTCCTGAATGTCTACTCGGCGGTCGCCTGTGATCCGGAAAAGAATCCGAAGGTGAATCACGAAATGGCGGCGAAGCTCGTCGAATTCCTCACGCTGCCCGAGATCCAGGTGCTCATCGGGAACTACGGCAGAGAAGAGTACGGACGCTCACTGTTCATCCCCTGCGCGGGAAACGAGCCCGGGAAGTGAATCGATATGCGCGAGCTGGCTGACGCCCTCGCCGAGGCACTTCGGCTCATCGTTACGCTCGACCCCGAGGTCGTGGAGATCACCGGCAGATCCCTGATCCTCTCCGTGTCATCGTGCTCGATCGCGGCTCTCCTCTGCCTGCCGGCGGGCAGCGTGATCCATTTCCGGGAGTTCCCCGGAAAGCGCTACCTGGTGATCCTCATCCAGACGATGTTCAGCCTTCCGACCGTCGTCATCGGCCTCCTGGTGTTCGTCCTGTTCTCGAACGCGGGCCTGCTCGGGCCGCTGGGACTCTTGTTCACGCCGGCCGTCATCGTCATCGGCCAGGCGATCCTGGTGACACCGATCATGCTCGGGCTCACGCTGTCAGCCCTGAGCGGGGCCGACCGGAACGTCTCGGAAACCGCCAGGGCGCTCGGCGCCGACAGGACACAGATCATGGTGCTCACCCTGCGGGAGGCCCGGTTCGCCATCATGACGGCCGTCGTCCTCACTTTCGGCCGGGCCATTTCCGAGATCGGCATTTCCCTCATCGTCGGCGGGAACATCAGGGGCTTCACGAGAACGCTCACCACGGCGATCTCCCTCGAGACGTCCAAGGGGAACATAGAGCTCTCCCTGGCGCTGGGCCTGATCCTCGTTCTGATCGCACTGGTCGTCAACCTGTCACTCAACAGGCTCCAGCAGAAACGGTAGGGTCATGACGTTCATCGAGCTCCATGGAGTCTCACACACGTATGACGGCAGGCCCGCCCTCCGCGGAATCGACCTGGCCGTCGGGCGCGGTGAGGTGATGGCGCTCATCGGGCCGACCGGAGCCGGAAAGACTACGCTCATCAAAATCCTCGACCTCCTCCTGACACCCGAACGGGGCAGCGTCTCGGTCGACGGGCGGGAAGCGCCCCGCTCCGAGCGGGGGAGGATCCCGCTCAGGCGCCGCATGGCGCTCCTGCAGCAGAAACCGATCGTGTTCAGCATGAGCGTGTTCGACAACGTCGCCTGCGGTCTCCGGTGGAGAAATAGGAGTAGGCGGGACATAGAGGACCGCGTCGAGGAGGCGCTCGAGATGGTCGGTCTCGAGGAGTTCCGCGACCGGGATGCGAAGGTGCTCTCGGGAGGCGAAACGCAGCGGGTCGCCCTCGCAAGAGCTCTCGTGACCGATCCCGAGCTGCTTCTCCTCGACGAGCCCATCGCCAACCTGGACCCGGTGACTGTCACGAAGATCGAGGATCTCCTCTTAACGCTGATCGAGAAGAGGCGGATGACGGTGATCATGGCGACGCACGACATGGCGCAGGGGCAGCGCCTCGCTCATCGTATCGCGGTGCTCGTGCAGGGAAAGCTCATGCAGGTCGGCACGCCGGAGGACGTGTTCACCGCACCCCGTGACCGCCTCGTCGCCCGCCTGGTCGGAGTGGAGAACATCCTCCCGGGAGTCATCACGGAGAAAGAGGGCGAGCTCGCCGTTCTCGAAGTCGGAGGACGGCGCATGCCGGTCATCTCGGATCTCTCCGTCGGGACGAAGGTCGATGCCTGCATCAGGCCCGAACACATCACCTTCAGTCCGACGAAGGACAGGACCAGTGCGCGGAACGTCCTCGAGGGCCGGATCACCGGCATGACGGTGGTCGGTTCACTCGTGCGGATCACCGTCGACTGTGGGTTCCCGCTTCTCGGAGTGCTGACCGGCCGGTCGGTGGAGGAGTTCGGCTTCGAGCCGGGGAGCCGGGTCTTCGCGAGCTTCAAAGCGACATCCGTTCACGTCACGGGCAGGTCGGGAGATGAGATGCGCTCCTCGTTCGAGTAGACGTTCATCCGCAGTCCCCTGGCGAACCCGACGAGAGTGATGCCCAGCTCCCGGGCGAGCCGCACGCCCTGGTCGGTGGGTGCGCTCCGGGAGACCAGCACCGGCGAACCGGTTTTCTGGATCTTCAGGATGATTTCGGAAGAGATCCGTCCCGAGGTGAGGAACATCGTACGGGAGAAGTCGAGTTCTTCCCCCAGAGCTTTCCCGATCACCTTGTCGACGGCGTTGTGGCGTCCGATGTCGCCGGCCGTGAGAAGCAGCGTGTTCCCGTCGCTCAGGGCGGCGTAGTGCACGCCGCCGGTCCGCCTGAACACCTCCGACCGCTCGTTGAACTCCGACATCAGGCGGAGGACCTCGGTGGCGGCGATCGTGAACGGGGACTCGTTCTTCCGGCGGTGGAGCATGTCGACCGCACTGTAGAAGAGCGTGCCCCGGCCGCATCCCGATGTGTACATGCGCCTGAAGACCAGGTCAGGAGACAGCTCCCTGTCGGTGAGGTGCACATCCGCGAGCCATCGTTCTTCGTCGATGGTGATGCGCTCGATGTCTTTCCCGGACCGGATGAGTCCGCTCGAGAAGAGGAACCCGGCAACGAGATCCTCGAGGTCCGCCGGGCTCGCGAGGAGGACGAGGAGCTCCTCACCGTTCAGGTTGAGCGTGAACGGCACCTCGCGGGAGACCACGTCGGTGGTCTTTTTCGCCCGCCCGCCTTCGATGCGGGTGATGTCGAACTCTTCCATGCTGGGACGGCTCCCGGAAACGACGCGTCGACCGGCCGTGAAGATCAGAAGGAAAACTAACAGGACGGAGGGGGGGAAGCAAGAGATCGCGGTGCGGATTCCCCATCTTCGGCGATCGGAAGCGGGCGGGGAACCGTCTGCTGCATTGCCAGGCGGGACGGGCTGTCATAATTTTAACGAAATCGAAGCGGCGGTGCTTTCCCGACAGCACTCCGGATCGAGGGGGAGTGAGAGAACGGGGAGCACGCCCGATCGGGGGATGAACATCCCCCGGGAAAGAGGAGGATTCACAGCTCATGCCGGTAACCCGGAACAGGTCGGATTCATCACGGAGATCGGCGGAGCCGGTGACGGCCTGCATTCTCGCCGGCGGCCGCGGCGGCAGGATCGGCGGGGACAAGTGCGGGAAGATCCTCGGCGGCAGGCGCCTCATCGACTACGCGCTGGAGCTCGCCGGACGGCTCGTCGAGGCTGGTGACACGGACCGGACGGTCGTCGCAGGAGGGAGGAACGACCTCGACACGGGAGACACCGAGGTTCTCGAAGACATTGCCGGCGTGGGACCGATGGCGGGTCTTCACGCCTGCATGGTCCGGTACGGGCGGACACTGCTCTTTCCCTGCGACATGCCGTTTCTGAACGAGCCGTTCCTCCGGTCTCTGATTCGAAAGAGCCTTTGCCACGACATCGTCACCTGCCGGATGGGAGGGCTGGTGCAGCCGCAGGTGGGCGTGTTCTCGGGAGCCTGTCTCGAGGCGCTCGAGGACATGATCGGGCAGGAGCGGTACTCGCTGTTCCGCATGGTGAAGGAGTGCGGGCTGCGGGTTCTCGTGGTGGAGGAGGAGGAAGTGGCGGAGTTCGGAGACCCCGCAAGGATCTTCCTCAACATCAACACGAACGAGGAGCTGCGGCGGGCCGAGAGGACGCTCTCCGGATGATTGCTCCCGGGCGGTGGGGTGCTTCAGGAAACCGCAGACCGGTACACCTCCATGAGCCGGCGGTAGTGCAATTCCTTTCCGTATTCCCTTTCCATCTTTTCGCGTGCGTTCTGCCCCATGGCCCGTACGAGGTCGGGGTCTGCCAGGAGCCTCTCGATTTTCTCCCGAAGATCCCCAGTGTTACCGGCCTCGAAGTGGAAGCCGTCGAGGCCGTGCTCGATGAGTTCGGGTATTCCGCCGAGGTGGGAGCCCACGACCGGTTTTCCGTGCGACATCGACTCGAGGATGGTCATGGGGCAGTTCTCGTGGCATTCGGAGGGAATGACGATGAACTTCGCCCGTGCAATCACTCTCCGCACCTCCTCCGGAGGCAGGTGTCCGAGGAAGCGCACCCGGTCGACACCGCGCGACCGGCATTCGGTCACGAGTTCCTCCCTCATCGGCCCGTCCCCGGCGATCTCGAGAGACGCCTCCGGGATCCGGCTCACGGCGTGGATCAGAGTTCTCACGCTTTTTCGGCTGAAAGCCGGCCGAGATAGGCAATGTACCTGCCTTCGGATTCCGCGCTGTTGTCCGGCAGGATGTCGATGTAGTTGGGAATGTGGACGAGTTTTCCTTCAGGGAATCCCGCGGCGATCAATTTTGTTTTCATGAACCTGCTCGGAGTGATGAGACGATGCAGCACATCATAGATCCGGAGCAGCCGATGGATGTACATTTCAACGGTGAGAACCAGACTCTTGAAGTGAGAGCCGTGAACGCAGCCCGAGAACAGGGCGCGGTAATACCGTTTCCCTCCGCATCGTTCGCACCCCTCTTCGAACTTCGGGTTGTAGAGGAGGTAGCTCGGGCAGATCAGTTTGTAGTCGTGGACGGTCATGACGGCGGGGATCCCGGAGCTTCTCAGAGTGTGGAGGATGGACGGAGAGAGCTGGTGATAGATGTTGTGGATGTGGGCGATGTCGGGACGGTGATCACTGAGGAGGGCCGAGAGCCTCCTCCTGGCCTCGAAGGAGTAGACTATCCTTCCGGCGGTGTGAACTTTTTCGAAGAGAGAGGCGGACTGATGCAGATCCACCCCGGTGACGAAGTACCGGCTGAATGGGCTCGGTTCATTCCTCGGATCCTCCATGGAGAAATGGAGAACACCGTGACCCTGTGATTCGAGGAGCTCGGAGATCTGGAAATAGTACTGGTCCGCGCCGCCTTTTCGGAAGTGAAATTTATTGACCTGAAGAATTTTCATGGCCGCGGATGCCTGTCGAGGAGCTCCGTTATCAGGCCTTGGAACGAGTCGACCATGGTCCTGATGCTGAAGTGCTCTTCCACCCTCTCCATGCCACGTTTACCCATCTCGCGAAGGCGCCGGGGATCGTTCACGAGCGCGAGGAGGCGCTCGGCGAGCGTGCCGTGGTCGCCCGTCTCCACCAGGAATCCGGTCTCCCCGTCCTCCACGATCTCGTCGATGCTGCCGACAGCGGTCGATACGACCGGGAGCCCGGTGGCCATGGCTTCCAGGAGAAACATGGGGAACACCTCTTCCCTCGATGAGAGCGCCGCGATGTCGAAGGATCTCATGACCTGAGGTACGTCCCGGCGCATGCCGAGAAATCTCACGTTCCCGCCGATGCCCAGGCTCTCCACCTTCCGTTCGTAACTTGGCCGCTCGGGACCGTCTCCGGCTATGACGAAAAGTGTGTCGCCCTTTTCTTCCAGAACGAGCCGGGCAGCCTCGAGGAGCACTTCCATGTTCTTCTCGGGAGAGAGACGGGCCACCGTTCCGACGACACTACCGAAGCCGCCGGCGTCGGGAATCACCCGGGTCCTGTCGTTCCTGTCCCCTGGGTGGAACAGGTCGGTGTCGACACCGTTGTATATGACGTCGACCAGCGAGGGGGAGAGATTGGTGTACGTCTCGAGGATCCTCTGCCGGTGGGATTTCGAGATGGAGACGATTTTCGTTATCATGCCGGCGGTGAGGTGATTGATGATCCTCACCATGGGTTTTTGGCCGGGAATCAGGTTCGAGTGGACCCAGATGAGCGCGACCGGCGTCCGGGAGGCCCTCGAGCAGACTTTTCCCCAGAACATCGCATCGTCGTGATTCAGCATGCAGAGAACGTCCGTGTTCTCGCTCTTCAGGAGGCCGGTCACCTTCCAGGCAGCCGATACATCGAACCTGCCGGCAATGATGTTGTCCCGGACGGGGACGCCCAGCTCCCGCAGTTCGTCGCTCATTCTCCCGCCCGATCTCAGGCAGAGCACGCGGACGGGAAAACGATCCCGATCCATGTGCCTGACCAGTTCGAGGAGCATGTTCTCGGCTCCGCCTATCTGGAGCGTCGAGGCGAGGAAGGTCACCCGGCTTGTCTTCGTCTTCATCGGAGTTCCTCTCCCCGCGGTGGTGTGGCCACCGGGCGGAGGCCGCCGGAAGGATCGGCCGTGCGTGATGATATCAGGGGATGCGTCCGGAAACAGCCGTGGTGATAATATACCAGGAGCCCGGACGAATGCAATGCTTCGTCGCGGAAGATGGGCCACTAAGGCTTGACGTGCAGCCCTTCGGGCGGCGCCGGCGGTATCGTGTCGATCTCGGATATCCACAGGAGGACGTAGCCATCACCCGGCGGCACGCGAAGCGTGTCGTGAACGACCTCGCCGCTGTTGTGGACCGGATCCTGGATACCGTCGATCAGCCGGTACATCTTCTGGCCCAGACCGTAGACCAGGGTGGATGTCTCCGTCGGATTGACGAGGGCGGCCCCGTTCTCGAAGTTTCGCCGCCACACCCGGGAATTGATGTTCTCCGACTGTTCCCCGCTTGGGTACCAGCCCGCTTCTTCGAATAGGTCGTCGAGCTTGACCGCCGGGTTGCTCGAGTCGAACGCCGATCCCAGAGGCATGCCCAGGTACCCCTTGTTGCCCGTGTAGTACTGGATGACAGTGCTCCCCGTATCGTGAGGCTGCTTGAGTCCGTCGTCGTACTTCCAGGGGTGCCCCCGGTAGCAGTCATGGAAGTGCTCGTCGTCCTTCCATCCGTAGAAGATCTGTTCACCCGTGATGTGAATGACACCGCTCTCGTCGAAGCCGGCCGTCGACTCCACCGGTATGGATGTCTGCGTGTCGTCGATGTCTTCCGCCAGAACAGTGGCGCGAGCGTCGACCTGGCCGTCGGGATGGACGGAGAACTCGTCGTACCACGATGTCTCCCGGTGATAGCGCGATCCGAAATCGATGCTGTAGTAGGCGTTCGTCATAAGACTCGCGCAGAGCGTGAACCGCATGTCCCGATAGTCCGTGGCGTCGCCGTCTTTCAGATACCCGTTGAGGATGCTCACCCGTGGGATTCTCTCTCCTTCGTTCAGGTACTTGACGAGATGGGCCAGAGTAGCCAGGTTCTGGCTGCCGCCCCACCGGAAGTTTTCCTGGAACCTCCCGTTCAACTCCTCGATGGCGCCTTTGTGGAGGCCGTTCCCCATGATAACGACATCGGGATAGGCGCCGATCGTGTGATCGAGCAGGGTGAGCATGCCGTCGCTCCAGAGATTCGAGAAGATCGGTTCGTCACCGTTCTCCTCGTCGTCGAACTCGGGCACCCCGTTCCTGTTGGCGTCCTTGATGTCCTCGTGCATCCACCTGATGCCGTCCACGAACGTGTCATAGAATATTCCGTCCCAGTAGGTATAGGGGATGAGGTGATCCCCGACCACGAACTCGGCCAGAAACTCATTCGGCCGCTTGCCGTCGGGGTGCGACCCGGCCGCTGCCTCCGTGTTCGTCATGTTGATGAGCCTGCACTCGGTCCAGACTTCGTTGTGAAGGTAGTTCCCTTCGTAGTCACGAAGCCACCAGTCGTAGGTGTCACAGGCCACCTCCATCGGCGTGGGAGGGTTCTCGCGCCGGTTCACTTCCATCGATGATGTGTAGAGGAGCAGAATGATGTCGGGATTCACCTGTTTTATGCGTTTCACCCGGTCCCGCACATTCTCGTTGTCATCGACATTGCGATCGAGAATCAGGACGTCGTAGCGGGCCAGGCTCCCGACATCCCGGTCCCGTATATCTTCAGGGCAGTAAATGTTCCCCAGTCTCGGAAAAGGCTGATCACTCGAACCGTACCCGCCGGTGTTCAGGAGAAGCAGAAGAGACAGGCACCATCCGACTATATTCCAGCGAGTTATATTGGTCATGGCAGTACCCCCCAGTACGGAGTTTGGAAGATTTGCCACGATAAAAACGCAAGGAATGTGCCACTCGGGGAAAAAGTGCCGCATCCGGAGCCCGTGTTCCGTGTGGCGAACGAGGCGGCCAGGGACAGATCGAGAGGCCGGAGCAAACCGGTTTGCTCGGATGATCAGGGACGGAGAAGCACCTTCAGGGAATCGCCCAGGGCGGCGGTGTGAAACGCCTCGCCGGCCTGCCCCAGAGAGAAGACGGCCGTGACGAGTCGCCCGGGATCGATCGTGCCTTTCTCGAGGAGCTCTACCGCCTTCTCGATGGGGCCGCAGCGGGAACCGATGATGGAGATCTCGTCGACGACGATACGGCTCAGGTTGACATGCGTTGCCTCGTGAGTGGTGGTTTTCAGTACGATCCTGCCCCGGGGCAGAGTTCTCTCGACGGCTTCGAGAACGGCCGACGACGAACCGGTCGCGTCGACCACCGTGCGGAAGCGGAGCTTCTCGTCCGGCTCGACGACCTGGAAGCCCAGCGCCCGGACAAGGTCCAGCTTCCCGGGATTGTTGCCGCGGACAACGATATCGGCCCCGGCGTCCCTGAGCACGAGCGCCGTGAGAATCCCGAGCCTCCCGTCTCCCATGACGAGGATGGATTCCCCTTTCCCGATGTCGATCTGCTCGGTGATCTCGAGAGCGGCGGCGACGGGTTCGGCGAAAACGGCGGTTTCGTCAGGCATCGAATCGGGGATCTGGACGAGGTTGGCGGCGGGGAGCGCGAACATTTCGGCGAATGCTCCGTCTCTCCCGAGGATGCCGAGAACGGTCCGGTCGGGACAGTGGCGGGGATCGCCCGTCCGGCAGAGAGGACACTCGCCGCATCCGCAGTTGATGGCCCCGACGACGCGTTTTCCCTCGAGTCCCGAATCCGGGGGGGCCTCACGGACGACACCGACGAACTCGTGTCCCATCGTTCCATCGAATGCCATGTACCCCCGGAGGATCTCGAGATCGGTCGAGCAGATTCCTGCGAGGCCGGTTTCGATGAGTGCCTCCCCCGGACCGGGAACCGGCTCGGGCACCTCGACGAGCACCGGTGACGTGTTCTTCTTCCTGACTGCCAGCATGGCTCTTCTCCATGACGGAAGTTCCGTGTTGAGGACCGTTCGTGTACCGACAAAATAATCAGATGAAGGCGCGAAGGGAAGGGGATCCGGTAAAATTGACAGTCTTCGTGCGGGATGCTATATTAGGGTGGCGCAGATCGAAGTGTGAGTCGGGCAATCAGATGGAGGTTCGTGTATGGTCGGCATCGTTGGGTACGGTGCCTATGTACCACGGCATCGGATAAAGGTCGAGGAGATCGCGAAGGTCTGGGGGACGAACGCGGAGAACTACAAATCGGGTCTCATGCTCACCGAGAAATCGGTTCCCGCCCCGGACCAGGATACCATCACCATGTCGGTCGAGGCCAGCAGGAACGCCCTCGCGCGTGCCGGCATCGATCCGTCGAAGATCGGAGCCGTCTACATCGGTTCCGAGTCGCACCCCTACGCAGTGAAACCGAGCGGTACCGTTCTGGCCGAGGCCATCGGGGCGGTTCCGGAGGTCCACAACGCGGATTTCGAGTTCGCCTGCAAGGCCGGATCGGAAGGGATGTTCGTGGCGTTCGGCCTCGTCAAGAGCGGTGAGATCGAGTACGCGCTCGCCGTCGGAGCCGACACGTCGCAGGGAGCACCCGGCGACGCTCTCGAGTACTCCGCCTCCGCCGGTGCAGCGGCTTTCATTTTCGGTACATCCGACATCATCGCCACTGTCGAGAGCACATATACGTTCATGACCGACACGCCGGATTTCTGGAGAAGAGAGCACCAGTTCTATCCCAGCCACGGCGGGAGGTTCACCGGTGAGCCGGCCTACTTCAAGCACACGCTGGGGGCGGCGAACGGTATCCTCGAGAAGAGCGGCCTCACCCCGGAGGAGATCGACTGGGCCGTCTTCCACCAGCCCAACGGGAAGTTCCCGATGCGGGTCGGCAAGATGCTCGGCTTCACCCGGGAAAAGCTCGAGACGGGATGGCTCTGCCCCGTGCTCGGCAACACCTACTCGGGTGCGTCGCCGCTCGGCCTGACCGCGATCCTGGATGTCGCAAAGCCCGGTCAGACGATCCTCATGGTCTCGTACGGCTCCGGTGCGGGTTCGGATGCCTTCATCTTCAAGACCACGGAGCGGCTTCCGGAGGTGCAGGACAGGGCGGTGAAGACCAGGACCTTGCTCGATGAGAACAAACACTACCTCGACTACGGCACCTATGCCAAGTATCGGGGAAAGATAAAGCTCAAGGAGTAGGAGGATCGGATGAGAGACGTCGCGATAATCGGGCTCGGCATGGGCAGGTTCGGAGAGCTCTGGGACAAGTCGCTGCGGGATATCTGGGTCGAAGCGGCTCTCCAGGCGATCGACGACGCGGGCGTCGACCATGTCGATTCCATCTACATCGGTAACATGTCCGGCGGGCTGTTCGTCTACCAGGAACACCTCGCCTCTCTCCTCGCCGACTACCTCGGCGAGTGTCCGGCCTCGGCGGCACGTGTCGAGTCGGCCTGCTCCTCCGGAGGAACGGCCGCCCGTCTCGCCTACCTGGAAGTGGCATCGGGAGCCAGCGACGTCGTGATCGCGAGC
>CAZMKB010000087.1:0-11883 GCA_964566685.1 uncultured Gemmatimonadota bacterium | reverse complement strand
AGAGGAGGGCGAATATCTCTATTTCATGGGCTGCCTTCCTTACTACCAGGCCTATTTCGGCGACTGGGGCCTTCACATGAACCACATCGCCTCGAGCACCATCGGAATTCTCAACAGTTTCGGTATCGAACCGGCCGTCATGAAGGACGAGGTCTGCTGCGGCCACGACCTCCTCTGGGCCGGCGACACCGACACGTTCCGGAAGCTCCTCGAGAAGAACATGAAGGCCATCGAGAAGACCGGCGCGAAGAAGATCGTGGTGTCCTGTTCCGAGTGCCTTCGCACCCTCTCGGTCGACTACCGGAAGCACGCGGAGAGCTTCGGACTGGAAGTGATACACGTCGCCCAGTTCCTCGAAGAGCGACTGGATGACGTCCGCGGTCGCACCGCCGAACGTGAGAACGGACCCGTCAGGGTCACCTATCATGATCCGTGCAGGATGTCCAAGCACCTCGGTATCCTCGACGCACCCCGCGCCGTTCTGGACGGAGCGGAGGGAGTGGAGCTCGTCGAGATGGCACACAGCGGCGTCCGGTCGCTGTGCTGCGGTACGAGCCTCTGGATCAGCTGCGGCGAGGTGTCGAAGAAAATTCAACTGGAGCGCCTGGACGAGGCCGTGGACACCGGTGCGCAGTATCTCGTCTCCGCGTGTCCCAAGTGCCAGATCCATCTGCGCTGCGCACAGCGGGACGCCGGCATACCGGCCTACGACAGAGTGCCGCTGACCGATTTTTCCAGCTTCATGAGGAGCCGGCTTGTCGGCTCGGGTGAAGCGAATATTCGTGATCGAGAGGCGGGAGCCTGAGCGGACCTTCCGCTCCGGCGGACCGCCCTCCTTTTAGAGTGAACCGGAGGACAGCAAGATGAGCAGCGGAAACGGCGACGAAATCAGGGTCGGCGTGTTCGTCTGTGCCTGCGGCGGGAACATCAGCAAGGTCATCGATGTCAACGCGGTCGCAGACTACGCGAAGACCCTCGACGGTGTGGTTGCCGTCTACAACAACCTGTACTCGTGTTCTGATCCCGGGCAGAAGCACATACAGGAAAGGATCAAAGAGGACGGGATTAACCGGCTCATCATCGCCGCCTGCAGCCCGAAACTCCACGAACCGACGTTTCGGCAGGCGGCACAGGGTGTGGGTCTCAACCCCTACCTGGTCGAAATGGCGAACATCCGCGAGCACGGCAGCTGGGTTCACCAGAACGAGCCCGAAGCAGCCACGGAGAAAGCCAAGGACGCGGTGAGGATGGCGGTCGCCAAGGCCCGGTTCCTCACGCCCCAGAAGGAGCTCGAGGTTCCGATCGAGCGGAGCACACTGGTGATCGGCGGCGGCATCGCCGGCATCCAGGCCGCGCTCGACCTGGCAGACACCGGCTACAAAGTGTATCTCGTCGAAAAGGAGGCGTCCATCGGGGGAATCATGGCGCAGTTGGACAAGACGTTCCCCACGATGGACTGCTCCATATGAATACTCGGCCCGAAGATGATGGATGTCGGTCGACATCCCAACATTGAGCTGTACACGCTCTCCGAGGTCGAAGAAATCAACGGTTACGTCGGCAACTTCACCGTGAAGGTGCGGAGGAAGGCCCGCTACGTGGACGAGTACGAGTGCACCGCCTGCGGCGACTGCGTGGATGTCTGCCCGGTGTTCGCGCCGAACGAGTACGAGATCGGCCTGAACACCAGGCGTGCGGTCTACATCCCGTTTCCCCAGGCAGTGCCGTCTTCGTATGTGGTCAACATGGAGGAGTGCCTCGGGAACAACCCCATCGCCTGCGGCAAGTGCGCCGAGGTGTGCGAGAAGAAGGTCATCGACTTCGACATGCAGGACAGGGTCCTCGATCTGAACGTGGGGACCATCGTCGTCGCGACGGGCATGGACGTCTACAATCCCGAGGAGCTGGACGAGTATGGCTACACCCGTTATTCCAACGTCGTCACCAGCATGGAGATGGAGCGGCTCCTCAACGCCGGGGGGCCCACCGGCGGGCATCTCGTCCGGCCGGGCGACGGGAAGGAGCCGAAGAAGATCGGCTTCGTCCTCTGTGTCGGCTCGCGCTCCGAGAAGCGGGGCAATCCCTACTGCTCGAACGTCTGCTGCATGAACACGGTGAAGGACTCGCTCCTCATCAAGGAGCACGATCCCGAGGCCGAGGTCTTCGTCTTCTACCAGGACATCAGGGCCTTCGGGAAGGGATTCGAGGACCTCTACAAGCGGAGCAAGAACGAGGGCGTGCGCTACATCCGGGGCATTCCCGGCGACATCGTCGAGGACAACGGCACCGGAAACCTCAGGGTCGCCGTCGAGAATACGCTGGCGAGCAGGCTCGAGTCCTATGACCTGGACATGGTCGTCCTGTCTGTCGGGCTCATCCCCCGGAGAACCGCGAACGGTGACGATCCGCTCCAGCCGATCCTGGCGCTCTCGAAGACCTCGGACGGATTCTACCTGGAGTCGCATCCCAAGCTCAAGCCGGTCGATGCACCCACCCAGGGCGTCTACTTCGCAGGGTGCGCCGAGAGCCCCAAGGACGTCAAGGATTCGGTCACCCAGGCCAGCGCGGCTGCGGCCCGGGCCGGCATTCTCATGGCGAAAGGGAAGATTCTCGTCGAAGCCATCACGGCCGTCGTCCAGGAGGACCTCTGCACGAGCTGCGGCGTCTGCGCACGGGTGTGTCCGGTCGGTGCGATCACGGTGGACACGAAAGCAAAGAAACCGGCGGTCGTGATCGAGGCGGCCTGTGTCGGATGCGGAACCTGTGCCGCCGAGTGCAAGTTCGGGGCGATCACCCAGAAGCACTTCACCGACGACCAGCTGAACGCCCAGGTGGATGCCGCAACCGACGTGCTCCCGGAGAAGAACATTCTCACCTTCGCCTGCAACTGGTGCTCATACGCGGGCGCCGACACCGCGGGAACGGGCAGGATGCAGTATCCGGCGAACATCCGGGTCATCAGGACTATGTGCAGCGGGAGGGTAAACGAGGAGTTCGTCTGGCGGGGCTTCGAGCGCGGCGCTCCCATCGTCTGGGTCACCGGCTGTCACATCGGCGACTGCCACTACATAGACGCGAACCACTGGACCCTGAAGCGGGTCGGGCGGATGAGAAAGCGCATGGAGAAGCTGGGTATCCGTGGCGACCGGCTCCAGCTCGACTGGATCAGCGCCGCCGAGGGCAACATCTTCGCCAGGCGGGTACACGAATTGCAGGATGTTTTGAAGTCGGTCACTCCCGAGGAGATCGAAGAGACGCAGAAGATATTGAGGGAAGAGAGAGAGAAGAAGACAGCGAAGGCGAAGGCAAAAGCGGCGAAGTAAGAACCAACGACCGACGAACCGACTCCCGACACCGATATTGGTATGTCAGAGCCCGACCGGCGGCTCCCAGCCGTTTCCGTGCGGCTGATGGATGACGGGACCCCCACATGTCCACGACCCGAAAAAAAACGGTGCTCTTTCTGAGCAGGGACGGGCATGAGATCTCGCGCCTCATCGAGCACCTCGAGAAGGAATTCCGTGTTCGTACCGTCGGCACCCGGCGTGAAACACTGGAAATTCTTGCCGACCTGCACCCAGAAGTTCTCGTCCAGGACCTCTCCGTTCCGCGAATCGACCACGTCAAACTCGTCAGGGATGCGCGCCGGGCCCATTCCCCCACCGGCATCATCTCCCTTCATGGCAGAGGGCAGAAAAAGCTCGCCGCCAGGCTGAAAGAGGCCGGCGCGGATTTCTGTGTCCCGGGAGGGATCGAGGAGGGAGAGTTCCGCCTTCTCGTCACCAACGCCCTCGCCCGCTCTGCTTCACGCGGTAAGGGCGGAAGGCCGGGACGGGAACGGCGACAGAAAGAACCGTCACCCGCCGCACCGGCACCCGCACTCCCGGCGGACATCCTGGACCACGCTCCGGATGCGGTACTCTGCACCGACCTCCGTGGAAACATCCTCTACTACAGCAACGCTTCGACCGCGATCTTCGGCTTCTCTCCCCGGGAGGTCACCGGCAAGCCCCTCAGGGTGATTCTCGCCAAGGGCGAGGAAGAGATGCAGCGGATTCTCGGTCTCCTCGAGACGAGAAAGAGGTTGAATGCCTACGGGGTCGATTTCGTCTGCAGGGACGGGAAACGGCTCATCGGCCTGCTCTCGGCCACGGCGTTCGAGTCGAGGGCACACCGCCGGAAGCTCTACGCTTTTCTGCTGAAGGACATCACGGCGAGTATCAGGCTCGACCGCGACATCTACGAGAGCAAGATCGAGCTCGAGTCGGTGTTCGACTCGGTCGTCGATCCGCTCGCGGTCATCAGGAAGAACTATGTCATCGGCAGAGCCAACCGCGCCACGGCGCGTCTCGTGGGAATGAGCATCAAGGAAGTCACCGGGCGCCGGTGCCACGAGCTCCTGAACGGTTCCGACAGCAGGTGCGTACCGTGTCCGATCCGGGAGACGTACCGCACGGGCCGGTCCCACTTCGCCGAGATCGAATCGAGCGAGCTCGGCGAGATATTCCACGTCCACAGCTATCCGATTCTCGACTACAAGGGCGACCTCAAGAGCGTGATCGAGCACCGGCGCATCGTCACCGAACAGAAGAAGCTGGAACAGCAGCAACACCGCCTGGAGGTCGAGCTGATGGAGAAGCACAAGCTGTCCTCCGTCGGACTCCTGGCTCAGGGGATCGCACACAATCTCAACACTCCGCTCGGCGTGATACTCGGCAGGAGCGAGCTTCTCCGGGACGACATTCGCCGCGCGCTGGACAGGGCCGACGGTCTCCTCGCGGGGAAGGGGAGCACAGACGATGTCCTGAGCGAGATCCGCGACATCCGGGAGCAGAGCGATCACATCCTCGAGATCATTCTGAAGCAGGTCGAGAACATGTCTTCGATCATCAGGAACCTGATGGACATCGGGCGGCAGCGGCAGGACTCGGACCGGAAGAAACTGAATATCAACTACATCCTCGAACAGGAGCTCCGGTTCCTCGAGGCGGACATGTTCTTCAAGCACGAGATCAACCGCACCATCGAGCTGGACCCGGGCATTCCCTACATCGAGGGAGTGTACTCCGATTTCAGCCAGTCGTTCACGAACATCATCCGGAACGCGATGGATGCCATGCACGATCAACAGGTGAAGGAGCTCACCGTCAGGACGTATCTCGACGACGAGGCGATCTACGTCGAGATCGGGGACACGGGTGAGGGAATAGAGGACGAGCACCTCAACCGGATCTTCGATCCGTTTTTCACGACGAAGGACTTCGGCGAGGCGGAAGGGAAACCGTCGGGTGTCGGGCTGGGGCTTCACAGCTGCTACCAGCTCCTCAGCCCGTACGGCGCCAGGTTCAGGGTGGAAAGTGAGCCGGGGAACACGACGTTCACCATCATGATTCCGTTGAAGGAGGGAAGAGAGAGCAGGGGGGAGGATTGACAGGGAAATCACCGTTTTTATTTTTACGTTCGTCACACTGATCTTTCTCCTTTTCTCACCAGGTGGGAGATGCCGCGATGCCAGGAAAAGCGAAAACGAAGAAAAAAGGCAAAGCAAAGATCGAAGAGACGGAAGCAAAAGGGATGATCCTCGTCTGCGACGACGAGCCCGACATGCGCGATTTCCTCTGCGAGACGCTCGTGAGGAGCGGCTACGAGGTCGACAATGCCTCGAACGGCGCGGTCGCTCTCAACAAACTGAAACGCGGATTCTACGACATGGTGATCACGGATCTCAAGATGCCGCGGGCCACCGGGATCGAGGTCCTGAGAGAGACCAAGAAGAAGAACCACAGCACCGCCGTCGTCATGATCACCGGCTACGGCACCATATCGAGCGCCGTCGAGGCGATGAAGGAAGGCGCCTACGACTACATCACCAAGCCGTTCTCCGGCGACGAGATCAAACTCGTCATCGACAAGGCTTTCGAGTTCCGTCGTCTCGTCGACGAGAACGACCGGCTCCACCAGGAGCTCGAGGAGCGGTTCAGCTATGCCAACATCATCGGCAAGAGCGAGCCGATGCGGAGGATCTACGAGACCATCGCGCTGGTGGCCCCGTCACGCTCCACCGTTCTCATCCAGGGCGAGAGCGGGACGGGAAAGGAGCTCGTCGCCAGGGCTCTTCACTACAACAGTCCCCGCAAGGGTTCTCCCTTCGTCCGTGTGAACTGTGCCGCCATTCCCGACAGCCTGATGGAATCCGAGCTCTTCGGACACGAGAAGGGTGCGTTCACCGGGGCGATCAGGCGCGCACGGGGCCGCTTCGAGAAGGCCAACGGCGGGACGCTCCTCCTGGACGAGATCAGCGAGATGAGTCCCAACCTGCAGTCCAAGCTGCTCAGGGTTCTCCAGGAGATGGAGTTCGAGCGGCTCGGAGACGGGCCGACGCAGAAGGTCGACGTCCGGATCATCGCCACCACCAACCGCAATCTCCCCGAGGAGATCGAGAGGGAGAGGTTCCGCGAGGATCTCTTCTACCGACTCAACGTCGTTCCCGTCTTCATGCCCCCGCTCCGTGAACGCCGGGAAGACATCCCGCTCCTTGCCGAGCATTTCATCGAGAAGTACGCCCGGGAAAACGGAAAGGAAATCGAAGGCATCACGAACGAAGCCATGAAGCTGCTCCTCGACCACGACTGGCCGGGGAACGTCCGGGAGCTCGAGCACTGCATCGAGCGGGCCGCGGTGATTGCACAGGATCCGCAGGTCCAGCCGGAGCACCTGAATGTCGGGGAGGACGGGCGGCGGGCCCGGCCTGGCTCGGGGCCGTCCCTTGCCGGCGCTATGAAGCTCGAGGAAATCGAAAAGCAGGCGATCCTCGCCTCGATCGAACGGCACGAGGGGAACAAAACGAAGGCGGCGAAGGAACTCGGCATCAGTGTGAGGACGCTGCGGAACAAACTCACCCGGTACGAGCCGTCCGGGGGGCGGAAACGTTCCAAAAAGGCCTGATCACCCGGATGTTGTCAGAGTGATACGCTGACAGGCGCCTTCGTTCACTGTGTGTATCGTATTGATACTCATAATGGGCGGTTTCGGTATGGTTGTGTCCAAAAGAAACACTTCCCGATGGCGGTCCGGATTTTTCCCTCCCGATCGCCGGCCTGTCTGCGACCTAATTTCCTATCCAACAACAAGATAGCTTTTTTATTCGAAACGGTTCGCCATCTCCGGGGAGCGGAATGCTTCTTGCTCATCTTGACGCGTCGGTGAAGTATGTACAAAATCAGACCAGGCGGTGAGGTGCCATCACGATGATAACCATCGGTTTCGACATTGGTTCGATCAGCCTGAAGCTTGCAATTCTCTTCGATGAAGAGGATTACCCCGTGTACGACGCGCTGCGGGAGAGCTCCGCCGGCCGGTTCCTCAGCAGAGGGGAGGGCTCCGAACCGGCGGCCGGGAGCGGAGTGAAGATCTTCGTCTCCGACTACCGAAGAACCAGAGGGGAGCCGATTCGAGCGTTGAACGCGCTCCTGGGTGAGCTGTTCGAGCACGTGCCGCCGTCGAGTGTCGCCGGAATCCGGGGAACCGGCTCGGGTGGTCGTCTCGCCGCCAGGCTTCTCTCCGCCAGATACGAGAACGAGTTTCTCGCCATCACGCGCGGCATCGGGCACCTCCATCCGGATGTCAACACCATCTTCGAAATGGGCGGCGAGACATCCAAGCTCATCTCGTTCGAACGCGACGAGCGAGGGGTCATCGGCATCCAGGACTACTCCACAAATGGCGACTGCGCGGCCGGAACCGGCTCGTTCATGGACCAGCAGGCCAGGAGGCTCGGCTACGAGATCGAGGAGGTCGGCGACATCGTCATGGGGGCTTCGAGGGCTTCGAAGATCGCCGGCCGGTGCTCCGTGTTCGCCAAGTCGGACATGATTCACGTTCAGCAGAAGGGAGACCAGCCCCCCGAGATCCTCCGCGGGCTCTGCGAAGCCGTTGTCAGGAACTTCAAGGGAACGATCGCCAAGGGGAAGAGCATTGAGCCCGGGGTCGCCATGCTCGGCGGCGTGGCCATGAACAGGGGCGTGGTGAACTCGATCAAGGCGTCGTTCGATCTCGCGGACGACGAGTTTCTCATCTCGCCCTGGTATGCCTGGATGGGGGCCATCGGCTGTGCGCTGGCGGCACGGGAGGAGCAGGAAGAGAAGGAGAGGAAAGGGATAGACATCGGGGTGCTGCAGAAGTACCTGGATGAGAGGGTGGCTGATTTTCCCGTTTCGGAGCCGCTGACGCTCGACAACGTGATTCTCCTCCGGGACCGGATTCCACTGTACGAACGCACGGGCGAAGAGGTCATCGACACCTATCTCGGAATCGACATCGGCTCCGTCAGCACCAACCTCGCGCTCATCGACGAGAACGACCGGCTCGTCAAGGGCATTTATCTCAAGACCGACGGAAGGCCGATCCAGGCGGTCAACAAGGGGCTCCGTGAGATCCGGGAGGAGTTCGGCGACTCGATCCGCATTCTCGGTGTCGGGACCACCGGTTCGGGACGGGAGCTGATCGGCAAGCTCATAGGGGCGGACAGCATCAACGACGAGATCACGGCCCACAAGACCGGAGCTCTCAACATCGGCAAGAAGTTCCTCGACCTCGATGTGGACACCATCTTCGACATCGGCGGCCAGGACTCCAAGTACATCAGCCTCGAGAAGGGCGTCGTGGTGGATTTTCACATGAACGAGGCCTGCGCCGCGGGGACGGGGTCCTTCCTCGAGGAGCAGTCCGAGAAGCTCGGCGTCAACATCATCGGTGAGTTCCAGGACATCGCGCTCTCCTCGAAGAACCCGATCCACATGGGTGAGCGCTGCACGGTCTTCATGGAGAAGGACGTCAACGTGTGCCTGCAGCAGGGCGCCGAGCCCCGGGACGTCATCGCCGGGCTGGCCTACTCCATCGTCTACAACTATCTCAACCGGGTGGTGAAGGGGCGGAAGATCGGCGATGTCGTCTTCTTCCAGGGAGGCACCGCCTACAACGACTCGGTCGCCGCCGCCTTCGGCGTCGTGCTGGGGCAGGAAGGGAAGAAGATCATCGTGCCCCCGCACAACGGTATCCTGGGGGCATACGGCGAGGCGCTCCTGACGAAGGAGCTCATCCAGTTCACCGGCAAGGAGACCGGCTTCCGGGGATACGACCTCGAGGAGATCGACTACAGCATCAGGGAGATCACCTGCAAGGCCTGCACGAACTACTGCGACGTCCAGATCTTCGAGGTCGAGGGAGAGAAGACGTACTGGGGTGACAAGTGCTCCTACAAGTTCAGGAAGGCGGCGAAGGTGGAGCGGGAGCCGGTGGTGGAGGACCTCCTCACGCTGCGGGAAGAGTTTCTCGTCGGCGACTGGGAGAAGGATCCCGGCGAGGGTCCTGCGGTCGGAGTGGCCCGGAGCATGTACTTCTTCGACCGGTTTCCGTTCTGGTACACGTTCCTGAAGGAGCTCGGGTTCACCGTGGTCCTGTCGGAGCAGACGAACAAGAAGATCAAGAAGGCGGCGCTCGAAACCGCGGTCGCCGATCCGTGCTATCCCAAGAAGGTCGCGCACGGCCACATCCAGGATCTCATCGACCGTGACGTCGAGTACATCCTCTCTCCCAACATCATCGATGCGGAGACCAACGACTACCGGACCGAGTCCTACCTCTGCATCTGGGGGCAGAGCCTTCCCTTCGTGCTCAACCATGTTCCGGCGTACCGGGACATCAGGCACAAGTTCCTCATCCCCACAGTCCACTTCAGGCTCGGTGAGAACCAGGTCCGCAAAGAGCTCAGGGAGATGGTCAAGAAGTACGGACTCGGCCGCGAGTGTCTCGGGAAGTGCGACGATGCCGTGCGGAAGGCGTTCGAAGCACAGCGGCGGTTCCGTGACCGGGTCCTCACGGCCGGACGCGAAGCGCTCGAGACGCTCGAGCGCACGGGGGAGAAGGCCATCGTGTTCATCGGGAGGTCGTACAACATCTACGACAAGGAGGTCAACCTGAACGTGCCGAACAGGCTCCGGACGGAGTACGGCGTGAACGTGATCCCGATGGACTTCCTGCCCACCGATGACATCGACATTTCCGACATCAACTCGAACATGTTCTGGAACTACGGGAGGAAGATCCTGGCCGCATCGAAGTTCGTCTCCTCGAAGCCGTATCTCCAGATGATCTACTTCACGAACTTCAAGTGCGGTCCCGATTCCTTCATCAAGCACTTCGCGCCTCTCGCGAGCCGGAAGCCGTACCTGACGCTGCAGCTCGACGAGCACGGGGCGGACGCGGGTACCATGACGCGGGTCGAGGCGTATCTCGACAGCAAGGGGTTCCTGAGATGGTGGTCGCAGGAAAGAACAGCCTAGAGGGCAGGACGCTCTACCTGCCCCACATGGATTATCACGCGTCGAGGATCTTCGCCGCCGCATTCCGGTCCATCGGGATCGACGCGAGGCCTTCTCCACACTCGGATTCGAGGACCCTGCTCCTGGGCAAGCGCTACACCTCGGGCGAGGAGTGCTACCCCGAGATCGTGACCTTCGGAGACTTCCTGAAGGTCACGAAGCAGGATGACTTCGTTCCGGAGAAGACGGCGTTTTTCATGCCGACAGCCCCCGGACCCTGCCGGTTCGGCCAGTATGCACAGTTCCAGCGCATGGTCTTCGACGAGATGGGCCTGCATGATGTGATGATCGTGTCGCCGACCAGCGCCACCGGGTACGAGGAGCTGGGAGAGCACGCCTCGGAGTTCGTCAGGACGGGCTGGCGGGGCCTGGTCGCGGCGGACATCCTGCGGAAGATGCTTCTGAGGACCCGTCCCTACGAGAGGGAGCCGGGCACGACCGACCGTGTCATGGACGAGTGCGTCGGCATGGTCTCTGAGGCGGTGAAGACGGCCGGTGTCGATCACCAGGAGCGCCTGGAGCTGATGGTCGCTGCCCTCGAACGCGCGAGGGACCGGTTCGGGGACATCGATGCCCACTACACGAAGGACCGTCCCCTCATCGGGGTGGTCGGCGAGATCTTCTGCCGTCTCAACACCTACTCCAACGACGACCTCATCAGGAAGGTCGAGCAGCAGGGCGGTGAGGCCTGGCTCTCGGGCGTGGCCGGGTGGGTCTGGTACACCAACGAGGAGCAGAAGGCCCGGATCCGGCGGGACTACAGCGGTCTCGACATGTGGAAGGAGCTCTCGAAGGCGTATCTCAAGCGGCACTTCCAGCACCGGGACGAAGAGCGCCTCTACGAACCGTTCCGGGAGGAGTTCCTGGGGTACGAGGAGCCGGAGGTGGAGGAGATCTTCCGGAACACGCGCCCGTATCTCCCGCCGCAGTGCGTGTCGGGGGAGAGCGTGCTGAATGTCGGGGAGATCATCTACTACTACGAGAAGGGCGCCGACGGGGCCATCGACATCAGCCCGTTCACCTGCATGCACGGCGGGATCGGCGAGGAGGTTTACCACGACGTCAGCGCCGACCATGACCGGATCCCGATCCGCTCGTTCACCTGCGAGGAGACACGGTCGGATGTCGAGGACTCGGTCGGCATCTTCATGAACCTCGCCAGGACCTACATGCGCCGGAAGAAGAAGGAGCGGGCCTTCCCCCGCTGCTTCGGGGGCTGAGCCGGCGCTTTCTTCCCTCGTTCCATCGGGCGCTAGGATCTCATCGCCGGTGAGGATCCCCTCCCAGTCTCAAGAGCTAAAGGTGCTCATTTCCCGGATAAACCAAATTTCCCTTACAACGGGGAGCACATTATAGTTTGCACCGCCCTCTGAAGAAATTGAAGAATTCTCCTGCTTTGCGGGAATAACGCCCCTGGCGATGTAAATTATTTATCGCTCCCGGTAGTATCTCTGGACCCGAGAAGCGGTGGCGGAGTTGATCGAGCGGCGTTTCGAGATACGGC
>CAZMKB010000086.1:0-12033 GCA_964566685.1 uncultured Gemmatimonadota bacterium | reverse complement strand
CGGCCGCCGACACCTCCTCTCACTCCTGGACCTGGAATCTCGACTACACTGTTCTGGCTGTCGACGTCGGCCTCATGTCGCGCGCCATCGACGACTCCGAGGGCGGCAACGGGAACGGCGTGGTCGAGCCGGGAGAGACCTTCGACCTCGTCACCGTCCTTAAGAACTACGGCTCGCTCGGTGCGGCGGATGTGTGGGCCTGCATCTCGACCCCGAGCGAATACGTGGAGATTCTCTCCGACAGCTCCTTCTTCGGCGACATCGATCCCGGACGGAACGCGCTCGGCACGCCCTTCTACACACTCACCGTGAGCCCCGACGCCCCCGATTCCCACACCGTGACGGTCCACATGAATATTCACGGAGACGGTTTCGAGGACACCGCGCAGCTCGAAATCCAGCTCGGCCCGGTGGGGATCGATGACCCGGACGGATCGTCCGCGCTCCCCCGGGTCACCCGGCTGTACCAGAACTATCCGAACCCGTTCAATCCCGCCACGACGGTCGCCTTCGACGTCGCCGGGAAGGAGGGCGAAGCGGTGCCGGTCCGGCTCGCCGTCTATTCCCTGCGGGGGCGGCTGGTCCGTGAACTCGTGAACGGCCCGCTGGAACCGGGCAGCCGGACGGTCGGCTGGGACGGAGGAGACATGCAGGGGAGGCAGGTCGGTTCCGGGGTGTATCTGCTGGTCCTCGAAACCCCCGGGACGACGAGCTCTCTCAAGATGGTGATCAGGAAGTAGCGGTACAGGATGCCGATGGAAGCGGGAAAGGGGACGTCCGGTGCGCCCGCACCCGATGTCCCCTTTCATGATTCTCGTCACCGGGAGAGCGGCGTCCGGCTCACTTCGCGAGGATCATCTTCCGGGTGAAGCTCTCACCCTCGGCGGTCAGGCGGTAGAAGTAGACGCCCGACGGGAGGTTCTCTCCCCGGTCGCTCCTGCCGTCCCAGGTCACGGAGTAGGTGCCCGGCTCGAGCGCGCCGGAGACGAGGGTCCTCACCTTCGTTCCCCGCAGAGAGTAGATGCTGAGGTCGACCTGTCCCGTCACATCCTCCGCCACCTGGAAGGAGATATCGGTGCGGGGGTTGAACGGGTTGGGGAAGTTCTGCCCGAGCATGAAGGCCGTCGGTATTCTGCTCCCGGGCTCGTCGTCGTCGATCCCCACCGCCCCCCTTGCCCTCTCGACCCAGTCCGCCTCGGTGAAGTCGGGATTCGTCTCCCCCTCCATGGAGCTGACGTTCGCCACGAAGAGGGGATCCTTGCCCAGCCAGCCGTAGTCGATGCTCGTCGTCGTGTCGACGAACACGAAAGGATCGACGCCGATAGTCGAAATCGTGGTGTCGTACGACATGGTGCGAAGGATATCGAAGGTTCCCATGGGGATGGTCATGGATCCCCAGGCGTCGACCGTGGTGTGGCTGCGGTTGAGGGTGTGGAAGATGAAGCCCGCAATCGTATCCCCGTATTCGAAGGTGTGGACGTAGGTGTCGAGATAATCGATGGGAAGAGGGGTCTGCTGGGGCGGATCGTACACGTTGACGTAGGATGTCTCCGGGGCCGTAACGCCGACCCCGAGGAAGCTCCACATGCTGCTCGTCACGTTCATGTAGGAGTATGCTTCCGCGTCGGCCGTCTCTTCCATGTCCATGTAACAGAGATTCGCCGTGGGAAAATCGGCGGCGAAGGGGGTTCCCGCCGGATCGACGATTTCTCCCGATACCATCTCGGGAAGGTCATACGAGGTGAAGTTCCAGGTCTCATTGGGGCCCGAGTTTCCGACATCGACCGTGATCGGTCCCATGACGTTGTACTCCAGAGCGAACTGGTATCCGACCGGCTTCAGGATGTCGCTGCTGGTGATGGAGATCTGGGAAAAAAGCGCTGCAGGCAGGACGAGGGTGCAGCAAAGAGCAGTCAGTAGCAACGATCGGTTCACATCCACCTCCACGGGAATGAGTTCGAGTCCGGTACTGGATCGGGAAAATACCGGTCACACCGCTATTATTTACTCATTCCCCGGAGAACTGTCAACCCGACTGAGGTCGGCAGGATGAGCCTGATCAGTCGACGATCAGGAAGGGGAATTCCCCGGCGTCGACCTCCTCGCCGTCCTGTTCGATCACCGCCCGGTAGGAATAGAGTCCCGGCGGCGCGGTGGAGGGAACCGGATGGCTGAGGGGAATGCTGAGCACCTCCCACGGCCCGAGGCCGATGTCGATCGGCCCGAGAACGGGGTTCCCGGGAAAGGGCCCGAAGGGTGTCTCGACGTCGATGCGGGCGGAGTAAGTCACCGCGCTGTCCGCGTTGCTCGCGACTGCGATGTTCACCGCCAGCGTCCCCCCGGCGGGGACGATGTACGAGTCGGGGCCGGCCGTCACGTCACCGGCGGGCACCAGGATGTCGAATCCCATGAAGGAGAGGTAGTTCGTCACCCACGACTGGTCGGTGGTGTCCGGCTCGTCGGTCTGGGCGGGGATGCCGCCGTCGTCATCGGTGTCGAGCCCCATCATGGCTTCGACGAGGAGGCGGTGGTTCACCTTCCTGCCCGCGGCCCCTAGGACGTCCCAGACCGCATAGTGCCCCAGCGCGTACCACATGTTGTGAGCGGTGTTCCAGGAACCGTCCTCGTCGAAGAGCTTGAGGTGGGGCGTGTAGGTGTCGAGCCAGTCCGCGGCGAGATCGGGGCGCTGCCGGAAATAGGAGCCGAGGATCCCCCACATCGTCGCGCCGCCGGACATGGCCCAGCTCTCTTTCGCGAGACCGCGGTTGGGATTGTCCTCGACCCAGTCCCTGATGTCACGGCCCTGCAGAAACGCCGCCTGCCTGATGGATGGGTCGTCACGGTGCATGCCGTACTGATAGAGCGTCCCCGCGGCCCACGACTGCACGATGCCGTTCAGCGTGTTGTACGGGAACACCCCGGTCCAGATGTCCAGGGGATAGGTCATGATGTACACTGCGCAGCTGTCGCCGTACTCCTGGAATGCGGGATCGCCGGTGGCCTCTTCGTAGCCCATGGTCGCCCAGAGTCCCCAGGCACAGTTGTAGACCCGGTAGTAACCGAGCGGCCCCGTTCCCCCTTCCTCGTTGTAGGCGGGGAAGTTCATGATGTACTGCCAGGCCGCCTCTATGTTCTCGTCGAACGTCGTCTCGCCGGTGAGGAGCCGGTGGCGGGACCAGACCCAGATCGACTCCTGGGTGTTGTCCGACTCGATGACGTCCGGCAGGTGCTCACCCTCCCGCATCCCGCCGAAATCGATCGAATCGGGGTCGTCGAACTGGAGAGTGGCGATGAAGGCAGCGGCTTCGGCGAGGTTCTCCAGGTAGCCCTCACCGGTGAACCGTGCCCTCCCGTCCCCGGGCTCCGCCAGGAGGCCTTTCCAGAGGAGATATTCGGCGAGATCCCGCTGGGTCTCGAAGTGGAGCGGCTCGCTTTCCTTTTCGCCGGCCTGGGCCTCCCAGCGCGGGTCGTCGGGCGGCCAGTATTCCGTCGACGATACGATGTCAGGGAGAAAGAGCGCCGCAGCGAGAATGGTAACAAGGCAGTATCTGCGTCTCATGTCGTAATCCCTCACATGGTGATGGGCCAGTCCTGTCGGTTACTATCATATCATAGCACATATCCGCCACACGAGTCAAGCGGCGATGGGACTGCGGGACTTCGACGGAGACGGACAGACGGCAGAGGGCCGGTATGTCGAGAAACTACCCGAACAGGAAGTCGAGCAGCGATTCCATTTCGTCGATGATGTTCCTGAGACCCTGCGGGATGTCAGCCTCGTCCGGCATGTACACAGTGACGGTGTCGGGCACCCCTTCGTAGATGAGGATCGTCGTGTGGTAGTTCTGATCGGTGACCGGATTCTCCGGCTCGTAGTAGGGATCGAACGAGGAGAAGGGTTCGAAGAGGCGGGCGAGGTCGTTGCGGTCCTCGTCGCTCAGGACGAGCGACCCCTGCTCCAGCGTGTCTGCCTTGGACTGTGAAATGACGTGGGCGTCGAGCCGGCCGTTGGGATAGATGAAGAGCCTCGACGTGTTGATGAAGCCGCCAGTCTTCGTGTACTGGATCTGCATCCGGGAGAACTGGAGCCCCGGCTCCGGCCCGTTTCCGTCGTTGCACGCCACGGGAACGAGGAGTGCTGCAATCAGTGCCGGTATCCGTATTATCATGATCTCCCTCCCGGTATTATAGCCCATCTCCGGAGGAAATGTTTCACCCACGGACGGCACCGGCCGGTGGCGGCCCTCTTCCCTCGCCCGTTTGCGGCGGGACAGGTCACCGGTTCATCGTCAGGCTTACTGCAGCGTGTACACGTGGACGCTGTCGCCGGCTGTCGGCAGGAGGTGCATCCCCAGATAGGTGAACATCACTGCCGCGAATCCCAGGATGGCGAACCAGGCCGCTTTCCTTCCCTTCCATCCCCGCACGAGCCGCATGTGGAGATAGGTTGCGTAGACGAGCATGGTGATGAGAGCCCAGCTCTCCTTCGGATCCCAGACCCAGTAGTCACCCCAGGCTTCCTTGGCCCAGACCGCGCCGATCAGCAGCCCGAACACCAGGGCCGTGAATCCGAAGGCGATGGTGCCGTGGGTGTAGAGCTCGAAATCAAGGGTCTCCTGACCGAGCAGGTTTTTCTCCTTGAGCTTCCGGGGATTCGGATTGAACATGTACAGCACGGCGGTCACGAACGATACGAAGAGCGCCGCGTAGGCAATGAAGTAGATCATGACGTGTGGAATGAACCAGCCGCTCTGAAGCGCCGGAAGGAGGTTCACGATCTCCCGGTCGATGCGGTCCAGCGCGTAGACCATCGTCGCGAAGGACCCGATGGACGCAAAGATGCCCAGGAGACGAACTCTGTGAAGGAGCTCGATAACCAGGTAGAAGGCCGCAATGCAGCAGGCCAGGAACACCAGCGACTCGAAGAGCGTCTTGAACGGCGGGCGTCCCGACTCGAGCCACCGTCCCGCGATGAACGCGATGTTACAAGCGAGCCCGGCGGCATAGGCGAGGGTGGCAGCGAAGGACACCTGCCGTCTTCTCACCACGACGAGGGAGAGATAGAGGACTGCGGCGATGAGATAGAAGAGCGTCGTACCCTGGAATGCCTGGTTCGCCCTGGTGAATGTCTCCCACATCTGTTCCTCCTAATCCGTCCCGATCCTGGGCCTCACGTAGAACACGTAGACCGCTCCCAGGCACATCATGATGAAGCCGGTGTAGACGATCCACAGCCCGGGATCCCGCACCACTTCGAAGCCGGTCCAGGTCCAGTCGACCTCGTCGTAGCTCTGCTGATAGATTGCATATCCGCCGTAAACCAGCGGGTGGTTCACTTCGATCGTCTCCTCGAACAGTTCCCTGCCGTCCTCGAACACCCTGACCCTGCTCTTGTAGTCGAGGATGTCCCGCTCCCGCCGGAAAGTTGAGACGAACTCCGTGTTCCGGTGCCGGATTGGATCGCTGAAAAGCGGCAAGAGAACCGTTGTGTCGGCGGTTCCGGCTTCATGAATCACCAGGCGGCAGAGCGGCGCGTCGACGTAGAATTCCTGGATCGAGAGCAGGAGGCTGTGTCCGGAGGCTTCGAAGGGAACTGGTGTCCCGAGCTCGATGGGGCTCTCGGCGAGGATCACCGGCCCGGCGGTCACATACACTTTCTCTTCCTCACCGATGATGTAGACCTTCGTCCCGCCGGCCGGAGATTCCTGCGCGAGCTCGTAGTCGAGTTCCAGATCTTCGGGCAGGTTCCCGCGGTGCATCATGCCCTTGAGCTCCTGTCTCGCGAAGAGATACGTCGTCCTGTATTCCGTGCCGGGATGTTCCGTGTCGGTGACCTCCACGCCGAGTGCGGGATTCCGGGGCTGCTCGGATGCACTGTAGGGCTGGCCGGCGTCGATCCTGAAGTCCGGGTAGTAGCCCGTCACCCGCACGATGTAGGGAGTTCCCTCGAGCCGGTAGGCCCTGTCCGGCTCGACGCGAACCGAACTGCGGCTTCCGCCGTAACGGTACACGATCAGGTGCCCTCCCGGTTCTCTTCCGCCCTCCTCCTCCTGTGTTCCCTCCAGGATCGCGGTCAGCTCCCCCGGCCGGGACCATCGGAAAAGGATCTCCGCATCGGTTTCGAATACATTCTGAAACCGGTACCGGTGTTCGTGATAAGCGGCCAGCCAGCCGCTCGCTTTGACTTCCTCCCGCGTCATACTCCTGAGCGTCAGGTCCTCGATCATGACGTTGACGATGGGATAGGGTGCTTCATCCGAACGCCGTACGGCCGGCGCCGCGGCTTCCACCTCTCCGAGGCCGGCCTCCCACCCGTTTTCGGAAAATTCGAGGACTTCGAACCGGACCCCGGCTTCGGCCACGGTCAACTCGTCTTTCTTTTCTACATTGAGGCTCGAGATCAGTTCCCCGCCGAACATTCCTACCCGATAGGTGTTGATCAGGTACTTGGGCTCGTACCACTCGATCGTGAAATCGTCGAGGATGAGCTCATAACCCAGGAGGATTCGCGGAGGACCCGTCTGCGCCCGCGAGAAGAAGCTGTCCACCCGCTCTTTCTCGTTGAGCTGGATTACGCCCTTAACGCCGTAGATGTACCCGATGGCGGCACCCGCGATCGACACGATGATGCCGAAGTGGAGAGCGTAACCGCCGAGGTGACGCAGGTTGAACGCACGCCTCGATATGTAGCAGTAGGCGATGTTGACGATCAGAACGAAGAGAATGTTCACGAACCACACGCTGTGAAACAGATCGATGAAGTGGAACGCGGCGAAGAGACGGTAGAGCGACTCTCCGTATGCGGCGATGTATTCCTGCGGCAGCCTCTTCTGGAACACGAGCGTCCCGAAGATCGTGGCGACCGTCACCGCGATAATGAGCAGTATGCCGAGGTTGATCGAACGTGCCCACCGGTCGAGCGCTTCCTTCCTCCGGTAGGAGAGCACGGTCACGGGCAGGAGCACCAGCAGGAGTCCGATGCCGTAGACGGCCCAGATCGATTCGAAACGGGGAGAGAGATAGCGGTTGTAGCCGGCTTCGTAGACATTCGAGAAGAGAAAGAGAATCAGGAGGAACACGGTTCCCCACCCGAACGACACGTCCCGCTCTTCCCGTTCCTTTCCCGTCCCTGCATTTCTCATGAATGACCTCATGGAGGGTGGAAAAAACTTCACCTATAATTGGTCTCCCGCCATGTGCCTGTCAAGCGCTTTCGCGTGCTGTTCGCCACGAACCGGGAGGGTCGATCCGTCGAGCCCCTTGACACCGCCGGAGAAAATTACGAAACACAAATCAAGAAGGGTTGCTCCAGGAACATTGTCGTGTCAGAACCCGGGGAAAAGTACACACACGGAGCAACCCTTTCCCTTATCTTCGAAAATGATACCCTTGAATCTAACCGGCGCCGATCAGAACTCCTCCTCGAGTGCGGCGAATCGCTCTATCTTGTCCACCCTGAATGACTTCTCGATGTTGTCCGTGTGGCAGTAGGCGCGGATGTACCGGTATCCCTGAGAGAAAACAACGCCCAGCGGTGTTACTTTGCGTGGAATCATCCCCTTCGACCCGCCGCGATAGACGATGAGAAGCGGCGTTTCCCGGTCGAGCGCCTTCTGGAGGAGCTCGATACCCGCCACGCTCCGGTCATCGATCCGGGAGAGGCCGGGAAAGCGGTAGATCGTGCAGTGGTCGAGAAGCCCGTCGAGCGTCGTGACGGCCGGCATCGAGTCCAGAATCCGCAGGAAAATATCCTTCACCATGACACTGTCGGCCAGTGCGCGATGATGACCGCTCGCATCTACCGCGAGGGCCCGGGCGAGGGATCCGAGACTGAAGCTCGAGAGTCCGCGGTATGCTCTCCGCGAGAGGGCGAGCGTGTCGAGGATCAGGTGACCGTCGTCCCGGATACCGCAGCGCTCCATCTCCGCACCGATGAATCCCGCATCGAACATGGCGTTGTGTGCCAGGAGGATGTTGTCGAGCCCCTCGATGAACTGCAGGAATCCGCGGAGGACCTCCCGGATCAGCGGCGCCCCCCGGACGTCGTTGTCGGTGATGCCGTGAACGGCCGTCACCGTCGGCGGGATGGAGATCTTGGGATGGATGAGCGACTGGAACGTGTCGATCGTCCGGCCGTTCCGGTCGAACCGGACGGCGCCGATCTCGACGACTCTGTCCCTGGCGGGACTGAGTCCGGTGGTCTCGGTGTCGAAGGACACGAATGTCATTTCGTCGAGCGGGCGCCCCATTTCTTCTCCGTGTGTTTTGGGCGAGGTGCCGGTATCGCATCCGCGAGACGCGGTCCCGTTCGAAAGATATACAAAGGGCCGGGTCTCTTCAAGCGGTCCGTCAGGGAGAGTGGTCGGTGCCGGTCAGTGAGGGAGATTGAATGTGTCGTGGGGGAGAGGGTGATCGAGCCGATCCATGGAGAGCGCGGGAACACGCGAGAGGTTGAACCCGACCCTGGACGCGAGCTCCCGGAGGATGCCGTACAGCTGCTCCTTCCTGACGAACAGATTCCGGGGAACCGCCTCTGCCTCTATCATCAGATCCAGGAGATAGTCGGTGATCTCGAATTCGCATCGGCCCGGATGAATGGCCCGGGTACCGACGCGTCTTCCCGTTCCCTTCTCGACACACATGAGGAGGACCGGGTAGTAAGGTCTGCCGTCCTCACCCCTGGTGGGAAGAGGGGCGAAGAAGGTGTCGAGCTCCCAGTCTCCCTCCGTGCGTGTCGCCGAGAGGACGGCCTGTATCTTTTTCGCGTCGACGCCGATACGGCGGCTTCCCGGTTCCAGCCGGGGAGCGGGGATGTGCCAGGAGTCCTGCCACGAGGTCCTGTTCCCCCTGCGGACCGCCCTTCTGAGCAGGATGTACCCGGCATCCCGGGGATGATGGAGGGATATCTCGTTCTGGATCAGTCTCGTGGAGATGACCATGGCCTGCTCCACCGCCGCTTTCAGAAACCGTGCGTCCCCGACGCTGAAGTACCAGGGACAGTATCCCGGATCACGACGCCTGAACCGCGGCCAGCTTTTTTCGCCCTCGAACCGGTGATCGCGGAGTATCTCCAGGTCCCGGGCATCGAGCTCGTCTCTGTCCTCGAAAGTCACCGAGAGGTACTTGCTCAGAAACAGAAAATCGAGGCTGTCCCGATCGACCTGATCCAGTGCGTACATCTGCATGAGCGTGGAGAATCCTGCCTTGCCGAGGAACACGATGAGACCGCTGACGTTGCTGTCGAATCCGAGCACGCTGCAGTATCCGATCTCCCCGCTCTCCGGATTCTGGATGGCGAAGATGTCGGAATCGTACATCCAGTCCCAGCAGGAGACCTTCCTGAACTCGATGACGGCATCGATGAGCGCTTTCCATTCCTGTTTGGCGGATGATTCCCTCATGGTGCTTTACCGTGTGTGAACGGGTGAACCGGTACCGGCCTCGACCCTCGAGTGCATCCCCCGGGGAAGAATCTTCTCTGATTCCCATCATACACGAAAAATAAAAATATGTCAAACGAACGGCGCGTTTTTTCGGAGGATTCTTCTCTCAGGGAATGGAGGGGAGGTGGTGGCTCATCCCCCGACGGGGGTTCACAGCTCCTTCACCTCCGCGATGAGCTCGTCGACGGCTTTCCGGGCGTCGGCGAACAGCATCGAGGTGCTGGGGAGGTAGAAGAGAGGGTTGTCGATTCCGGCGAATCCAGGGCTCAGGCTCCTCTTGATGACGATCACGTGCTGAGCTTTGTCCACGTTGAGAATCGGCATGCCGTAGATGGGGCTCTGGGTGTCCGTGCGCGCCGAGGGGTTTGCGACGTCGTTGGCCCCGATGACGAGCGCGACGTCGGCCCGCTCGAACTCCGGGTTGATGTCGTCCATGTCGAACAGCTTGTCGTAGGACACCTTGGCCTCGGCAAGCAGCACGTTCATGTGCCCCGGCATCCTGCCGGCGACCGGGTGGATGGCGTACTTCACATCGACGCCCCGCTCCTCCAGGACCGCTGCGAACTCCCGGACCGCGTGCTGCGCCTGGGACACCGCCATACCGTAGCCCGGAGCGATGATCACGAGCTGGGCATACCCGAGGATGACCGCCGCTTCCTCCGGGGTGACCTCGCGGACCGTCTTTCCCTCTTCGCCCGCGACCGCACCGGCGGGCTGATCCCCCGTCCCGAACGCTCCGAAGATGACGTTGCCGAGCGATCTGTTCATGGCCTTGCACATGATGGCGGTGAGGATGAGCCCGGAGGCGCCGACGAGGGCGCCGCTGATGATAAGCACCATGTTGTTGACGACGAATCCGGCTGCCGCTGCCGCAAGGCCGGAGTACGAGTTCAGGAGCGAGATGACCACCGGCATGTCGGCACCACCGATGGGAATGACGAGGAGAACTCCGATGAGAAGCGACGCGCCGAGAAACAGGAGATACCAGTTCACCTCGGCCGACACGGCAACGAGGTAGACGCCGACGGCGACGATCCCCAGACCGAGTAGCGCGTTGCTCAGCTTCTGGAAGGGATAGGTGACGGGATTCCCGGTCACGAACCCCTGGAGCTTTCCGAATGCGACGAAGCTGCCGGAGAAGGTCACCGTGCCGATCAGGGTTCCGATGACGACGGTCACCGCCGTCGGGATCGGGAGGTGACCCGTCGTCGTGGCGTAATTCATGAACTCCGCCGCTGCGACCAGGGCGGAGGCTCCACCGCCGAGCCCGTTGAAGATCCCTACCAGCTCGGGCATGGCCGTCATCTGCACGGTGCGGGCTGCGATCGCTCCGAGCGAGGCCCCGATCACCAGCCCCACGATGATCAGGGTGTAGTCGACGACGCCCCGGTCGAGCAGTGTGACGATGATGGCGATGAGCATACCGGTCGCGGCCAGCATGTTTCCGCTCCGCGCCGTGGCGGGAGAGCTCAGCCGCTTCAGGCCGAACAGGAAGCATCCGGCGGCGAGGAGATAGACGAGCTGCGTGATGACCAGCGAGTTCTGCGCCGGATCACCCGTCATTTGCCACCCCCGTCCCGGTCCTTCCTGAACATCCTGAGCATCCTGTCGGTGACGAGGAAGCCGCCGACGACGTTGATCGTCGCCATCGCCACCGCGGTGACGCCGAGGATCTGATCCCAGGGGCTTCCCATCCTGCCCACCACGAGAATCGCCCCGATCACGGCGATGCCCGAGATTGCGTTCGAACCGGACATGAGCGGGGTGTGGAGTGTCGGGGGCACCTTCCTGATCACTTCGAGTCCCGCGAACATCGAGAGGACGAAGACGTAGAGTCCAATCAGGAGATCGCTCATTGCTTTTCCTTCCGTATGCCGTTCGAGCCGGTTGTCCGGAAGAATCGGTCGACGTGCCGGCGGGGCATCAACTGCTCGCGATGAGCTGCGCCGTCCGCTCGTTGACGACCTTTCCCTCGTGGGTGACACAGGTGTCTTTGACCACCTCGTTCTCGAAATCGAGCTCGATGCGGTTCTCTTTCACGATCTGTCCGAGAAAGGTGATGATATTCCGCGCATACATCTGGCTCGCATGGATGGGCATGGTGCTGGCAAGCTTGATCGGACCGTGGATGGTCACACCGTACTTCACGACCTCCTCGCCGGGAACGCTGAGCTCGCAGTTCCCGCCGGATTCCGCGGCGATGTCGATGATCACGGACCCGGGTTTCATGCCCCTCACCATGGACTCCGGAACGATGAGGGGGGCTTTCTTGCCGGGGATTGCGGCGGTGGTGATCACGACGTCGGAGTTCGCGATGTGCCGGGCGATGACTTCCTTCTCCCGCTTCTTCGCTTCTTCCGAGATCTCCTTCGCGTAACCGCGCTCGTCCTGTGTCTCCTCGGCACCGAGGTCGACATCGACGAACTTCGCACCCAGGCTCTCGACCTCTTCCTTCACGGCGGGCCGGATGTCGTAGGCTTCGACGACCGCCCCGAGCCGGCGGGCGGTCGCTATCGCCATGAGGCCCGCAACTCCGGCTCCGAGCACCAGGACCTTGGCGGGTGCCAGTGTGCCGGCGGCGGTCGTGAGC
>CAZMKB010000085.1:2375-12036 GCA_964566685.1 uncultured Gemmatimonadota bacterium | reverse complement strand
GGGGTCGCCGCTCTGGTCCGTGGCCCGGGTGAAGGAGTAGGTGAGCTCCAGGAAGAACGGCGGGAGCGCGGGCACAGGCTTCCCGGAGACGGCCCCTTCGAGCTCGAAGCCCTCCTCCCGGGCGCGGCCCACGTTGTGGGGCCGCCAGATGCCCTTCGCCCCCGGCGTCCACTCGATGAGGTCGGTGAGGTCGCGCCGGAACCAGGTGCTCCTCACCCGCGACGCACCGCCCAGGAGGTGCACGGTGGCCGAGACCTCCGCCGCGGTGGAACGTTCGGGCAGGAGATCCGGGTTCCCCTCGGCCCCGGAGGAGACCGGCCAGAAGAGCTCGTCGAAGGACGGCGGCCGGTACTTCTTCCCCACAGACGCTCTCAGCACCAGCCGGTCGCGGGCGAGGCCCGCCCGTGCCGAGACGGAGGGGAGGAGCCGGGCGTCGAAGGAGCCGGTCTTCTCGACCCGGAGGCCCGGCGTCACGCTGAAGGCTTGTGCCCCTCCCGGCTCTGAAGATCCGCCGGAAAAGATGGAGAGCGAACCGTAGGCCGCGAGCGTCTCCCGGCTCCTCTCCCCGTCGGTGGTGCTCGAGAGATCGTCCCGCTCGAGCGAGGCTCCGGCCCGGAGGATGAGGCGGCTTCCCACCGGCCGCCCGGCGTCGAGCCCCGCCCCGTAGCGGGTGTTCACGTGCCGGTCGTCGGCCCAGAGGACGGGGTCGGGGTTCTCGTAGTCGCGGCTCTGCCGGTGGAGGGAGCCCGTGGCCTCGAAGCCCGTACCGCCCGCGCTGTCTGTCACCGCCGCCTGGAAGGAGGCGCGGCGGTCCCTGAGCATCGCCCCGGGCGTGGGGAACTCGATCGGTCCAGGGGCGCCCCGGTCGTCGTCCGACACCTGCGCCGTGAGGGCGAGGTTTCTTTCGTCGCCGAGCGGGGTCTCCAGGCTCCCGGTGAATGAAAGGCTCCGGGCGCCGGCGTTCACCCGCCTCTTCTCATCGCCCCGCCAGGGGTCACGGAAGGTGAAGTCGCCGTCGCTCCGTCGCCAGGAGCCCTGCACCCGGACGACGGTTCTCCCGCCCGCGGCGACCCCCGCCGAGACGGCCCGAGTTCCGTACGAACCGCCGAGGGTCCTGAGCGAGAGCCTGTCGGCCCGCCGGCCCCGGGTCACGACGTTGATGACGCCTCCCATGGCGGAGGCTCCCCACCGGGCGTCGTTGGCCTCGCGGTAGATCTCGAGCCTCTTCACCTCCTCCGGGGAGAACCGGGAGATGTCGACGCCGCCGCCCTGGGCCGTGTTGAGCCGGCTCCCGTTGAGGAGCACCAGGACCTGCTCGGGCGAGGAGCCCCTGATCGAGACGAGCTGGGTGCCGGCAGGACCCCCCGTCCGCTGGAGGCTCACGCCGGCGCTTCGTCCGAGGACGTCGCCGATGCCGAGCGAGGCGGAGGATGCGAGCCGGTCCGAGTCGATGACGGTAAGGAGCAGCTCCGAGCGCGCCTCCCGCTCGCTCCAGCGGGGGGCCTCGACCACCCAGGGGGGATAGACGTAGCGGATCGAGTCCGGCGTGACGGCGAGGGTGTCGGTGGTGCCCGCCTGACCGGCCCTGAGAGCCGGTGCGAGGCACAGCGCCAGGAGAAAGGGCAGGGCGGCGAGAACGAAAAATCCCTGCCTCGTGACGCCGGGCAGGGCTTCGCGTGACCTCGATATGTCAGGCAGAAAAAGCACCCGAACCACGTCGCGGAGGTTGAGGAGTCAGTGGAGCACATGCTCCGACCGCCCTGGCAGGTCTCCTGACTTACGGCGTCGAGCCCACCGGAATCCGCCTTCCCATCCCGTGCTTCGGTTCGGACAGTGGCTTGATCCCGTTCCGGCAGTAGCCGATCACAGTAGCGGACCTGTAGCGGATTCTCACCGCTTTCCCTTTTGATCGCAGCAGGGCGAACCAGGGAGGTCTCTGAATGCTTCCGTCCTCATTCTAACAGGGAATGCCGGTGCTGTCAAGTGGGAAATTCGAAGAGCCCAATCGTAGCTCCCACGGTTTCCTGAGCCGCTCGGGCTCCAAAGATATGAAGCGAGGGCACGGAGTTCATCTCGCCCCATCGACAACAATGGCCGTCTCTAGCGGGGATTTCCGGTCAGGATGAACCCGCCCCAGAGGAACGGGTGGGCGACGCCGTATCGCTCACGCAGGCCGCCCATGAGCTCCCGGACCGAAGCGCGAAGCGCCTCCTGCCTGGTCCGTCCGCCGAGCCAGTGCCGGTAGAAACCGTCCATGAGCTCCCCCGTTTCCCTGTCGGGCACCTTCCACAGGCTCATGAGGATGGACTGCGCACCGGCGTACTGGAACACCCTCCTGAGGCCGAAGACCCCCTCTCCGATCTTCACCTCGCCCACGCCCGTCTCGCAGGCGGAGAGTGTGGCGAGGTCGGTCCCCGTGAAATCGAGCCCCGAGATTTCATAGGCGGTGAGAATGCCGTCTTCGTGCTGCAGCCCGCCGTCATCCGCAACAGCCCGACCCGTGTTAGCCCCCGCCAGCGCCATGCCGGCGCGGAGCAGGGGGTTCTCGCACAGTCCCTGCTCGGTGAAATCGACCCGTTCACAGAAGTATCCGTGGGTGGCCAGGTGCAGCACACCCGGTACCCGGGCCGGGTTCTTGAGCCTCTCCTCGAGAGCTTCGCCCCCGGAGAAGAAATCGGTCTCCATGCCTCCCCTCTCCCTGAGAACTTCCACGATCGACTCCGCTTCCTCCCGGGTGTAGGGGAGGGGCGTGAACGGTTCGCTCAGGCAGCCGGCCGCCCCGCTCGAGCCGGAATGCAACTGGAGTGTCTTCTCCGCAGGCTCTCCTCCCGAGGCGTCGAAGTCGGGATCCGCCATCACCAGTGCATACTCCGGACGGGATCCCCCGTCCTCGAATTTCAACAGGTCGCGACCCGAGGACAGGTAGCTGATCCGGTACCTCTCGACGGCGTAGTGCCCCCCGGGGCAAGGCAGTATCTCGAACGGCAGCAGGTTGAGCTGCCCGTCCGGCGAGACGAAGATCCTGCCGTTCCCGGCGGAGAGGCTCTTTTCCAGGGGGCTGAAGACCTTCCCGTACAACCTCTGCGTCACCTCTCTCAGCCTGGCCTCCGCCCCGGCCACCCGCTCGGAGTAGACGTCATCCGCCGCGCTGTCGAGCATCTCCCTCGCTCTTCCCACCAGGCCGTCGATCTCCGCCGCGTCACCGAGGTCCGTCAGCGTGATGCGCCCCGATCCGTCGAGGGTGAAGGCGGCGTAACGGGGCGGCCCGCTCCGTTCTTCATCGGAGCCCGTCCCGTCGAAGTCGTACGGCTCGAACTGGATGAACTCCCACAGAACGCCCCCGCCGGGGAGCCGGTGTGCCACGTCGGAAACGCCGAACCCGTGAGCCGACAGCTCGTCTCTGAACTCGGCGCAGCTCCTGTTCAGCTCTGTTTCCAGCGAATCCTTCGCGCTGCGGAGATCGCTCAGCCGCGTGCTGTAGACATCGGATCCGAGCTTCTCCGCACCCGAGAGTACGAGGGTGGAAATCTCTCCGCGGATCTCGGAGAGCCGGGCGATGTTCTCCTGTACTTCCTCGTCGTACGAGCAGTAGGAGACCTCTCTTTCCGCGGAAAGGGCGTCGACCACTGCCGCCTTTCCACTGAGGACCATCTCCAGTGCCAGGCGGCGGGACTCCTCCGTGGTGTCCATGAGCGCAAACGAGAGCAGCGGATAGTCGATCAGCGGGTAGGTGTCGAGGTACCTCAGCTTGTTGCACTCGGAAGCGTAGGGGAAGACATGGGCGATGAAATTCCGTCTCGATTCCTGGAGCTTCTGAAACTCGGAGAGGCTCGCGTCGAAGTTCTCCAGGGAACAGTGGTTCAGGGCCGTCCTCCGGATGCTGCGTGCCACCTCGGGGTGGTCCGGCCCGAGGACCTTTCCCCCGAGATCGAGGGAACGCGCAAGCAGGGAGTTGGCCTCCTCGTACCTGCCCCGGTTCGCGTACAGGTCGGCCAGGTTGTTGAGGCTCCTCAACACGTGGGGATGCTCGGAGCCCAGAGCCTCCGTCCTGATGTCGAGGGCCCGCCTGGAGAGCTCCTCGGCTTCTCCATACCTCTTCCGGTACGAATACAGCTTTGCCAGGATGTTGAGCCCCTGGGCCGTGTGGAGATGGTCGGGCCCGAGCGTCTTCTCGAATATCGAGAGGCCCCTCTCGAGAAACCGTTCCGCCTCGTCGTAGCGGTTCTGTTCCATGCTGCAGTTGGCCAGGTTGATCAGTGCGTCACCCACCAGGGGGTAATCCGGTCCCATCGTTCTCTCCCAGATGGCGAGGGCCTCCTCGAGATGGCTCTCGGCCTCCCGGTAACGCCCCTGGAGCAGGCAGAGGACACCCAGGTTGTTCGCGCTCCACGCCACGGAGCCGTGTTCGGGACCCAGTACTTTCTTCTTGATAGCGAGCGCTTCCCTGTGGTGATCTTCGGCCTCCAGGTATCTTCCCATCTCGGCATAGAGCGCGGCGAGGTTATTGAGCACTTTCGCCACCGAAGCGTCGTCGGTGCCGTAGCGCTCCCGGTATATCTCCAGTGCCCGCAGAAGGAGCGGCTCCGCCTCCCGGAATCTCCCCTGATACAGGTAGACGATGGACAGGTCGTTCAGGCTCTCCGCCACGTCGTCGTGATCCGGCCCCAGCGCCCTCTCACGGATCTGGAGTGCCTCCTCGAGATAGGATTCGCACTCCTCGTAGTTTCTCATCATCGGGTGGACGGTTCCCGTGGCGCTCAGTGCGGAAGCGGTGAGGGGATGAGTGGCGCCGTATTCTCCGCGGGCCTTCTCGAGCGCGCGGGTGCCGAGGACCAGGGCGGTGTCGAGCTTTCCCGCACCGGCAAGGGAATCGGCCTGGTGGACGAGGAGTTCGATCTCCTGCCGGAGTGGGTCTTCGTCGCCTCCGGTGTACTCCGCCGCGTGGACGGAGGGAACGAACCCCGCCAGGAACAGGACAGTCGCGAGCAGCAGGAAGACCGGGCGAGCGGGCGGTGTCATTCTCGGCTCCCTTCGATATGCGGTGCAGGGTGAGGCGGAAGGCGTTATTCTTCTATCCGGAACCTGTACTCCTGCCGTCCGGCCGGAGAGTCTCTCCGGGGATCGGTGACAACCAGTCTGTAGCCGCCGGTTTCCATCCCCAACAGGGGGAGAGACAGGCGCCCCGTCTCGTACTCGTCGAAATTGCTGAACCCCTCGTTCCGGTAGACTTCCCCGCCGTCCTCGTCTTCTATGATCACGCTGTACGCTTCCCCCGGGACGGCCTCCCTGAAGACGAATTCCAGCAGCCCGGACGAAGCGCCGCTCTTCTGGAATGTCGGTGCCGTGCCGGACCTGGTCGGGGAGAGGGTGACGGTCTGTACCGTCGTGATCCCGTCTTTCCCCTCTCTCCTCAGGCCGGTGGAGGCCGGCACCAGCAGGAGGAGTATCATGAGATACAGGATGCCGGGCTTGAGGAACAGCGGCCCTTCGGGCCAGAGGCGGCGCAGGACGCTGCCGGGGCTCGACGCGGCATCCCCGCGGTTCCGCCGGGCCTGCCTCCTGACGGCCGTCCTGATTTTCTCGTCGCCGTAGAGAAGGGAGGCCTTCCTCTCGAAGCCCCTGAACTCCTCGAAGCAGTGGTCGCACTCCATCAGATGCAGCTCGAACCGCCGGGACTCCTCCTCGGGAAGAGCCTTGAGCTCGTACGCATGGAGCAGAGCTCCCAGATCCCTGTCCCTGCACTCTGACATGCTCACACCTCCCCTGATTCGAGGCACTTCTTGAGCATCGTTCTCCCCCGGTTGAGGACGACATAGAGCGTGTCGATCTTCATCCCCAGCTCCTCACTTATCTCGGGTATGGTGTATCCTTCGACGATGAGATTCAGTACTCTGCTGTACCGGGGATGCGCCTTCGAGATCTTCTCGAGGCAGTCGGTGTAGGTGATTCTCAGGTCGTGGTTGGCCTCCCGGGAGAACTCCCGGCGCCTCTCGTGTCCCTCATCCCGAAACATCGTTCTCGCCCTCACCCGGGATGTGCGGAAGTAGTTGCGGAGCACGTTGTTCAGAACCTGGAGAGCCCAGCTGTACACGCCGGGTGTGGCCTCCAGGTCCCTGTATTTCTCAAGGACGATCCTGCATGCCTCCATTGCGAGATCGTGCGACTGTTCCTCCCCTATCTTGTATGTCACGAGAGACGTGAACCTAACATAGAGATACTCGAAAAATTCCTCCTCGGCTTCCCGGCTGCCCGCCTGTACCTCCTTCAGGAGCTCATGGATGTCTTTCATGACAATTTAACTTTCTACTATGAAAAGAATTACCGGAGTCTCTCACCTATCATACAGGAGGTCGCGAAGATTGTCAAGCGCACAGCGGCCGCGCTCGAATCGATGGCTCTCACGTGCGAGGTATCGAGCACCGTTAGATTCCGGCCACTTCTTACATCTTCAATGAAGCGGAGTGTCGAGGCTGCAGTTCGGTTCCGCCGGATCCACCGGGGTGCATCCCCTCGTTACCCCGCAAGCGACCCCGGGACATGTTGACGCGAGAGGAGGTACGGACAATGAGAAAACCGGAGAAAGGAGTGCCGGGGATCTGTCTCCTCGCACTTGGCACGGTCCTCTTCTGCCTGGAAGCTTGGGCAATGACCGACCAGGAGCAGTGGGCGGATTTTTCACTCTCTGCGAATCCCGTGGAGCCGGGAGCAGCAGTTCTTTTCGATGCGGAACGATCCGAATTTCCCGGGGAACCGATCAGTTATGAGTGGGATTTCGGGGATGGCGAGGTCGGCTTTGGTGTTCAGGTGACGCACGCATATGCCGATACCGGTGATTATATCACGGTGCTGGAAGTGTTCGATGACGCGGGCAACAGCGATACGCGGGAAATACGCGTGATGGTGCTGGACTCTCTGACGTTCATCCGTTACGACCAGTATGTCGTGGTGAGAGACGGTGAGAAGATCAGCGTCGCACTCGATCTGCCTCCCTTCTCGCCGCCGGCCGGGGGTTTTCCGGTCATCGTATCAGGTCACGGAGGATGCAACGGCACCAATTTCATGAACCCGGAATTCTGGAGAGGTACCGGTGTCCTGACCGGCATCGATGCGATCGAGAAGGGATATGCGATTCTCAGGTTTCTGGCGCGCGGATGTTACGACTCGGGGGGCGACGTGATGTTCGGCGGCCGGAAGGAGGCTCTGGATGTACGGGAGATCATCTCCCTGATGCTCGAGAAGGCGCCCATCAACGAGGAGAGAATCGGTTACCAGGGCGGGTCGCACGGAGGATTGCTCGGCCTGAACCTCCTCGTCGGAGACGATCGAATGAGAGCTGTCATGCCTCTGAACGGTACGACGAATGCCTTCCGCGGTATTGCAGGTGATGAGACCGCGAAATACGAGTCCATGAACAGGCAGGCCGGAACGCTCCTCGAGAATACGGGGGAACGGCTGAACTGGAAATGGGCTATCTCTCTCCTGAGCGGCGTGGACCGGGAACAGACGGAACAGGGTATTCACAAGTGGATCGACACGGACTGGCTCCTCGAGAGAATAGGCGGAGATCCGGATCCTCCCGCCGTGTACCTGAAATTCAACTGGACGGACATGCACTTCCGCGGTAACGAGTTTCTCGCGGCGTTCCGGGAACTGCAGGACATGGGCGTACCCGTGCAGATGTACGCGGGATACGGCGGTCACAACAACTGGACGACGGGGGGGTTCGGCGGTGACGCCCAGCTCCAGCAGGAATCGCGTCGTCGATTCTTCGACTACTACCTGATGGACGAAGGTTCTCCCGTCCCGGAGGACTCCACGGTTGTCTATCTCGTCTACGGGACACGGAACTTCGATGAGGAATCCTTCGAGTACGGCGTTTCGTCGACCTGGCCGCCTCCCGAAACGCAGTATGCGGCCTTCTATTTCAAGGAAGACGGTATGCTTTCTCTCGAACCACCCGGCGGCACTGAGATTCCCGACACGGTGTCGAACAGCACACCCGGTGAAATTCCCGAGACCGTGCTCCTGGCACCCTGGGTTCTCGATAATTTCGACCAGTTCTCCGACAGTGCCATCATCCAGTATACCGGCAAGCTGCTCGAGAATGTGGGAGAGTTCACCGACAGTACCGGGCTGTGCAGGATATGTTTCGAATCTCCGTCACTGGAGGACACGCTGGAGATGGCCGGAATACCCGAAGCTACCTACTTCGTGAGCTCCACCGGCAACGAGTTCCAGCTCGTCACCGAAGTGTGGGATGTCTTCCCGGATGACAACGCCGTACTCGTCACGATTGGACCTGCGGGCAGCAGGGCTCACACAGCCGGTCGGGATTTCGTGATGTCCTTCGACCTCTACGGAATCGCCTACCGGTTCCTTCCCGGGCACGGCATCAGGGTCTGCCTGAGCAACAAATCGAGCGACGATGTCCTGGACTGGGGGAAGGGGCTCGGGCGAAAGGAGGGACCGGGGCAGGATCTCACCTGGGGTGAAGGACCCTACATACAGGCTTTCTTCACCGACAGCGAGACAATGATCCTTCATGACGACGACCACGCCTCGAGTCTGGTCATCCCGGTCGTCGGAGACCTCCCGGTGTCCCCGTGAGAATGAGCAGCACCGGTTCGGGCGACGGCAACAGCGGCGACGGCAACGGCGTCGTTCAATCTCTCGATTCCCCTGGAGGGTGTCATCGGCGGAAGCGACCACCGGCAAAATTCCCGCTTCCGGCACGCTGATCCCTCCGGGGGAATGAAATCAATCACGGTGTGTGACGTTCTGTTCTCGGGAAGACGGTGTTCGTCCATACCGGCGGAATCACCGGGAAGGGAAGGAGATGGGCGGGGGCCTGCCCATCTCCGTTGAGGAATTACCTCTCCGGGCCCAGATAGACCCGTGATGCGTAGATGTCTCCGGCAGCACCTTCCTCCGCTTTCGTCCACGACACGTACGCGAAGTTGCCGACGAGGGCCACCGAGGGATCGGTGTCCGCCGTGAGCGGCCCGCCCCCGTCACAGTCGACACAGATCGGGTTGTAGCCGCTCGGATATCCCACGTGCATCCTCCTGACATAGACGTCGCTCGGATCGCCGACGGATCCGCCTTCCGCCTCGTTCCATGCCACCACGAAACGGTTGGAGTACGAAGTGGCGATCGCCACCTTCCCGGCGTAGTCATCGGTCGACCGTACCATCTGCGGATCGCCGGTGGGAGCGACGGCGTCTCCGACGAGCGTGTACCCCTGGAACCAGACCTCGCTCCCGTTCGAATCCCGCTCGATCCAGGCGACTCCCAGCTGGTCGAGGCCGTTGAGGGCTGCGCGTGCCCCGTGAACGAAGCCGTTCGCCGGGACCTGGAAGGGCATGGGGTCGCTGAGCAGGTCCCCGTCCACGTCCACCTTACGGGCCCGGAAGGAATCCCAGTTGCCCGACATCAGCACGTAGAAGACGATGAACTCGTCGCCCGCGCTCGTCACCGAGATCTCGACAGGACCGTTCACCGGCGTGCCTGGATACGGATCGAGACGAACCTGGAACCGACCCTCCCAGGAAAAACCGGCAAAGTGCGTGTTTTCCTGGTAATCGGGTTCGTCCGGCTGCCAGGCTATCCCCCAGGAAACATTGGGGGCGTCCCCGTGTGGCCACAGATCGAGGGTGTCCGC
>CAZMKB010000085.1:0-2365 GCA_964566685.1 uncultured Gemmatimonadota bacterium | reverse complement strand
TGAACGGAGGACCTTCCGCCCAGTCACCGTAGTAATTCAGCTGGGTCTCGCAGGGGTCTCCCGGATCGTCTTCACATTCACCTTCCACATAGGGGGTTCCATCCGGCAGGTACTCACGTATCCAGTACCGTCCCTCGCAGGGGCTGCAGGCCTGTGCGCCCTCCAGGCTCTCCATCCAGGAAACGGCGAAGCAGTCGTTCTCGGCTGCCATCACATCCGGTGACATCAGCGCGGCTCCTTCGAGCGTGTTTGCCTCCGCCGACGGACCGACGGCGGTTCCCAGCTTGCTCAGGCGGCGAAAGTTGATGCTGGTTCCACCGGTCTCGCTCTCCTCCCAGACGACGACACACCCCTGGTCCTTGAACAGGGCGATCTCGGAATTGGACGCCGGGTCGCTGGAGTCGTTCACCTTTACGGGTCCGAACGATGCCACCCATTGCTTCCCGGGGTGAATCTGCGGATCCTGCGCGAACAGCATGTTCACAGCGATCAGCGTCGAGAGCATCAGGACCAGACAGAACGTCCGGTTCCCCGTCAGGGATCCGGACCGAGGCCCGTTTCCCTTTTTCTGTCGTTTGCCCATCTTGGTCTCCTTTCGGTTGAAGGAAGGGAAACGATACGTGTGCGGCGTACTCTCCGTATTCTGTAGATGTACGATGAGTGTGATTTCTAACAGGTACGCTCAATGCGGAATGACGACGGATAGCGTCGGTTTCTTCGGGCGGGTATCTCCGGGAGGCTCAGGAATGGAGAAAGCCGGAGGGAAGACAGTAATACGCGGTTTCCTCTCGAGACAGGCACGAATCTTCAGCCGGTTTCAACCGATCAACGAACCCATCGTCTTACAAACGGTGGTCGTTCAGTATACTTACACCATCATGTACTAAGGGATATAAGGCACAGCCTCAGCATGTCTGAAAACCTGAAGCGGCGGTATCGGGCTGTATTTTACCGTCAGGTAATCATCCCCAGTCTCTATCCCCTGGCTGTAACCGATGACGAACACGGCTCCGCTCGGGCCGACCGCGATGTCGTTGGCCACATCCGCGCCATTTGCCGCTCCATTGTAATTCATTCTCCAGGTTTCCTGTCCATCGACTATATAGGTGATGGTTGTATAATCCGAGGCTGTTCCAATCTCTGTACTTCCACCGGAGACGATGAAGTTTCCCTCTCCATCAACGGCTATTGCCCTCGCCTCATCCCAGCTGTTCGCCGAACCATCGTAGCGCGAAGTCCACATCTCATTTCCATCGGAATCATACATGAGAGTTGCGTAGTCGAAATTGGCAATCACATTGCCTCCCCAGCTCATTCCGGTAACACAGATATGATTGTCGCCGTCGACTGCAAGTGCCTTTGCAGCATCTGCACCGTTTTCCTGAGCATTGTAGCGGGCTACCCACAATGAATCCCCCGTCAATGGATCATATTTGATGGTTGCGTAGTCCTGGGAAGTTCCATCTCCTTCGCTTCCTCCGGTGACGTAGACATAATCATCCCCGCCGATTCCAACATCATAAGCCTCATCTGAACCACTGACAGGACCGTCGTGGCGGGCTTCCCACAGCATGTTGCCGCTCAATGGATTGTACTTGATGGTGGCGTAATCGAAATCCGTTTCCATCCCCTGGCTCATTCCGGTCACGTAAACACAGCCTTCGGAATCCAGGGCGAGCGCCAGGGCGTAGTCGAGATTGCTTGCCGGTCCATTATATATAGCAGTCCACAGTGTTGTCCCTTCGGGACTGTATTTGATCGTGACATAGTCATAGTTGGACGCGTCATCAGTGAAACTGTATCCCGTGACATAGACATTGGAGAAATCATCGACCATCACAGCCACTGCATAATCATCATCTTTTTGACCCGGGTCATATCTCGTGGTCCACACGGGCAGACCGTCGGGATCATATTTCAAGGTAGCATAATCGAAACCGGTAAGGATTCCGACACTGTACCCCGTTACATAGGAATAGCCCAGAGCATCGACTGCTATATCAGAAGCCATGTCATTCAATCCGGCCGGACCATTATAGCTGCTCAACCACAATTGACTCGATCCAGAGTTGTACTTGATGGTCGTGTAATCCCAGCCGAGGTCGGCAGCAGCATATCCCGTAACATAGACGTTTTCCTCCACATCCACTGCTATTGCCTGCGCTCTGTCCACATCACTCGCTGGTCCATCGTACCGGCGAGACCAGGTCTGATAGATCTCGCTCGATAGAGGAGAGGGGAAGTACGCGCCGTGGACTTCTTATAAAAGTATCGCTGCGACGAGGATTCTGCATGGACTCATATCACTCCCTCCTGTTGGGCTGTGGTTGAAACAAGTGTACCACAAAACATGTTTATTCGCAAC
>CAZMKB010000084.1:0-12110 GCA_964566685.1 uncultured Gemmatimonadota bacterium | reverse complement strand
GTCGCCTCTCGGTCCTTTTTGGCGAAGCGTACCGGCGCCTCCCCCTGGAAAAATTGATTTTGAGACTCATTTATATTATTATAGAAAGTTTACGGCAGTCAGCCCGAGCAGCGGCCGTCAAAGTCGAAATGGTATGAATAATTCGGGCTAAAGGATTATCGTGTTCGATAACCTGCAGTCGAAGCTCACCGGTACTCTGAAAAAGCTCAGGGGACGGGGGCTTCTCAGCGAGAAGGACATCAAGGAGCACCTGCGGACGATCCGCCTGGCGCTCCTCGAGGCCGACGTACACTACGGGGTTGTGAAGGAGTTCACGGCCGCCGTGGAAGAGAAAGCCGTCGGAACCCTGACCTCTCAGCACCTCTCTCCCGGCGAGCAGGTGGCGAAAATCGTCTTCGAGGAGCTCGTGGGCATCCTCGGCGGGGAAAGCGAGGAACTCTCGCTGAAGGGAGAACCTCCGGTTCTGATGCTCGTCGGCCTGCAGGGCTCCGGAAAGACCACGACCGCGGTGAAGATCGCCCACCGGCTGAAGAAGGACGGGAGGCGGCCTTACCTCATCTCGGTCGATGTCTACCGGCCGGCTGCGATGGAGCAGCTCGCCCTCCTGGCTGATAAGGCGGGCATCGATGTCCATCCGGGGGACACCTCGAAGAGCCCGAAAGACCTCATCCGGAACGGACTGTCGGAAGTCGGAAAGAGCGGCTGCGATCTGGCGATCGTTGACACGGCCGGCAGGCTGCACATCGACCGGGAGATGATGGACGAGCTGGCGAGCCTGAAGGATCTGCTCCGGCCGTCGGAGATCATGCTCGTCGCGGACGGCATGGCCGGTCAGGATGCGGTGAAGATGGCGAAGAGCTTCGACGAGCGAATCGGGGTCACCGGAGTCGTACTCACGAAAATGGAAGGTGACGCCAGGGGTGGTGCCGCCCTGTCGGTCTACGGAATCACCGGGAAGCCGGTCAAGTTCGTCGGGACCGGTGAGCGTGTGGAGGATCTGGAACCGTTCCACCCGGAACGGATGGCCTCGAGGATACTCGGGATGGGGGACGTCCAGACGCTCGTCGACAGAGCCGCGCGCCTCATCGATTCGGAAGAATCGGAGAAGGTGGCCGAGCGGATCATGGAGCGCGGAAGCATCACCCTCGATGATTTTCTCTCCTCGCTCAAACAGATCAAGAAGCTCGGCCCGATAGGCCAGGTGGTCCAGATGCTGCCCGGCATGGGAGGCGCTCTCGGAAACACCGATGTCCCGGATGAGGGGCAGCTCGAGAGAATGGAGGCGATTCTCCTCTCCATGACTCCCCGGGAGCGTGCGAATCCGAAGGTGATGAACGGATCGAGGCGCAGGAGGGTGGCCGCGGGCAGCGGAACGAGCGTCCAGGAGGTCAACCGCCTCCTCAATCAGTTCAAAGAGATGGAAATGTTCATGAAAAAGATGGGTGCGGCCGGGAAGGGGAAGAAAGACATGTTGAAGCAATTTCCGTTCAGCTGAAAAGGAATGTGAAGGAGGAAGAGAGAAGTATGGCTGTGAAGATCCGTTTGAAAAGGATGGGAAGACGGAACCGTCCCAGCTACAGGATCGTCGTGGCGGATTCGCGGAGCCCGCGTGACGGAAGGTTCATCGACACACTGGGGCACTACGATCCGGTCACGGACCCCGCGACGATCGAAGTGAACGAGGACCTGGCGAAGAAATGGCTGGAGGACGGTGCGGAACCCAGCGAGACCGTGCGTTCCATCTTCTCGCGGCTCGGTTTCTACAAGAAGTGGCATGACGAGGAAGTGATCGAGAGGAAGAAGCAGGAAGCGCTCGGGAACCGGACGAAAGAGACGGAGGATGCCGGGACGGGTCAGGAGTAACGGGGGAGGGCTCCTCACCATGGATGTCGATCAGGTCGTCGTGGGCAGAATCATCTGTCCCCACGGTGTCCAGGGGAAAATCATCGTCGAGCCCCTCACGGAGAATCCCGAGCGGTTCGGAGCCGGATCCCGGCTCCTTCTCGAAGGAGACGGGGAGGATCGCGAGGTGATCGTGGAGGCCGCCGCACCATACAAGCGCGGGCTCCTGGTGAGCATCGAGGGAATCTCGGACCGAACGGCTGCAGAGGGTCTTCGCGGCAGGTACCTCTCCGTGCTCCTCGAGGAGCTGCCGGAGCCGGAAGAAGGGGAGTTTTATCATCATCAGCTCGTCGGGCTCGAAGTGATCGATCAGCACGGCGAGACGCTCGGAGCCGTCACGAACGTGCTCTCACTCCCCGCGCAGGACATGCTGGTCATCGAACGTGACGGAAAGGAACACATGATACCGTTCGTCGAGGAGTTCATCCGCGAGGTGTCGCTCGACGCCGGCACCATACTCGTCGACAACATGCCGGGTCTCATCCATGAAAAGAGCTGAGAAGCGATGGAGATCTACTTCGTCACCCTGTTTCCCGAGATCTTCGATGGATTCATCCGGGGAGGGATTCTCAACAGAGCACTCAAACAGGGTGCCGTCTCGGTCGAGTTCGTCAATCCGCGTGACTTCACCGATGACCGTCACCGGCAGGTGGACGACTATCCTTTCGGCGGCGGGGCCGGCATGGTCCTCAAGCCCGAGCCCTTCTACCGGGCGGTCGAATCGATATGGGAGAGGAGCGGGGGGCGGTGGGAGAGCGAGCGAATCGTACTCCCTTCGGCCAGGGGTGCCGTGTACAATCACGAAAAAGCGGTTGAACTCTCGGTTTCGGAACGACTGATATTTCTCTCGGGACAGTACAAGGATATAGACGAGCGGGTGAGCAGGGGGCTCGTCACGGACGAGATCTGTCTCGGCGACTTCATTCTGAGCGGAGGCGAGATACCGGCGATGGCCGTGACCGATTCGGTCGTCCGCCTCCTGCCCGGCGTCCTCGGAGACTTCGAGTCGGCGCTCGGCGACTCTTTCGTCGACGGACTCCTGGCGCCCCCGGCATACACGAGGCCCGCTTCGTTCAGAGGCATGGACGTCCCGGAGGTACTGCTCTCCGGGGATCACCGGGCCATCGGTGAGTGGAGGAGGGCGGAAGCCGAGCGGCTGACCCGTGACCACCGGCCCGATCTGTGGAAGAGGTACACGGCCGATGCCGATGATCGAGAGAACACATGAGGTGAAGAGAATCCGTGAATAGATTCCATGAGAGAGGAGAGTGGTATGAACGTCACGAGTGATGTACTGAAGCAGAGCCTGCGGGACGACCTCCCCGACTTCGATCCCGGCGATACCGTCCGTGTGTTCGTGAAGATACGCGAGGGTGACAAGGAGCGGCTGCAGGCGTTCGAAGGGAACGTCCTCCAGAAACGGGGAAGCGGCGTCAGCAGCTCGTTCACCGTCAGGAAAGTCTCGAACGGTGTCGGAGTCGAGCGTGTCTTTCCCCTTCACTCGCCGATGATCGAGCGGATCGAGGTCGTCAGGAGAGGAAAGGTGAGGAGAGCGAAACTGTACTATCTCAGGGCACGGAGAGGGAAAGCTGCGCGCATCGAGGAAAAGGAATAGGAGGTCGTCACGGGTGGTCGAGCAGGTGATCTCTTCCGGAGACGCGCCTCCCGACGCCGCGGAGTTCGACCGGCTCGCGGAGCTCTATTCACATGAATTGTCGCTCCTTCAGGGGGGCGTACACCCGATCGCCGGTGTCGACGAAGCGGGCAGGGGCCCGCTCGCCGGTCCTCTGGTCGTGGCGGCCGTCGTGCTCGAACCGGGAGTAGTCATCGCGGGCGTCGACGATTCGAAGAAACTGACGGGCATGCAGAGAGAGCACCTCTATGATGTCATCCAGGAAAAAGCTCTGTCCATCAGCACATCGACCGTCGACGTCAACGTGCTCGACGGGCTCAATGTTCTCGGTGCGACGCACGAAGCCATGCGAAGAGCTGTCAGCGGCCTGGGCGGTATCGCGCAGCACATCCTCCTCGACGGTCTGCCGTTCAGCGGACTCGGCCTCTCTCACGAGTTCATCACCGGAGGGGATGCCCGGTGCCACGCAATCGCCGCGGCTTCGATCGTCGCGAAGGTGACGCGGGACAGGATCATGAACGTCCTGGACCGGGACTACCCCGGTTACGGATTTTCGACCAACAAGGGATATTCGACGAAAGGGCACAGAGACGCTCTCGTGAAAATGGGTCCAACTCCGATTCATCGAATGAGCTTTCCGTCCGTGCGGAGGATCCTCGGCGAACCGGAGGAGGACCGGCCGGGCGGAACGATCTGATGTCGGCTGCGGCGGGGTTCCGCAACCGGGCAGCGGCCGGGCGAAAGACACACAAGGAAGACCCGGTCCCCAACAAGGAAAAGGAGGTTGTCATGAAGACACTCGCAGCACTCCTCTCGACGGCGCTGCTCCTCACGGCCGCCGTCCCGCTGACGCTCGACGCGGCGGACCGGATGGTCGTGGGAGAGATGTTCACCAATACCGGCTGACCCTACTGCCCCGATGTGGACCGATTTCTGGATGAATTCGGGCAGGAACACTACGACAGCCTCGCTTTGATCCGCTACCACGTCTGGTGGCCCAGCGGGAACGATCCGTTCTACCTCGCCTCCTCCTCGTTCGCCGGCGCACGGGTGAACTACTACGGTCTCAATTTCGTCCCCTGGCCCGCGGTCGACGGCGTCTACTCTTCCTCGAACTTCGCCTTCGAGAACCAGTTCAACCAGGATGTTTCCGAAGAGAGCCCCTTCGACATGAACGTGGAAGTCGAGGCGATCGGGGACAGCATGGATGTCTCGGTCGAGATCTACGCCGAGGGCGACCCGGGAACGGGCAGCCTGAGCCTCCGGATCGCCGTGACCGAAACGGATCTCCACTACCAGAGCCCCTACGGGGAGGTCTGGAACGACGTCATGAGGACGATGGTCCCCGACGCCGGCGGCACGCCTTTCACCATCGCGCAGGGGGAAACGCTCCAGTTCAACGACTACTTCACGATGGACCCGGCCTGGGAAATGCCGAACCTGGCCGTCATCGCCTTCGTCCAGAACAACGACGGGCTCGAGATCATGCAGGGGGCTCGCTGGACGGCTCCCGCCGGCACGGTCGCCGGCACCGTCGAGAGCGAGGGAGGCGACCCGGTGGCCGGCGCGCTCGTGACCCTGCTCGAAACCGGCAGGTTCGACTCCACCGACGCCGGCGGAGCGTTCGAGCTGAGCTACCTGATCGGGAACTTCGAGCTCGAGACCAGGGCGATCGCCCACTATCCGGACACGACCGCCGTCGATATCTTCGACGACTCGACGACGACGGTGGGGATCACACTCACACCGCTTCCCTTGAGCCTCGTCGCCGGAACGGTGACGGATTCGGCCACCGGAGAAGGAATAGAAGCGAAGGTGGTCCTGCTCATGAACGACGAGCCGTGGGACAGCGCCTTTACCAATCCTGCGAGCGGTTTCTTCCACATCCGTGATATCCCGATCACCTACCCCGGTATCCAGGAGTACACCGGCATCGAGATCTACCCCGAGCTGCCGTATCCGATCACGGCCGTCATGGAGGAGATCACAGTCACGGTGGAAGACACGGCGACACTCTTCCCCGCACTCAATCCGGCCCAGGTTTTCCTGGTGGACGACGACGAGGGGATGTCCTACGAGGATTACTTCATCCCGGCCATCGACTCAGCCGGCCGGACCTACGTCCACCTCGACGCGGAGACTTCGGCCACGCCTCCGGAGGAGGCCCTGGCCCTCTTCCCGGTGTCGACCACGCTCGTCTGGTTCACCGGCAATGCCGCGAGCGCCACGCTCACCCAGGCGGAGCAGGACAGCACCGCGCTATTCCTCGAGGCAGGCGGGAAGCTCTTCCTGACCGGGCAGAACATCGCCGAGGATCTGGCGTCGAACCAGAGCCCGTTCCTCGAAGACTACCTCAACGTCGGCTGGGTGGAGAACGTCGCCTACGCCTTCAAACGCGGCCTGCCGGGCGATCCGCTCGGGAGGAACCTGGAGTATCTCGTCACCGCCGGCGGGAACGGTGCCAACAACCAGACCTCCCGTGACCGTCTCGATCTCCTCGAGGGAGCGGTGGAGGCGTTCCACTACACCGATTCACCGTCGGGGACGACGAATCTCGGTACGGCCGGTATCTGGACCGAGGGTCCCGTCGCCGGATCGCGCATCGTGTTCTTCGGCTTCGGATTCGAGGCCGTCAACAGGCCGGGCAGTGTCGAGAACCAGGCCACACGCACACAGACCATGCAGGTGGTCCTCGACTTCCTGGACGGCATCACCGGCATCGAAGACCCGGATGACACCGGCGGTCCCGGACTTCCGAAGAGCTTCTCACTCTCCCAGAACTACCCGAACCCGTTCAACCCGCAGACCTCGATCGTCTACGACGTTCCGGCGTCGGCGGAGGGCGGGAGCAGGGTTGTACTGTCGATCTACAACGTGCGCGGGAAGAAGGTGAAAACGCTCGTCGACGGCTGGAAGGAGCCCGGTACTTACCGGGTGCAGTGGGACGGCCGGAACGAGCAGGGCGAGGAGCTCTCCTCCGGCGTCTACTTCTCCCGTCTCGAGGCGGGCGAGTTCGTCCAGACCAGGAAGCTCGTGCTGCTGAAGTAGCGGCAGGATGGTCTCGACGACCGTGTGAGGCTGGAAAATCAGAGGGGCCTGTTCCCCCAGTGGGAGCAGGCCCCGTTTTTCTGGGAGGCTCCCTCCGATACCGGTCACACCGATGTCTCGCGCTGCCCGGAAGCGTTTGCGAACACCCGCCGCGCGATCGTGCCGCAGAAGATCCGCAGGTCGTCGAAGTAGGTGTAGAAGATCGGCACAACGAACAGCGTCAGGAACGTCGAGGTGACGAGCCCGCCGATCATCGTGCGGCCGAGCGGGGCGTAGGGCATGCCGATCATGCCGCTCTTCCCGATGGCCATCGGCAGGAGTCCGAAGATGGTGGTGAGGGCCGTCATCAGGATGGGGCGGAATCGGTGCTCACCCGCCTCGATGATGGCATCGTAGCGTGATCGTCCTTCGCCCCGGAGCCGGTTCACGAGGTCGATCAGGACGATGGCGTTGTTCACGACGACACCGATCAGAATGATCAACCCGATCCCGGCCATGATGTCGAACGTGGTGTCGGTCAGGTAGAGGAGCCAGTAGACCCCGATGAAGGCGAAGGGGATCGAGACGATGATGGAGAGCGGCAGGACGAACGACTCGAAGAGAACTCCCATCAGGAGAAACACGAAAGTGATGGCGAGAACGAGAGCGAAGTTCTGTGCCTCGTTCGATTCCTGGATATCGATGTAGCGTTCGCCCTTGTCCCAGCTGTATCCGCGCGGCAAGCTGAAGCCTGCCATCGCCTCGTCGATCTTCTCGTAGAGGGTGGAGATCCTGTCGTTGGTGGTGTTGGCTCTCACCTCGAGCATCGTCTTTCCGTTCGACCGGTGGATCTCGCCGAACCCCCGCGTCATCTCGAAGTCGGCCAGCGCAGTCAGGGGTATTTCCTTGCCTCGGTTCGTCGTGAACGTCAGGTTCCTCAGCTGGTCGAGGGTCCGGCGGTCGTCGCGCCGGAGCTGCACCCGGACGTCGACCTCCTTCTCCCCTTGGTGAAACTCGGGGAGGTCGATGCCGCGAAGCGCATAGGAGAGCGTCCCCGCAACGACCTGGACCGGGATGCCGTACTTCTCCGACTGCTCGCGGTCGACGAACACGCGGATCTCCTCCTGTCCCTTCTCGAGATCTGTGTCCACGCTGACGATCTCGGGAATGGTTGCGAGCCGTCTCTCCACCTCCCGGGACAGGCCGGTGAGCACCGAGGTGTCGTCGCCGTAGAGAACCACCGTGATCGAAACTTCCTCGCTCGTGTCACGCTGCCATCCCAGGTTCATCTCGACGCCGGGAGCTGTCGGGATATGCTCCTTGACGTCCTCGATGACCTCTTCCCTCGTCATTCTGTCGTGGATGTCAATTCCGACCATGCGCCCCAGCCACTTCCACGCCTCGGAGTACCACTCCACGTCTTCGACCGGGTGGAGGAACACCCGCACCTGGCCCCAGATGTTGGAGAATCTCACATCCACGGTCTTGATGCTGTACTTCTCGCGGTTCTCTTCGAAGAACGTCTCGATCCCTCTGAAGAAGTCATCCGTCCTCTTAACGCTGAAGTTGTTCGGCACATCGAAGGTCAGGCGGAAGTCGTTGATGTTACCCTGGGCTTGATCGGTCGACGCCACCCTGCTCATGGGGATCTGGAGCGTTGCGAGGAGAACCAGGGCGATGAAAACCGCGTCGACACGACGATCGAGTGTCCAGCTGAGGGCCCGGGCATAGAGTTTTCTCATCCATCCGATGCTCGCCGGCTCGACCGGTGGTTTCCGGCTCGTGATCTTCGTCGCCCCGAACGGGATGAAGAGGAGTGCGACGACGAGCGAGGCCACCAGGGCCATGATGACGGGCAGGCCGATTCTGAGCATGTAGAAGGAGAATCCGACGTCGTCGTTGATCAGTATGAGCGGCAGGAACACGACGACGGTGGTGAGCGTGGCCATGGTCACCGCGAGCGCCACCTCGCTGGCTCCCGTCACGGCTGCCTCCTTCGGACCCAGCCCCGAGAGCTTCATCCGGGTTATGTTCTCCACGATGACGATCGAATTGTCGACGACCAGGCCGATGCTGATCATGAGCCCCATCATGGTGACGACGTTGAGCGACCAGCCCCAGAAGTAGAGGCCCGTGACCGTGATAAGGAGGGAAAGGGGAATCGCGAGCAGGATGATCATCGTCATGCGGATCCTTCGCAGGAAATAGAACAGGATGAAGACGGCGAAGAGCCCGCCCCAGAGCCCGGCGCTCTTCAGATTGTCGATGGAACCGATGATGTATTCCCCCTGGTCGAACAGCATCTCGAACTCCATCCCCTCGAACACAGGGTTCACGGAGATTTCGTTCTCCACGACATCGACCAGCTTTCTGGAGAGCGCCACGGTGTTCGCCATTGACTCCTTGAACACGCCGACCTTGATGGCGCTCTTTCCGTCTATCCTCTGCACGAACTCCCTCTCCGGGATGTCGTAAGTGACCGTGGCGAAGTCGCCGAGCCGGACTCCCGTGCCGTTGATCCGGATGTCCTCGATCTCTTCGAGACTCTCGTACTTCGCCACTGAACGCACGGTGATCTTCCGGTCGCCGTCCACCACGTAGCCGCTCGAGAGGTTGAAGTTGTCGCGCATGAGCGCCTGGATCACGGAGTAGAGTTCCACGTTCAGTGCGTTCGCTCTGTCGTGGTCGACCTCGATCTGGATCAGCTTCTCGTAGGTACCCCAGATCTCGACGTAAGCGACGCCGTCTATGCGCTCGAGCGGCCTCTTGATGTATTTCTCCGCGAGGTAGTACGGGTCGTCCACCTGCCGGTTCAGGGTCACGGAAAAGAAGATGATCGGTTCGTCGTCGTCGCTGAACTTGCGGAGGTAGATTCGCTCGACGTCGTCGGGAAGCTCGGGCCGCACCCGTTCGACCCGGTCCCGCAGGGTGCTGTAGGCCAGGTCCATCTCGGTTTCCTGGTCGAATTCGATCCACACCCACACGCCGTCTCTCTGGCTGTGGGTCTCGACCTCGTCCACGCCCCGGATGGTCTGGATGATCTCTTCGAGCGGACGGGCGATCTTCTCCTCGACTTCGGCCGGGTTCGAATTCGGGTAATTGACCCAGATTCCCAGAAAGGGAGGCTCGAAACCGGATGGAAGGAGCCTGATCGGAATCCGGTAGTAGGCGATCGCCCCCACGACGAGGAGGGCGAGGAACGCCATGGTGACGGTCACGGGCCGGGCCACCGACAGTCGAGGGAGCAGAGAGCTCTTCATTCGCCTCAGATTCATGCCCTTACTCCCCCCTCGAGACGAGGCTGTAGATGGTCGGGATGACAATGAGCGTGAGGAGGGTTGCGCTTATCAGGCCCGCGATGACGGTAACGGCCATCGGAGTCCTGATTTCGGCTCCTTCTCCGACCCCGAGAGCCATTGGCAGGAGCCCGAGAACGGTCGTCGTCGTCGTCATGAGAATCGGCCGCAGCCGCACCTGCCCCGCGAGGACGATCGCCTCTGCCTTCTCCATACCACGTTTCCTGAGTGTGTTGATGTAGTCGATCAGGACGATGGCATTGTTCACTACGATCCCCACAAGCATGATGAAGCCGATGAAGACCATGACGCTGATCGAGATCCCGGTCACGGCGAGAGCCAGGATGACGCCGATCAGGGCCAGAGGAACGGTGAAGATGATGACGAAGGGATGAACGAGCGACTCGAACTGGCTCGCCATCACGACGTAGACCAGGAAGATAGCCAGGGCCATGGCGAACATGAGGCTGTTCATGGATGTCTCCATTTCCCTGTTCTGGCCGCTGATCGTGAACGAGAAATCGGGGGGAAGCGTCACCTCGTCGAATATCGCATGGATGGCGCGCGTGGCGCTGGCGAGGTCGGTTCCGTTCAGGTTCGCCGTGATCAGCGCCGCCCGCTGCTGATCGATGCGCCTGATCTCGCTCGGTCCCTCACGCACGCGGATGTCGGCCACCGCTGAGAGTGGTATCGGAATCTCCTCCCCCGGATTGACCGTGAGCCGCCTGAGATCCTCGATCCCTTCCCGATCAGTGTCCCTCAGGCGGACCCTGATGTCGATCTTGCGGTCCTCATCCCGGTACTCCGTTGCCACCTCTCCCAGTACCTTGTTACGGACCAGGGACGCCACCTCGTAGACGCTCAGTCCGTAGCGTGCCAGCTGGTCCCTGTCGTACCGGATCTGCACTTCCGGGTACCCCTTCTGGATGTTCGACTTCACATCGGAGAACCCCGGCACTTCGGACATGGCGACGGCGATGTCCCTGCTGTAGCGGGAGAGGAGCGGCAGGTCGTAGCCCCTGATCTCGACTTCGACCGGCGTCTTGAAGCTGAAGAGCGTCGGCCGGGATATCTCGAAGCTCATGTCCGGCACCAGCGCCAGGCGGCGCCTGAGCCGGCGTATGATCCGCTCCTCCTCTTCCATGAGACTGCCGTTGCTGTTCAGCCTGACGGTCAGCTGTGCCGAGTGTTCACCTTCTTCCGCCGAAGGATTGGACTTCTTTTCCACTCCGACGACCGTGGCCAGTTTGTCGACGCCGTTCTGCACCATGACCGCTTCCTCGATCGGCTCCACCTGGTCGAGTGTTTTGAGGAGCGGAGTTCCCACGGGCATCCTCACCTCGACGTTGAATTCACCCTGGTGAACTTCGGGGATCAGCTCCCTGCCGATGCCCGGGAGGAGTACGAATATACAGAGGGCGAAAGGCACCCCCGCCGCCAGGACGACGAGGCCCGGATTTTCGATGGCGCCTCGTAGTATTCCCGGATAGGCCCCGGTCAGCCGGCCGTATCCGGCATCGAAATATCTGATGAGGAGCGTGACGGCGGGCCGGAGGATCGCTGCCAGGAACACCGCTGCTATCATCGCGAGGATGATCAGGAAGTGCAGCAGGAGGACGGTCGCCTTCCCTGCAACAGAGAAAAGGAGATGGAAAAAGAATCGGAGCAGGAAATAGAGGAGGCCCAGTACGAACGGCATCGAGAGGAGTATCCCCCGGCCGAGCTTCAGCGGGAACCCGGATTGCGGCCTGATCGCGGTCCGGTGAATCCGGTCCGCCAGGCTCCGGACATCTTCGCAGAGTGCCCTGACAGGTGGGAAGACGAAGATACCGCTCCAGATCGTGGCCTCGGGCCCATGCCGGGGAAGGAGGATGCCGCGGTCGGCGGTGAACCAGCCGGTGATCGCCGCCGCCGGACCTCCCTCTCTTTTCACCCCGAGAAGAGCAGCGACAGCCAGCATGACGGGAGAGAGGATGCAGACCGCGCTCTTGATCAGGACCTCTCCGATTGTCAGGACGAGAACCGAGACCTTCCGGAGCGCCTCCCGCAGGAAAGCGGCCGGGGTCACGAGCAGTCGGGACATGTGTCCACCCGTCGCATCCTGCGCTGAGCCGACGGCCTCTCCTCCCTCCGCGGTGCCGGATCGAGTCTCACTCCGGCGGTCGAGAGAGCGGAACCGGAGGAAGCCCGACTCCTCGAGACGGTCCTTCCAGCCCTGTGTGGCAGGACTGTCGATCCGACGCGAGGCCATC
>CAZMKB010000083.1:0-12277 GCA_964566685.1 uncultured Gemmatimonadota bacterium | reverse complement strand
CGTTCCAGCCCCAGTTGCACCGGCCGCCGCCGCAGGAGAAGAGGTGCTGCTCGGAGAGATTCCGGTCCAGGAACGGATCGCCGGCAACCAGGTTGAGACGGGCTTCGAGCTGACCGACCGAGCCGAAGGAGACGCAGGCGCCGCAGATCCCCTGGTAGGTGACCGGTGTGACCCAGTCGGATCCGTCAACATCTCGCCAGTCGAGGATGGCCGGCATGTCGGGGGCCGGCGGAAAGGGTGTGAATTCCCGATCGGGATCCGGATACGCGGGCGCCAGGCCCGTGAGCCGGATCTTCTCCTCCCGTGTGAGCTGCGAGACCGCCGTCTCACCCGCCGTCCACGATGCCCCCTGCTCGTCGATCGCCCCGCGGATCTCGTCGAGGGGGCTCTCCCCGGATGAAGCGGGCAGGGCGTTCCGGCCGCCGGGAGGGAAAACGGTGATGGCAAAGAGAATCGCCGCGATGAGAGTTCCTGTCGACCGGAACATGTGAACCTCCTTCTGTTCGTTCTCGCCTGTGAGCCGGACCGGCATCGTGTCGTTCGTCCCCCCGTCGCCGGCTGTCCGGGGTGCATTCGATTATACACCAGGGGCGGGAGCGTGTCAAATGTGCGGGTCTCTTCCGGGCGCCCGCTCTTGCCAAGCGGGGCAGATTGTGATACAATCCCTGAACGAAGGGTCAGTTGACATTCATGCGAGGGAGACACAGGCGATGTCACGAGCAGATGAAATCATCGGGAACGCGATCGAAGCTGCATCCGAGTTCAGGAGATACGACCAGCACCAGACCGACCGCATCGTGCGGGCGGTGTACCGGGCCGCACTCAGGGAGCGGGTGAGTCTCGCGAAGATGGCCGCCGAAGAAACGCAGCTCGGCCTGTGGCAGCACAAGGTCATCAAGAACGTCATCGCGACCCAGCTCGTCTACAACAACATCAGGTTCGAGAGGACGGTGGGGGTTCTGCGTGAGGACCACCGGAACGGACTCGTGGAGATCGCCCAGCCCGTGGGTCCCATTCTCGGTCTCATTCCCGTGACCAATCCGACCTCGACGGTGATCTTCAAAGCCATGATCACGCTCAAGTCGAGGAATACTCTCATCATCAGTCCGCACAACGCGGCGAAGCGCTGTATCGCCGAAACCTGCCGGATCTGCTACGAAGCAGCGCTGGCGGCCGGAGCGCCCGAACACTGCATCCAGTGGCTCTCGAAATCCACACCGCGGAACACCAGAGAGCTCATGAGCCACCGCGCTCTCTCCCTGATCGTTGCCACCGGGACCATGGCCCTCGTGCGCGAAGCGTACAGCTCCGGGACGCCGGTGATCGGGGTCGGCCCCGGCAATGTCCCCGTCTACATCGGCGCCACGGCCGATGTGCCATTCGCCGTGCACAGCATCCTGGAGTCGAAGACATTCGACAACGGCTCGGTCTGTGCCAGCGAGCAGGCGATCGTCGTGAAGCGGGAGGTGGCCGGCAGCGTGATCGAGGAGTTCCAGCGCCAGAAGGCGTACTTCCTCGATCAGGGCGAGGTCGAAAAGGTCGGCCGGATCGCCTTCGACCAGGACCGCCGGCTCATGGCGGCGTCCGTGGTCGGACAGCCGGTGACGAAGATTGCGGAAATGGCGGGCATCGAGGTGCCGCCCGACACCTCGGTCCTCATCGCTGAATTATACGGCGTCGGCCGTGACTACCCGCTCTCGGCCGAGGTCCTCGCTCCGATCCTGGCCTTCTACATCGAGGACGATTTCGACAGCTCCATCGAGCGGTGCAGCGAGATCATGCAATACGGAGGCAGGGGCCACACCGCTGTCATCTACTCCAACACCGATGAGCGGATCGAGTACTTCTCGAGCGTGATCGATGCCGGCCGGGTCCTCGTGAACATGCCCGCGACGCAGGGGGCCCTGGGGGGTATGTACAACTACCTCGATCCCTCGTTCACCCTTGCCTGCGGTAGCGGAGGAAACAACATCTCGACCGACAACATCACGGCGCGTCACCTGCTCAACATACACCGGATCACCCGCAGGCGGCCGAATCCCCGGTGGCACCACTTCGATCACCTGCAGTTCCTCGACGAGTCGGTGCCGGTGGAATCGATCGAAGCGGAGTACAACAGGAATTTCTGATCTCCCGACGCCGGCGGGCTCCGCGGTCGGTGTCACGGGCCGGCGATCATCGGTCGCAATCGCCGGGCGGCCGTCCCGCGCCGCCGGCGGGGCCCCCCCATTGCTTACAGGCGGTTCTGCCGCATCTTGACACGGCCTTTCCCCGTACCGAAATACCAACTGTTTTTCATCGCAGGGGCCCACCCGCCTGTCGGGGGGTTCCGCTCCCGGGAAACCGTTGAAACGGAGGCCGAACGTGAAAGACGAAATCAGAGAACCCGTCAGACCGGAACCCTTCGTGTGGGTCAAGACGAAGGACGGGAACACCTGGCTCTGCCCGAAATCTTCGCTGAAGGATCCGAAGAGCATCAGCGAGGAAGAGCTCAAGGAGTGCGTCGAGGACTGGCAGAATCCCCAGGTCTGAGACATTTCCGGCGGGGCATTCGAAACCTTGATGTCCCGCCTTTCACATGCTATCATTCCATGGAACATCCTGCCGGGAGCGAACCCCCGGATCACTCATCATGGCGAATCGAGTACGGCTCTATGCCCTGAGCACCTGCGGCTGGTGCAGGAAAACGCATCTTTTCCTCGAGGATCACAAGGTGCCGCACGATGTGATCGCCGTCGACGTTCTCGCGGAAGAGGAGAAGAAGCGGGCCCGGGAGGAGCTCGCCCGGCACAATCCGAGAAGGAGCTATCCGACGGTCGTCATCGACGGGAAAGAGGTCGTCACCGGTTACGACGAAGAACGCCTGCGGGAGCTCCTGGACCTGTGAGCAGAGACGAAGCACAGAGGCTTCTCGAGACGATCCGGCGGGATGCAGTCCAGGGAGGCTACTTCCTGAATCCTGACGAGGACATGGTCCTCGCGCTCATGAAGGGTCTCCTCGTCAACGTCGAGCGTTACGGCTACATGGCCTGCCCCTGCATGGAGGCAGACGGGACGAGGAAAGAGGATCTCGACATCATCTGTCCCTGCGACTACCGCGACGCCGATCTCGAAGACTACGGAACCTGCTTCTGCGCCCTCTATGTCTCGGAGGAGGTGGCGGAAGGGAAGCGGCCGGTCAGGTCGATCCCGCTGAGACGGCCGCCGCAGGAGGAGCGTGCTCAGGCGAAGTCGACGCCGGCACAGCCGGATCCGGGCGACCCGCCGGGCACCGGAGATCTGTCGCATCCCGTCTGGCGCTGTCAGGTCTGTGGCTATCTCTGCGCACGACGGTCCCCGCCGCTCAAGTGTCCGGTGTGCAAGGTGGACCGGGACCGCTTCGAGCGGTTTCTCTGACCCCTCCGGTTGCCCTGACCGCGGGTCACATCGATGAACCGCCCTGTCGAACCGGAGCCGAGCGTGTCGATTTCCCGCGGTGAGCTCACCGGTGAATTCTCATGGCGAACATTCTGGTCATCGGAGCAACAGGATATATCGGCGGACGCCTCGTCCCCCGTCTTCTGAGGGGCGGCCACCGCGTGCGCTGCCTGGTGCGGAACCCTCTGAAAACCCGCGCCAGGGACTGGCCGGGGGCGGAGGTGGTCAGGGGGAACGTCCTCGAAGAAAGCTCCCTCCCTCCCGCGTTCGAAGGGATCGACATCGCCTACTACCTCGTCCACTCCATGGCGGACAAAGACGGTGATTTCGGCGAGCTCGACCGCGCTGCGGCGCGGAATACGGTCGGGTGCGCCCGCGGGGCGGGTGTGGAGCGGCTCATCTACCTCGGAGGCCTCGGCCGGCGGGAGAAAGAGACATCCGATCATCTCGGCAGCAGGCACGAGGTGGGGGATGTCCTGAGGGCGGGCGGGGTGCCGGTGACGGAGTTCAGGGCGGCCGCCATCATCGGCTCCGGAAGCGCGTCGTTCGAGATCGTTCACCACCTGGTGAACAGGCTCCCGGTCATGATCTGTCCGAGCTGGGTGAGAACGAGAACCCAGCCGATCGGTGTCGCCGACGTGCTGGCCTACCTGGTGGAAGCCGCGGAGAACCCGGCATCGTCAGGGAAAGTCATCGATATCGGCGGTCCCGACATCGTCACCTACGGCGAGATGATGGACACAACGGCGCACGTGCTGGGCCTCAAGCGACACATCGTCTATGTACCCTTCCTCACGCCGCGCCTCTCCTCCTACTGGGTGAGCCTCTTCACCCCGGTTCCCTACCGGATGGCACGGCTCCTCGCCGAGAGCCTCCGGCAAGAGACCGTGTGCGAGAACGATCTGGCACGCCGGCTTTTCGACATCGAACCGGAGCCCTTCCGGCAGACTGTCGTGAACGCACTCGAACACGTACGGTCGAGCCGCGTCGAGACTCGCTGGTCCGACGCATCCCGTGAATTCGTCGCAGGCCGGAGCGACCACTCGATCATCTGCGAGTACACGGTGACGAAGCGGGCGGATGTCGGAGCGGACCGGCTCTTCGACCCCATCCGGAGGATCGGCGGTGACAGCGGCTGGTACTACTGGAGCCGGGCCTGGAACGTCAGGGGAGGAGTCGACAAGCTCATCGGTGGAGTCGGGCTCAGGAGGGGACGGCGGTCGGCGGTGGATCTCCGTGTCGGCGAATCCCTGGACTTCTGGCGGGTCGTGGAGTTCGAAGAGAACCGGCTGCTCGTCCTGGAGGCGGAGATGCGGCTCCCCGGCAAAGCATGGCTGGCATTCGAGGTCGAGGAAGACGGGGAGCGGGCTTCCGGACTCACGCTGCAGGCCCGGTATTATCCGCGGGGGCTGACCGGCTACCTCTACTGGTACGTGCTCTATCCCTTCCACGCCGTCATCTTCGAGGGGCTCGCCGGGGCCATCATTCGGAGAGCCGGGCGGTAGCGGGCTCTTCGCCGGCCTTCTCCCTCTCACGACGGGTGATCCGCCGTCCCGCCATGATCGAGATCCGCTCGCCGAAGTCGAGATAGTAGGAGAGACATTTGAGATCCAGGAAGTCGAGGAGCTTCCGGTAGTATTCGACATCCCGGTATGCCCAGTACCCGGTGTCTTCCCGGCGGGTCGTGTTCTCGACGAGGAAGACGAGGCCGTCGTCGGCGAGCACCCTGTCGATCTCCAGCTTCGCGATTTCGAGCTCTTCCGGACTGGAGACGGCTCCCAGGACGAGGCAGATCCAGACGATGTCGACCGACGAGTCGGGAAGCGGTATGCGGGCGTTTTCGAGGAGGGCGTACCGTGTCCGTTCCGAGGATGGCGCCAGATCGAGATAATCGATGACCGGATCGACACCGATGCACCGGCCCTGGATGGCCTCGGCCAGGTCGCGGGTGAACCGTCCCGGCCCGCAGCCGTAGTCGAGTGCTGTCCGCTCGTGTCCCCGGAGCTGCGATTTGAGGAGCGGCAGGAGCACCGATTTCTGGTACAGCGTCACCCGGTCGTAGGCTTCCTCGGGATGCGAGACGTTGATGACCGACCGCCTCCCGTAGCGTTTCGCCCGGTCATTCCAGTAATCGATCCCGCTCAGGTTCTTCTGCCGGCGCGGCAGAAGCCCCGAGAGATACGAAAAGCCTCGACTGAGGAGAAAATAGAGCACGCGGCGTCTCCTTTCCACAGCCCGAATCACCAATACGCTTCAAAACCGTATGAACAACTCGGGCTCACCCCCTGCTTGCAGGATTCGGACCAGGTTCCGGGGCGAGTTGTCTCTCGCGGCCGTAGCGGCTTGTCGAACCCGTGACCCGGTGTGATCGTGACATTGCTACGGGGCGGTATGCACGATTTCCCCGGGAGCCCTCGTCCGGAGACCGCTTCCCGGACGATCCGGCCGGGCCGGCGCGGCGAAGAGGCGAACTTGCATGGAAGGAGGAATGTTACGAAGAAAGGGAAAGAAGGCACACCTCCCCGGGTTGTGCGCATGCACAGCAAAAGGAGCTCCCATGATAAGAATCGGATTTTCCACTCTCCTGCTGACCACTCTCTTCCTGCCGGGAGGAACTCTCGCCGCCATGCAGGTTGTGGACATGCACGAAACGGTCGTGCTCGAAAGTCAGTTCGACATCGGAACCGCCTCGGGCGATGTGTGGGTGGATGAGGGATTCGCTTACGTCGCCCGGTTCGGAGACGACGGAGTGAGTATCGTCGACGTCCGCGATCCGGCCGATCCCGTACTCGCTTCAGTGTACGACAGTCCGGAAACGGCCGGCACTTGGGACGTGAAGGCGGCGGGCGGCTACGCGTACGTGGCGCCGCAGTATTCCGGGTATGGTCTCGTGATCCTCGACGTCTCCGATCCCTCCTCGCCCCAGCTCGTCACGAATTATTCGCATTCACGCGTTACCAGCACCCACAACGTCTGGGTCGACGAAGGACGAGGTGTCGTCTACCTCGCCTCGAACACCACCGGCGAGGTGGAGGTGGTCGACGTGTCCGATCCCGCAAATCCGTTGCACCTCGGAAGCTTCGGGGCCTCTTCGGGAGACATCCACGACGTGATGGTTCAGAACGACGTCCTCTATGCGTCGTTTCTCAGCGGCGGTCTCTATCTCGCGAGTGTCGCCGGGGCACCGGTTCCGAGCCTGCTGGGATCGGTCGACTACCCCGACGCCTTCACGCACAACGCCTGGCCGACCACGGACGGCGACTACGTCCTGACGACCGACGAGTACGCGGGGGCATACATCAGGATCTGGGACGTGTCCTCGCCCCAGAACATCGTCCAGGCCGCGACGTACAGGATCGACGCCGGGACGACTCCCCACAACGTGATCGTTCGTAACCGTTACGCATTCATCTCCTACTACACGGCGGGGCTCGTCGTCCTCGACATCAGTGATCCGGAGAATCCCGTCGAGGTGGGCCAGTTCGACACCTACCCGGGGCCGGACGGCGGCTTCGACGGTGCGTGGGGAGTGTACCCCTTCGACGACCATGTCTACGTGAGCGACATCGAGAGCGGGCTCTTCACGTTCTCCTTCAAGCCGGTCTCGCTGACGCTCTCGGAACTGCCGGTTCAGGTTCCGCGGGGAGACGTGCTGTCCTACCGGGCGACGGTGGAGGAGAAGACGGACTTTCCGCTCACCTTCCGTGCCAGCTCATCGGTGGTTCTTCCGAACGGGAACGAGTACGGAGGAAACCCGGTGTTCGGACCGCTCACGGTCGACATCGATCCGCTCGGGTTTGTCAGCGGCAGGATCCGCCACGACATACCGTTCGCCGCCCCGCTCGGTACCTACGAGTACCGGGTGCGGATCGAGGACGAGGAGGGGTATCGACTCGGAAGCGAGTCCTTCATGTTCGAGATCGTGGACGGCGTCCGCCAGTCACGCTGAGCGTGATGCGGGGAGGACCCGGCGAAACCGGCCGGCCGGGTCAGCGCGTGAGGAGCATCTTCCGCGACACCCGCAGGTCGCCGGCCTCGAGGCGGTACAGGTAGACACCCGAGGGAACCACCCTGCCTCCGTCGTCACGGCCGTTCCAGACCGCAGTGTGTCGTCCGGGCTGCTGCCGCGACGACACGAGAGTCCGCACCGCACGGCCGCGGAGATCGTAGACGGTGAGCCTGACGACTGCTTCACCGGAAAGTTCGTAGCCGATCGTCGTCACGGGATTGAAGGGATTGGGGTGGTTCTGTGCGAGGGAGAACGTGCGGAGAGAAGGAGCACCCCGTCCGGAGTTTCCATCCCCGGTCGCCACCGGCGGGCTGTTGGTGAGGAGGAAGAGGAGGTCTGCCAGCTCGTCGACGCCGGTCATGTCGAGGTCGCCGTCCCTGTCCCGGTCGTGGAGCGTGGCGCAGGAGCCGGCCCGGTCGGCGGAAAGGGCCCTCCGGTTCCCGAAGGTGCCGTCACCGGCGTTCTCGTAGACGTTCCAGCTGCCGCTCGAGAAGTTGCTGGTGACCATGTCGAGGTCGCCGTCGAGGTACAGCACATTCAGGCCCCTCACGCCTTCGGCAGCCCCGTAGTTCACGATCGAGCGGAATCCGCCCGCTCCGGTATCGAGGAAGACCGTGACGCTGTCGCCCTGGCTGTTTCCCATGGCGATGTCGATGTGCCCGTCGCCGTCGAAATCGGCGCCCTCGCTGGTGCTGGGAGCCCCGCCGGAAGGGATCTCGTGGATGGAAAAGGAGTCGTAGACACCCGTCCCCGTCGTTCATGAACACCCGCACATCGGCGGACAGCTCGTTGGGAACCGTGTCGCCGGCCTCGAGCGGCAGCACTCCGGAGGAAACCCCCGACCAGCGGCCGAACACCCGGACTGTGCCGGTGCAAGCCGTGGCATGATTCCGGGCAGGCTGCGTCTGAAATGCCGACGGGGCCCGGATTCATCTTCCGGACCCCGTCCGCTGCGGTGCGATTCTCTGAACGATTTCAGTTGATGGCTGTGTACGAATCCCCTTCCGATGTGGTGACGCGCTCGCTGCCGCCGCGAGCGAGTCGGTTTTCTCGAACCGGCCGGCCGCCTCGAACTTCGTGAGCTCTCGAGCGGTCTTCCCGGCATGTTCGAGAATTACTCCTCCCGGTCCTACTCGGTCGCGAGGGCGTAGCGGGAGAAGTGGTCGAGTTCGACGACCATTGCGTGCTGGTCGGCGTCGTAGACGGCTCCCTGCGGTATCCAGACGCTTCCGTTTCTCCAGTAAACCTCGAGACTGTCCGGAGAAATCCCCGGCCCGATCTCCCACCCCTCCGATTTCCCGCCAATGTCGCCGAGATCGAGGTCTGCGTTCGTGAGGTGCACCGTGAGAGTGACCGGGTTCGCGAACTGCTTCGCGTGTGGTGTCAGGACCCATTCGAACGTGAGCGGATTCGAGATCTGGATCGAGAACTCCGTGTCGTCGCTGACAGCCCCCGGCGGAACGTCGATGGTGAGGAAACCTTCGATCCCGATCGTCCCCCCTGCGGGCCCGATCTCCTCCGTTACCCAGAGCTGGCCCTGGAGCTGAAGGTCGCTCGGAACGTTCAGGTCGACGATGTCGATCTCCGCCCGCGGTGCACATTCCTCCGGTGCGAGAGACGGGACCTGCCCGCAGGAGAACGTGACCAGCAGGCCGGCAAGCAGAAACAGTGTGGCACCTCGAAGGGTTTTCGGCAGTCGTCCATTGCTCATAGACAGGTCCTCCGCATGGAAGTGGAAATCGTAAGGCGGCTCATGGAACATGCGAATGGTGAGTAGGACACCTCCTTCATCCGGCGGGATCCGCGGGACAGCTCGTGCCGGAGTTGTGATTCTCGCTCCGTCACAGGAGAAGTCTCCTGCCGGAACCATCTCCTGGATCCCCGGACCGTGCTCCAAGGACCGAGAAAAAATCGCAGACCCGCCCGCCTGGGTGATAATGTAACCATAATATAATAGAAATTAGTAAATATTGCAACTATTTCTCACAACCATTGAGGTACATATTGTTTCGGCTGGCGCCTGGAATGATAGGAGGAATTGCGGAGAGGATGAATCACCGTCTCGGCGGGCCTGAAGCCGCCGCCGCTCACTCCCGCGGCGGTGATGTGCTGACGATGCGCACGGTCGTGGCCTGGGGGCCTTCTTTACCCTCCTCCTCCACGAAGTTGACCCCCGAGCCGACCCGGAGCTCGTCGAAGCGGTCCCCCGCGACACTGTTCCGGTGGAAGTAGATCTCCCGGCCGTCGGCGGTTTCCAGGAAGCCGTAATCCTCTTCGGGAAAGAGCTTCCTTACCAGGGCCGCCGCCTGCTGCGCCGGATGTTCCTTCACCTCGCCGCGCTGCTTCTCCACCAGCTCCTTCAACTGCCGTTCCGCTGCGGAGAACGATTCACGGATGACCTGCTGCAGCTCCACGTGCATGTCGCCGTGCCGGGAGGTCCGCTCGGCGACGATCTCGTGTCCCGGCGGGACCGTCACATCGATGCGGACACGGTACTCTCCGCCCGACTCCTGGTGTACGTGAGGCTTTTCCACGGCGATCCGGCAGCTGTTGATGTAGTCACAGACCTTCTCGAGCCGGCCCGCCTTCTCCCTGATCAGCTCGTCGATCTCGTCGAGGCGCTGGACGCCCCGGAAACTTATCTCGAGAGGTACATCCATGATTCGACCTTCCTCCTTTCCCGCCCGAGTTATTCATACGATTTCGAGCCGGGTTTTCGGTTTTATGGGTAAAGCAATTCGAGCTGTGAGAATTCTCATTTCTCCTCGTCGGTGTGGGGAGCGTGCATGGTGCGGCGCTCCCGGTCCTCGATGCTGTCGAGCTCGTCGACCATCACGTTCATGGCGGCGTCGGCGGCCGCCGTGAACATTGCTTCCTTCGAATCTCCCCAGGCCTCGAACGCCACGTCGGCCGTCGCGATGTCTTCCAGGAATCTGAAGGGCATCTCACACCTCGCAGTTCCGAAGCCGCTCCACGAGCTCGTCCCGGATCTCTTCTACTCCGGGACCGATGAAAACCAGCTGTGTCTTCCCGGCGGGAAAATCCTCGAGATCCGTCCGCCCGGCGACGTAGTTGAAGAGACAGCCGCCGTCGGTGAAACGCACGAACCCCTTCGCCCGGTAGACCGACGGCGGCAGGTCGTCCGCCAGCTTCTCGAACCTGCCGCGGTCCAGGGGCCCGTCGCCGGTAAAGGTGAACGACTCGAACCCGACGTCGCCGTGGCGCTGTGCGGGCGCCCCGCGCTTCTCCACGGCCGGGCCGAAGAGGACATCGGGGTCGATGTCGCACTTCACCGCTCTCAGGAAGACGGCCCTGTCATTGTGCTTCCTCACCTGGGCCTCCACCTCCTCGACTTCCTCCTCGCCCACCAGGTCGGTTTTGTTGATCACCACGACGTCGGCTTCCTCGAGCTGTGTCCGTGCAGCGTATCCCACGCTGGGATGGCGGCTGTTCATCCATGCATCGACGATGCAGACGATGCTGTCCAGCCGGACCTGCGGCAGGCTGTCCTCGACCGTGTAGGTGAGGGAATCGGCTTCTGCCACCCCGGTGGCTTCGACCACGATGAACTCGGGAGAAACCTTTTCGATGATTTCGTCCACGGCCGCTTCGAACTCGCCTGCCAGCGCGCAGCAGGCGCAGCCGCCCGCGAGCTCGACGATTTCAACGTTCTCTCCGCGGATCACCTGACTGTCCATGGCTATCTCACCGAACTCGTTCATGACCACCGCCACCCGCCGGTCGCTCTCCTCCAGGACTCTCCTCAGCAGGGTGGTCTTCCCGCTGCCGAGCGATCCCGTGATCAGAGCCATGGGAGTCCTCTCCGCCATTCGATCTCCTCCGGAGCTTCCTTGTTATCCCGAATTATGAAAAACTCGGGCTAGCCCTTCACGTTCCCGACGGGAACCAGGCGCACGACCCGCCTGCTGATGCCCGCCGTCTCGGTGGCCTCGATCACGTCGTCGATGTTCTTGTAGGCGCCGCCGGCTTCCTCGGCCACTCCTGCGTAGGAGGCGCTTCGCACGTAGATTCCCCGCCCTTCCATTTCCTTCTGGAGCGTCTTGCCGTGAAACATCTTCTTGGCCTTCCGGCGGCTCATGGTGCGACCGCTGCCGTGGGCGGTGGAGAAGAAGGTCTGGTCGCCGCCTCCACGCCGGCCAGCAGGTAGGACCCGGTCTCCATGCTCCCCCCGATGATGACCGGCTGTCCGGTCTCCCGGTACATCCCGGGAACCCCCTCCATGCCGGGACCGAATGCCCGGGTGGCGCCCTTGCGGTGCACCAGGACCTCGCGCATTTGCCCGTCGATACGGTGTTTCTCCAGCTTCGCCGTGTTGTGCGCGACATCGTAGACCTGGTGCAGGCCCAGGTCCTTCGGATCCCTTCCCAGCACGTCGGAGAAGACTTCGCGGATGCGGTGCAGGATGACCTGACGGTTGGCGAACGACATATTGATGGCGCACTTCATGGCGGCGAAGTAGTCCCGGCCTTCGGGCGACCGGAACGGGGCACAGGCGAGCTCACGGTCCCGGATCTTGATGCCGTACTCCTTCTCCATGACCTTGAGAAACTTCTGCAGGTAGTCGGTCGCCACCTGGTGGCCGAACCCGCGGCTGCCGCAGTGGAACATCACCACGACCTGATCCGGCATCGTGATGCCGAAAGCCCGGGCCAGATCTTCGTCGAGCACGTTTTCCCGCCGGGCGACCTGAATCTCGAGATAGTGATTCCCGGCGCCGAGTGTTCCGATCTGGTTTCTCCCGCGCTTCACCGCCCGGTCGCTGATCAGGGATGCGTCGGCGCCCTCGATGCAGCCGCCTTCCTCGGTTCGCTCCAGGTCCTCCTCCCAGCC
>CAZMKB010000082.1:10639-12286 GCA_964566685.1 uncultured Gemmatimonadota bacterium | reverse complement strand
AGAGACGGGCATGTCCTCGAGAACGAGGTGCGGCCGCTCACCGAGGACCTCGACTCGCTTCCGTTCCCGGCTCGTGACGAGATCCGGCATGCCTTCGAGCGCGGCGGCTGTGTCACCATGGTCTCGAGCAGGGGCTGCTACGCCGGCTGCCGGTACTGCAGTATCAGGTCGTTCTACGACTGCATGCCGGGGCCGAACTGGCGCGGCCGGTCGCCCGGGAACGTCCTGGAAGAGCTCGAGATGGTCGTGAAGGACACGGGATGCAGAAAAGTGAAATTCGAGGATGCCAATTTCTTCGGGCCGGGAGAGAAGGGGATCGACCGGGTCGTACAGATTGCGGAGGGGATTCTCCGGAAGGACCTGGGGATCTCGTTCCGCTTCGAGTGCCGGACCGAGAACGTGGACGAGGAGGTCTTCGCTCTGCTGAAGAGAGCCGGGCTGGCGGAGATCTTCATCGGTGTCGAGTCGTTCATCCCCCGGGTTCTCGAAGAGATGAACAAGGGTGCCACCGTCGAAGACAACCTGAGAGCCCTCGACATTTGCGCCCGGCTCGGCATCCGAGCCGGCGTCGGATTCATCGCGTTCGACCCCGACACGACCCTCGAGGAGTTCTTCACGAACCTCGAGATGGTGAAGAAACACGTCTTTCCGTACCGGAAGAAGCTGGGCTTCTACATCGATCCATTCGGCAGGCTCCAGGTCTTCGCCGGCACGGAAATCCACCGTGACCTGATGCGGGAAGGTGTCGTCGCCGACGATCTCTTTTCCGACGAGTTCGCCTTCAGGGACAGAGCCACACAGATCTTCTACAACGTTGTTCAGCCCATCAAGAGCACCGTGTATGGAACGAAGAGCTGGCTGAAGCGTCACCGGTTGATGAAACGCAGAGAGTTTTGAGCGGCCCTGTTCATGGATGTGCCGTCATCCGGACGGCGGGGTTCGGAGACGGGACCGCGAAGGCTGAAAATTCGGTCGTGGACATCTTCCTCATCAGGCACTGTCAATCCATCGGAAACAGCAGGAGAACCATTCAGGGGTGGTACGATTCCCCGCTCACCGACACGGGGCGTGAGCAGGCCCGCCGGCTCGCGAATCGCCTTGAGGATCGGGGCATCGAGCGCCTCTACTCGAGCCCTCTGGCCCGGGCCCTTGAAACGGCACGCATCATAGCTGAAGTTACAGACAGCGACGTCGTCGTCCTCGAGCTCATGAAGGAGATCGACGTCGGGGCGGCCGAGGGGCACACGGTCGACGAAGTCGAGCGGCTCTACCCGCGGCAGGTACACCGACTGCGGAAGGAGAAGCGGGAGGATGCTTCCTTTCCCGGCGGGGAGACCCTGGGGGAATTCCACGAAAGGAGCAGGAGGCTCTGGCAGCTTCTCACCGCGCCCGATCAACCCGGTGTCATCGGATGCGTGAGTCACGGGTGGATGATCAATGCCCTGCTCAAGCACGCAACGGGTCTCCCGCCCGGTTCACGGAACCGGGTGTTTCCGAACGGCGCCGTCCAGCACCTGCGCTCACGCGGGGGGGACGGATCGTGGGAAGTCGCGAGCAGCGAATACATCGAGCAGGAAACACCGCCCATGCGGGTGTGGCAGATCTTCTAGCCCGGGCAGGATAAAAAATGACGAACATGCACGAAAC
>CAZMKB010000082.1:0-10629 GCA_964566685.1 uncultured Gemmatimonadota bacterium | reverse complement strand
GTACGACGGCTCCTCACGGGGGACGAACGGCCGCAGGGAGCGGACGGTCCTGGTCGGCGTCAACATCTCCGGCCGGGGCGGCTGGTTCGAACAGGATTCCCTCGAAGAGCTCGAGCTCCTCGCCGACACGGCCGGAGCGGAAGTGGTGGCCCGGGAGGTTCAGGTCCGGTCCGCGCCCGATCCTGCCTTCTACATCGGAAGGGGGAAGGCGGACCGGATCAGAGAGATCGCCGAGCGTGAACAGGCCGGGCTGATCGTGTTCGATGACGACCTGAGTCCGGCACAGGCCAGGAACCTCGAGCGGGTGATCGACCGGCGGGTCATCGATCGGAGCGAGCTCATCCTCGACATTTTCGCACTGAGGGCCCGGACGGCACAGGCCAAGGCGCAGGTGGAGCTCGCCCAGCTGCAATACCTTCTCCCGCGGCTCAAGAGGATGTGGAAGCACCTGTCGAGGATTCGCGGCGGCATCGGCCTGCGGGGCCCCGGTGAGACCCAGCTCGAAGTCGACCGGAGGATCATCAAGAAGAAGATAGGTGATCTCAAGAAGCGCATCGCCGCAATCGAGGAAGTGCGTCATCTCCAGCGGCAGCGCCGGCTCGACGAGTTCAACGTGGCCATCGTCGGGTACACGAATGCGGGAAAATCGACCCTGTTCAACCGGCTCACCGAGGGAGGCGCCTTCGTCGAGGATCGGCTGTTCGCAACGCTCGATGCGACCACGAGAGTCGTCCGGCTCGATGACAGGAAGCTCCTCCTGACCGACACCGTCGGGTTCATCAGGAAACTACCGCACCATCTCATCGCATCGTTCCGGGCGACGCTCGAGGAGGTCGTCGAAGCCGATCTGCTCCTGCACGTCATCGATGCGGGGCATCCGGATCTCGAGTCCCGGCTCGCGACGGTGGAGGAGGTGCTCGGCGAGCTCGGGGTCCTCGAGAAGCCGCGCATCAGGGTGTTCAACAAGATCGACACCATCGAGGATGCTGAGGTGCTGCGGGCGCTCGAACAGCGCTACGGCGACGGGGTGTTCGTGTCGGCGCTGAGCGGCGGGCTCGATCCTCTCACCGGCGAGTTCGAGCGGCGTCTCGCGGGACGTGAGGTGATCGCGGAGTTCGTGGTGCCGGCGGCGGAAGAAGCACGGGCGGCGGAGCTCTACCGTTCGGGGAACGTGATTTCGCGCACCACGGAGGACGGGTTGAGCCGGCTGAAGGTGCAGTTGAGGACGGAAGAGCTGGACAGGCTGGTTTCGCGGGGTTTCGAACCCGTTTCGGAATTCCGGCCGGAGACGACCGGATGGGACGAGGAGGTTTGATTGGATTTTTTCCTGATCGGTCCGGGGCGGGTGGGGATCTCGATGGCGACGCTGATGGTGAAGGCCGGGCATGATCTCGCCGGATGCTGGAGCAGGTCCGGGAAGGGTGCAAAGCGGGCGAAGGGCCACCTCGGCGTCCTGTCGTGGGCGGGGGAGGAGAATCTTCCCCGTGTCGTCGGGGATGTCGAGTTCGTGCTGGTGGCCATCGCGGAATCCGCGCTCGGGGAGGTGTGCCGCCTTCTCGCCCGGGCCGGATCGGTGCGGGATGGGCAGACGCTCTATCACGTGAGCGGTGTGTATCCCTCCACGGTCCTCGAAGAGTCCGCTCCCGGCAGGGACGTCCACTGCGGTTCGATCCACCCGGTCCAGTCGGTGCCGTCCGTCCGTGCCGGGCTCGAGCTCCTTCCGGGGTCGTTCTTCACCATCGAAGGCGATTCCCGGGCGGTGGACACGGCACGACAGCTCGTCGAGGACATGGGGGGCATCCCGCAGCGAATAGAACCGGGGGCGAAACCGCTCTACCACGCCGGCCTCTCCATGAGCTCGAATTTCCTCGTCATGCTCGCCTGGCTCGGCACCCGTCTGGAGCAGAGAGCCGGGGTCGAACACGGCCCGGCGAGGGATCTCGTTCTCAGCCTGATGAAGGGGACTCTCTCCAACCTTCAACACATGGATCTCCCGGCCGCACTGACAGGGCCGGTCCTGCGCGGCGACCGGGACACCGTGAGGTTGCACGTCGAAGCGCTGGCGCGGGAGTTCCCGGAGGCGAACGAGATCTACCGGGCATGCGGAACGGTTCTGCTGGACATCGCCCGGGAGCGAGGCGAGGCACCCGCCGAGAGCCTGGACCGGATCTCCGAGCTTCTCGGCCCGGGCCGGGGGTGATCGTGGCCTGACCCCGACGGTGACAGCGTGTCACCGGACGCCGGCCGGCACAGGTATGTCACGAGGAGGATGGCGTTCGATGAAGATGCCGGATAAGGAAGAAGAGCTGGAGGTCGTCCACCGTCCGAGGAACGAGCTCGAGGGACGGATCCTCGAAGGGGTTCTCCGCGGGGAAGACATTCCCTGCTATCTGCGGTCGAGGCAGATTCCCTGGATGGATGACATCATGGAGATGATCGAGGGGTACTGGGGAGAGCTGCTCGTACCGCATCACGCCGTGCCGCGGGCGAAGGAGGCCATCAGATCCTATCTCGAGGGAGAGGAGGAGCAATGACCAGGTTGGGCGTGAACGTCGATCATGTCGCAACGGTCCGGGAAGCACGGAAGACCTATGAACCCGATCCCGTCTGGGGGGCCGTCCAGGCCGAACTGGCCGGTGCTCACGGCATCACGGTGCATCTCAGGGAGGACAGGCGGCACATCCGCGACCGCGACGTGAAGCTCCTCCGGGAGATCGTTCAGACACGCCTGAATCTGGAGATGGCCGTCTCGGACGAGATGCTGGAGTTCGCCTGCGCAGTGAAGCCGGATCAGGTGACGCTGGTGCCGGAGAAGCCCGAAGAGGTAACGACTCAGGGAGGGCTCGATGTCGCCGGCAGCAGGAACACGATCTCCGCCGGAATCAGGACGCTCCGGGATGCGGGTATACCGGTCAGCCTGTTCGTCAACCCGTCGGCAGAAGCCGTCGAGCTGTCCCAGGAGCTCCGCGCAGAGGCCATCGAGATACACACCGGCCTGTATGCCGAGGCTGAAGACGAAGACGAGCAGGAGCGCATGCTCGCGGACATCAGGGATGCCGCCGAGCTTTCCGAGCGCCTCGGCCTCAGGACGTATGCGGGCCACGGACTCACTTACCGGAATGTCGTGCCGGTGGCGAATGTCCCACAGATCGAAGAGCTGAATATCGGTCATTCCATCATCGCGCGGTCTCTCTTCGTCGGACTCGAGGTAGCCGTCAGGGAAATGCTCGACCTGCTGAGAGAGTGAGAAACCGCGTGATGCCTTCTCCCGTTCCCCGGCGGTTTGCATCCGGAGATCGTCCATGAGGAGACTCCTCTTCCCAGTCTTCCTCTTCCTGGTCAGGTCCCTCGGGGGCCTTGGACTGACCCGGATTCCCGGCGTCTCGAGCTGCTATGAGATCCTCTACCGGTTGCTCGTCTCGAAGGGAGTCATCTCGTTCGACCTCCAGGGCAGCACGATGTTCGTCGACGTGTCGGACAGGGGCGTGGTCCCGTTCCTCGTGAAGGGTGTTCACGAGGAGCCGCTGTCGAGGCTCTTCCGGGAGCTGGTCCGCCCCGGCATGACCGTCCTGGATGTGGGCGCGAACGTCGGCTACTACAGCCTGATGGCGGCGAAGAAGCTGCAGGGAGAGGGAAGGGTCTACGCCTTCGAGCCGCTTCCTTCGAACTTCGAGCTCCTCACGAGGAACGTGGAGGTGAACGGGTACACGACGGTCACCGCCGTTCCCCTGGCGGTTTCGGACCGTGAAGGCCGGACCGAGTTCTTCATCGATCCAGGCAACTCGGGAGGGTCGTCCTTTTCTTCCGCGAACATGCCGGATCCGGGTGGCTCGATCACGGTCGAGACGACGAGCCTCGACCGCTGGTTCGAACGTGTCGTCGGGGACCTGCGCGTCGACCTCATCAAGTCGGACACGCAGGGTGCCGAAGCCCGCCTGGTCGAAGGAGCCCGGAAGGTCATCGAACGGAATGACCTGAAAGTCGTCATGGAGTTCTGGCCTTTCGGCCTCCGGAATCTCGGAGCCGATCCCCTGGCATTCCTCTCCCGGCTCGAGGAGCTCGGATTCAGCATCTTCCTGATCGGTGACAGGGGTGCCGTGTCACCGGTCACCGATTTCCCCGCACTCCTCGCCGAGTGTGCCGGAAGGGCCGGAGGCCGCGGCGACGCGCTCGTCTACCTCGAGAAGGCTTCCCCATGAATCCCCGAATAACTCGGGCTCTCCCACTTGACATGAAATTTCCAGTTACGAAGAACACAACATGAATGAAGGAGGCGTTCCGCTCGCTGACGGATGGCCTCCACGGTAAGTGCATCGGTTTTGAACCGGGCAGTGACTGACCGCGGGGATTCGATATTCCAGATACAAACCGGGGAGACGCTCCCCGGGCTGCCCGCGGATCACCCGGGAACCATATCGGAGAAGGACGAGGGCAGTGAGCCGAAAGTACGAACGCATGAAGAGCCGCGATGAACGGCTGCCGGCACCCGCCCGGGTGCTCCTCCGCATGTTCAGTTCGATCGAGCTGGCAGTTGCCCTGCTCGGATTCGTTCTCTTCTGGGGATTTCTCGGTACCCTTCCGATCGGTCCTCTGCCGACCTGGGGTTTCCGTGCTGTGCTCTTCGCCGTCTCGGCTGCGGGAGGGGTGCTTCTTTTTCGTGCCGCCGGGAGCCTGTCCGCGAGAAGGCTCTCTCCCCGTGCACAGGACGCTGTGACGCTGTTCTCGACATTCACCGGGATCGCGCTGGGCATCCTCCTCGGCGTTCTCCTCCACCGGCTGACGGCGGACTGGACGCTCTTCCCCGAGTTCTTCCGCCGCTATCATGCAACGACGGTGTACGAGCTGCCGGCATTCGAGATGACGGAGCTCGAGTTCTACGGGGCCTGGCCGCTGACCACCCTTCTCGTCCTGCTCGTCGTCAACATGATCGTTGCGACGCTCAGGCGAGTGGAGTTCCGACTGGAGAAGGCGGGAGTGCTCATGGCCCACGGCGGAATCGTGCTGCTCGCGATCGGTTGTCTCCTCTATTCGACTGCGAAGGTCGAGGGAGATGTCCTCCTCTTCCGGGGCGACCGGGAAGGAAGAGAGAAGAGCTTCTTCTATGACAGGACCGATCCCGCTCTCTACCTGACGAGAGTCGAGACCGGTGACGAGCTGATGATACCGCTCGATGATCTTCCCCGCTACAACGACCGGCTGGACGGTGACTTCGTCCTGAAGCTCGAAGAGCACCCGGGTTTCCAGCGGACGTTCGGCACGGATCTCCGGGCAGCCGTCGACGGTTTCATCGCATGCGGACGCCAGGAGCTGGCCTGGGTGGAGGGAAACGACACCTCTTCCGGTGTGCTCAATCCCACGATACGGGCCAGGATCACCGCCGGCGACGTCGATGTACCGGGTGTCGAGTTCGTCATGGTGGCGAGAGACCCCGATCAGAGAGCCTACAGTCTCGAGGCGTTCGACATCGCGTATCGTGTGGGCCCTCCCGACGCTGTCTGGCTCGCGGATTCCACCTCCACCGGCCGGGACCGGTTCCTCATCGCGCAGCCCGAAGCCGGGACCTTCGACGGGGCCCAGTTCCTCTGGCAGAGGGCCGACGGGACATCAGGCAGGCGCCCTCTGCGGCTGGGAGATACCGTCGACCTCATCGATGTCGAGGGACGTCCGCTCGTTCTCGTCGTCGACGAGTTCATGAAGTGCGCCACCATCCAGCGTCGCGGTGTCCCCGTTCCTCGAGAGGAACGCGATCCGAGGGAGGAAGGGACGTACCGTCGTGCACTCCTGGCAGTGACGCTCTCCAGTCCGAACGGAGAGGGGGAGCTCTGGGAACGGCAGGTCTGGCTCCCGCATGTCCTCTACCTGGAAGCGCCAGAAGAGGGATTCGCTCCCCGGCGGTTCGAGGTGCCCGGAATCGGAACTCTCGAACTGGCATTCGGGAGGCTCCGGAGAGAGCTTCCGGTGACACTCGGGCTCGAATCGTTCGAGCTTCTGACCTATCGCGGCACCGACATCCCGCGTGACTACCGCTCGACTCTTCGGATCACCGGAAACGGATCTGCAGTTCCGGACGGAGAAAGGCTCGTGACCCGGTTGAACACTCCGGTCAAGCGGGCCGGATACAAGTTCAGCCAGAGCGGATGGGATCCGGAAAACCAGGCGTACACGATCCTCGGTGTGGGGAACAACCCCGGCATCGGACTGATCGCCGCCGGAGCGGTGATCACCTGTCTCGGCATACCGGCTTCCTTCTTCGTGAGACCGAGGCTCAGGCGGAGGCGGCTGAAACATTCTTCACGGAACACGAGGATCGATGCCGGAGGGAAAGAGGAGGAGTCATCATGAGTCCGGTCCGAAAGCGGAAGAAATCAGGATCGAGGGCCTGCCCGGCGGTCATCACGGCGATGCTCATCGTACTCCTGACGGCCGCCCCGGGACGGTCACGAGGTGCCGGCGGTGAAATCGGATCCAGGGCGGAGAGTGAAGATGTCCTCTCCGGATCTTCTCCCGATCGCAGCTCGTTCGCCCGGAGCCTCGATCTCGAGTCGATCCGGATTCTGCCGGTCTTTCACGGCGGAAGAGTGAAAATCCTCGACACACTCGCACGGGAAGTCCTCTCGGCCATGAGTGGACGCTCACACCTGGAGGATCCTCGAACAGGCGATTCCTACGATCCGCTTTTCAGCTATCTCGATCTGGTATTCAACCGGGACGCGTATCGGGAGTGGCCGCTGGTGTACGTCAAGAACCGCGATCTCAGAAAGAAGCTCGTCGAACCTCTACCGGACGATCTGACCGCGGATCTGGTCGACGGGGGGCGCTTCGCTCCGGCTCTCTTCGCCGAACCCGCCCTGCAGGATGCGATCCTCGATCTGCAGGGGGAAGCGATCATGATGAACGCACTCGGGCAGGTGAGCCTGTCCCTCGAGTCGTTTCTGTCGGTCGGGCGCGAGATGTTGCTCGTTCCCCCGGAGCCGGGATCTGAGCGCTGGCTCCACATCGAACAGGTGGCCGGGGGTATGGCGGCGGGCGGTGCCGGACTCTCTGTCTCCGCCGGCAGCAGCGTGCGGGATCAGGTACTCGCTGCCTATACCGGTGTGAAAAACGCCTGGCGCGACGGGGATCCTAATCGAGTGAACCTCAACATCGGGAAGCTTTCGCGTCTCCTGACCGTTCTCGAGACTTCCCATGACTATCCCGGATGGAAACGGACCGCCGAACTCTACTACAACAGGACGGCGCGGTTCACCTTCGGCTACGCGGCGTATCTCGTCGCGTTCGTCCTGTTCCTGCTCGCTCTCGCCACGCAGAGGCGCCGGCTGCTGCGGGCGGGGATGATCTGTCTCGGTGCCGGCTTCGTCATTCACACACTGGGTATGGTCACGCGTATCGCGATATCCGGCAGGCCGTGGGCCATTCACAACCAGTTCGAGTCCTTCTTCATGCTTTCCTGGTTCTCGGTTCTGATCGGAGCAATTCTGCTCCTGACGAGGAAACAGTGGATCTTCGGCGTCGCCTCTTCCGTGGTCGGTGCCGCCGCCCTTCTCATCATCAACACGGTTCCCATCCCTTCGTCTGACATCGCGCCCGTCGCGGCGATTCTCATGACGAGCCGGATCCTCTATGTTCACGTCAACATCATGATCATGAGTTACGCGCTGATCTCACTGGGATTCATCGTCAGCTGCTTCTATCTCGTGGCTCACTACGTGAGGCCGGCGGCGGGGCTCGAGCTGTCCACCGAGGCGGTCGGGAGGAACGGGCCGGGCCGGGAGGTCGACGCCGGAAGCGGTTCCCGGATGCTCAGGGACCTCGACAGGGCACAGATGGTGATCCTGCGGCTCGTGTTCTGGTTCCTCATCGTCGGCATACTGCTGGGAGCCTACTGGGCTGATCACTCCTGGGGCCGGTGGTGGGCCTGGGATCCCAAGGAAACGTGGGCTCTCATGACCTGGTTCGTCTACCTGTCAGCCGTACATCTCCGGTTCACGGTCAGGCGTCCGGCGCTGGTGAACGCCTGGATGAGCGTCGCCGGATTCTTCATGATGCTCTGGACCCACTGGGGGGTCAACCTGCTCCTGGCCGGACTCCACTCCTACGCCTGATCCCCTGACCCCGGATCTCCGTGCCGGAAAGCCGATCGGTCAGTCCACCCAGTCGGCCAGGAAGATGTTCGTGTCGTGGGGTTTCCGGTTGAACCGGTTCGAGGCGAACACGAGATGCTTCCCGTCGCGGGTGAACATGGGGAAGCCGTCGAATCCGTCGAAGAACGTGATCTGCTCGAGCCCGCTCCCGTCTTCATTGATGATCCAGAGGTTGAAGTCCGGTCGCTCGTCGGCGGGCGTGCCGATGCTCGAACAGAAAATGATGCGGCGGTCGTCCGGGTGATAGAACGGCGCGAAGTTGGCGTACTCGTTGTCGGTTATCTGTCGCCTGCCGCTCCCGTCCGCATTCATCACCATCACCTGGAACGCCGCCGGCTCGATCATGTCCCGCGCGAGGAGCTCCCGGTAGCGTGCGATTTCGGCGTCCGTCTCAGGGTGGTGGGACCGGTAGACGATCTTCGTTCCGTCCCAGGAATAGAACGGGCCCCCGTCGTAGCCGAGCTCGGAGGTGAGCTGTCTCAGGTCGCTCCCGTCCAGGTTCACGGAATAGATGTCGAGGTCCCCGTTCCTCGTGGAGGTGAAGACGATCCTGTCCCCCCTCGGGGACACGGTGGCTTCGGCGTCGTAGCCGGGCGCAGGCAGAAAAGGGCGGGGATCCGATCCGTCCGCCCCGGCGATGTAGAGATCGAAGCTCCGGTAGACCATCCAGACATAGCCCTTCGAGAGGTCGGGGGGAGGGGGGCAGGACGGGTCAGCACCGTGAGTGGAAGCGTAGATGATCCTCTCTCCGCCGTGAAGGAAGTACGCGCAGGTCGTCCGCCCGTTGCCGGTGCTGACGAGCCGGACGCCTGAGCCGTCGGTGTTCATGGTGAAGATCTGGTCGCACTCGTAGGGGGGACGGGTCGACTGGAAGATGAGCTTCTCTTCGTCGAAGCTGAAGTAGGCTTCGGCATTCTCCCCCGTCGTGGTGAGCATCCTGACGCCGGCCAGGTGTTCCTCGCCGGAGAACCAGAGCGTGTCGGGCAGCTCCGACACATCTCGCGGGTGGTCTCCGGGCAGAACGGCTTCCGTCCCCGCCGTCCGTCCCGTGTCCCGGTCATCGGGCTCCCCGGAGGGTCCGCAGGCGGGTGAGAAGAGGAACAGGGCGACAATGAGGGCCCGGATCGGGTCCCCTCCGTTCGCAAATGGAATCATGGACGTCCTTCCTCGACCCCTTTACCTGGTCAGGACCATTTTCCTCATGCTGCTCTCCTCATCCACGGTGAGCCGGTAGAGATACATGCCGGACGAGACCGGCGTTCCCCTGTCGTTCCGGCCTTCCCACACGACCTGGTAGCTTCCCGCCGGATAGGGGCCTTTTACGAGGGTTTTCACCAGCCGCCCGCGGAGATCATAAACCTCGAGCAGCACACTGTGCGCCGCGCTGCCGGTTTCTCCGGTCCCCGAATCCGCGATGCGGAACGTGATCGCGGTGACCGGATTGAAGGGATTCGGGTAGTTCTGGTCGAGAGCGACGGCGGCGGGAAGCCCCGCGCCTGTTCCTTCTTCATCGTCGATCCCCACACCGCCCTCGACGCGGATGACGCCTTTCATGTCGAGAAGCTCGTGAGGCCGGCAGAAGTAGGGGACGTCGCCTTCCTCGGGGAAGACGTACTGGAAGACGGGATTGTCTTCGTCGCTCAGTTCGTCGAACAGCTCCCCCGGATTGTCTCCCGGGTCGCTGCTCGCGCCGCTCGTGATCGTGTGAATACCTTCCACCCACTGCCACTCGACGGTATCCCCGGCGGTGATCGACACGGTGTCGATTATGGTTTCGTTATTGTCGTCGGCGTCGAAGATGAAGTTTTCCACCAGGACCATGTGCGTCGTGCCGTGGACGGTGTCCCCCGGAATGAGCCCGCATAGAGCCGTCAGAAAGAGCGTACCGGCGAGGAGCCGGATGAGCCTCCTCTTCCCCTTCAGGGATGATTCCGTAGCAGTGTTCATCGATGTCATCTCCTTTCGATGACCGGGTTCCAAGATGAGGCGGGGATACCGGGGTCTTCCCCGCCTGCAAACAGATCGGATTGTCACATCGAGCATGGGAATCCGCAGGAACTTTGTCAACGGGGGAGGATTGACACCGGGGGCATGTTGGCGTGTGTGGTGAACGAGCGGGTCTCCTCGGCCCCGCCAGTCTGCCTGCGCCGCTTTGTCCCCGCCATGTTGCCCGCTCGCTCGTCCGGTCGCCCCGGCGCTGCCGTTGTGTCACCTCGTCCGGGTGTCGAACGGCTCATGGACGGGACGAGTCCTTCATGTGAGCCTCGAAGTGGTCGAACATGGTACGGTGGAGATGGTATCTGGTGTGTTTTCCCGCGATGAGGTGGGTCTTCCCCGGGTAGAGCATGAGGTCGAACTTCGTGCCCGCCTCCTGCAGCGATTCGGTGAAGGCGAGCGTGTGGCGCAGGAACACGTTGTCGTCCGCCATGCCGTGGACGAGGAGCAGGGGCGCCGTCAGCCGGGAGGGATCCCGCGACAGAGGCGAAGC
>CAZMKB010000081.1:1671-12328 GCA_964566685.1 uncultured Gemmatimonadota bacterium | reverse complement strand
CTCGTAGGAATCCCAGCCCATGAGATATCCGTGGCCGAAGGTCACAACGGGGAATACTCCCTCGTTCGGCTCGGCCGGCGGGACATCTTCACCGGCGCTGTCCGCGGGATAGTAGACCTCGGTGGGAATGCTCCTGTCACCACGGTCCGGATCGACGAACGTCTGGCTGGTGTGACCTATTTCATACGGTTCGGATGCCGCGGCCTGCGGCAGGAGAAGGAGGACAGAGACGCTGATGACTGTGAGATAACGCTTTCGGTTCACTTTCTCCTACCTCCATTCCGGAATTTTCATCTCCGCCTGAAAACATCGACGCCGCCGACATGATTATAGCAGATGACGGCGGCGTCTTCAAGGTGTGGCCGGGAGAATTTCTCCCGGCCGTGCACTGAGAGTTCCGAGCTCAGCTCTCAGGCAGAATGACCCTGTCGATCACGTGGATCACGCCGTTCGAGCAGTTGATGTCGGTCTTCACGACCGTGGCGTCGTCGACCATCACGGAACCGTCGTTCACGCTGATGGCTACCTGCCTGCCGTTGACGGTCGTGGCCGAGCTCAGGTTCACGACGTCGGAGGCCATGACTTTGCCGGGCACGACGTGATAGGTCAGGATAGCGACGAGCTTGCCCTTGTTTTCGGGCTTGAGCAGGTTTTCCACGGTTCCCTCCGGGAGCTTCGCAAAAGAGTCATCGGTCGGAGCGAACACCGTGAAGGGGCCGTCTCCCTTGAGTGTCTCGACGAGGTCGGCAGCCTTCACCGCCGCCACGAGCGTGTTGAAGGAACCCGAGGCGGCCGCTTTGTCGACGATGTCCTGCTTCGTGTAGGAATCGTGGGCTTGAGCAGCTGCAACCGAAAGAACCAGAAGAGCTGCCGCGGAAACCGTGATCTTCGTGAATACTGTGTGCTTTCTCATGATACTTCTCCTTCATTCGTGCGAGTGAGGCGGGGCAGCGCCCGGGGGTGCCACCCCGCGCGGTTCGTCCGTCAGGACATTACGAAACGTTTTCGGTGGCGACGTTCCAGCGGTTCTGGATCGACTTCAGCTGGACGGCCTGGTAGGCGGCAGAGAGACCGACGACCGCGTAGACCAGTCTGCTGAGAAGAGTCATGTCGCCGAAGATTCCGGCGACCAGGTCGAATCCGAAGATACCGACGAGGCCCCAGTTGAGGCCGCCGATAACGAGGAGCATCGCGACGATGATGTCAAGTGTCTTCATTTTGTTTCTCCTTCCTTTGAGTTCGCGTTGTTCTGCCTGGTGCTGATTTTACCCGTCTCTCTCGAGACGCCAAGAATATAGTACTCTGTTAAGCAATTGTCAAGAGGTTGTCTAATAAAAATCTAAATACATTTTTTTCCTTTTCCGACAACAGGATAGGCGAGAGGATTAATACACATGATTGACAAACATTAGACAGATGACTACATTCCTCTCATGATGAACGAACGAACGCATCCGATCAGAGCGGTCGCCCGGAGAACGGGGCTCTCACCCCACGTCATCAGGGTCTGGGAGCGTCGTTACGGGGCGGTGGAGCCGCGGCGAACCGTCTCGAACCGGCGTCTCTACACCGACCGGGATATCGAGCGTCTCCTCCTTCTCAGGAAAGTGACCGACGCCGGGTACAACATCGGTCAGGTCGCCGGGCTTTCCGAGGAAGAGCTGCTCGAGCTCATCGGCAGGAGCAGTCGTCCCGAACGGGAACGGAAGGGGAGAGATCCCGGTGCGGGGAACGACCCGGTGCCTCACCTCGAGGCCTGCATCGCCGCCGTCAGGGAACTCGACGCCGGAGCCCTGGAGGCCGCGATCACGAACAGCGCGGTGGTACTGAGCCGTCCCATGCTCCTCGAAGAGGTGCTCATCCCGCTCATGGCACACATCGGGGATGCGTGGCAGGAGGGCACCGTCAGGACGGTCCAGGAGCACATGGCCTCTTCCGTCGTTCGCAGCGTCGTCGGTTCGTTCTTTCGGGTGGAAGATCTCCCGGGTTCCGCACCGGAGATCATCGTCACGACACCCGCCGGTCAGCTGCACGAGTTCGGAGCGCTGATAGCCGCAGTGACGGCCCTCGCCGCGGGATGGCGCGTGACCTACCTGGGGCCGAATCTTCCCGCGGAGGAGATCGCCGCCGCAGTCAGGCAGAACAGGGCACCCGTGGTGGCGCTCAGCATCATCTATCCCCCCGATGATCCGCGTGTCATCGAAGAGATCAGAAAGCTCAGGCGATACCTGGGCGACCGTACCGCCATCATCGCGGGCGGTCGTGCCGCACCATCCTACCGCGAGGCCCTCGAGGCCGCCGGTGCCGTCGTTCTCGAAGACATGAAGGGCTTCAGAAATCATCTCGAGGACGAAAGAACCCGTCGCCTTGTCGGCATTGACAAATAACGCGGCTCCGGATATTTTCTCATATCTGTTCCGTGTGATCTCGGAACGCTCGATGCACGAAGAGAATACGACCCCGGATACGGCCGCAACCATGAACCGGCGCGGCGGCCTCGTGTCCCGGTCAGGACCGGACCGGGCACCTTTGCCGACCGGCTGTTTCCGTCCGCGGCCCGACGAAGACTTCGCTGGATCGTCGACTGTCGAATCCGAAGGGAGGAACGAATGAAAATCCGGTACCGCAGAAGAAGAAACGACCGTGCGTGGATGGTGATCCCGGGCATGCTGGTTCTCATCACAGGCCTCGTTCTCGCTGCCGGCTGCGGCGGGGAGAAGGAGACCGTCGAGGAGGAACCCGGCCCGCCGATCCGGGCGGGAGCCGTGCTCTACCTCGCCCAGGCCCAGTTCGACCAGATCACCGGCGACGACGGGAAGACCAAGTCCGTCCCCGGCGCCGCCCGCCTGGAGATCTGGCAAAACGACGGCAGTTCGTGGGACATGGAGATTCTCGAGGACCCGGAGAGCAACGTCTTTCACAAGGCTGCCTGGTTCACCCCGTCCGCCGGAGAACCGGGAATCCTCACCATCGGGGCGATGGAAGCCTATCTCAAGATCTGGCGGAAACAGGGCGGCGAGTGGACCGCCGAGGCCCTCTGGAACCCGGTCTTCGGGGGAAAGTTCGACCGGCTTCGGGACTTCGAGGTAGCCGACGTCACCGGTGACGGGAACACGGACATCGTCATTGCGACCCACGACCAGGGAGCCGTCGGTGTCGCCGTCTGGAAGGACGGGACATACCACCCGGAGGAGATCTACCGGCAGGAGAACACCTTCGTCCACGAAGTCGAAGTCGGTGACGTCGACGGCGACGGCACCATCGAGTTCTTCACCACCCCGAGCAAACCGAACAAACTCGACGGATCCATCCAGCCCGGTGCCATCGCCATGTACGAATACAGCGACGGCGAGTGGACCAGAAGCCAGGTGGATTATCTCGAGACCCGGCACGCCAAGGAGATCCTCTGTGTGACGCCGACCGGCGAAGACCATCCGGTCCTCTTCAGCTCGCTCGAAGGAGAGAAGCTCGGCGCCCGCGACACCGAGGGCGACAGCACCATCATCCGCCTCTACCGGTTCGAGGACGACGAGATCACGAAAACCGACATCGCCACGCTCCCCGGCCAGCTCTGCCGGTTCCTGACCATGGGCGACACCGACGGCGACGGCGGGAAGGAGCTCATCGCATCCACGAAGAGCGACGGCATCTGGAAGCTCACACCGCCGGCGTCGGAGAACGTTCGATGGGAGAAGGAGCTCGTCGCCACGGGGACCTCGGGTTTCGAGCACGCCACCTACCTGTACGACTTCACAGGAGACGGCAAGGACGAGATCTACGTCGCCTCCGACGACCAGGTGGAGCTGCGCGTGTACTGGCACGACGGGACAGATTACCGGAAGAAGACGATCGGCAAACTGAAGGACAGGACGATCACCTTCAACCTGACGGCGCACATGTTTCCTGCCGCTCATTAGGAGGAAGAGAGGAACACGGCGCTTGCAATCATGACATTTATCTGCTAAAATTCCAGCAGAGTGTGGGAACGGAAAAGCGGGCTCTTTTCAGCAACCTCTCGCCATGAGGGAGACTCCATGCGAAAGACCCTCCTGCTTTTCGTTATCACTGCAGTGTTCCTCGGTTTCACGCCCGAAAATCTGACTTCAGGTATCACCACCGTATCGCTGCAGTTCGACCGGGAAGAGCTCGAGATCATCGGCTCCGGCGGATACGATCACATCTGCTTCGCGGGATGCGATCTATCAGACGAGGTCGGCGCACCGCAGCTTCCCGTCGCCGTCCGCCATGTGTCCCTGCCGGCGGGCGCCGTCATCACCGGCGCGCGCACCACCCGTACGAAAGACGAAGTCCTGCCCGGATCATTTCACATCTTCCCCGTCCAGCCGCCCGCCATGCTCGGCATACCGGGCAGAACCGTCCCCGTACCGCAGTTCACGGAGCCCGACGAATCGATCTACCGGTCCCGCAGTACGTTCCCGCGCGCTGTCGTCGAGCCGTCCGGTTCCGGACAGATCGGTACCGAAACCGTAGGTGCGGTCATCGTCTATCCGCTGAGCTACCGGCCTCTGAGCGGAGAGCTCATTCTGCACACGGTCGTCGAGTTCGAGGTCCGTTACGAAATCGGCCCGAAGCGCCCGCTCGACCGGAGAGCCCCGGCCGACGACGGTCCCGACATCGCTCGCCGCATGGCCGGAACCCTCACGGCCGGCACCGGACACCCGGTGAACGGGGGAGTGGAAAACGGACTCAGGAGCCTCGACCCCGACGACTATCCGTACGTCATCATCACCAATGAGGCCCTCCATGACGCATTCGTCCCGCTCGCCGGATGGAAGACCCTCAAAGGAGCCAGGACCCTCCTGGTCACGGTCGAGTACATCGAACAGAACTACACCGGGGTGGACCCGGCCGACCGGATCAGGAACTTCATCATCGACGCCTGGCAGACCGGCGGCGCCCACTGGGTACTCCTCGGCGGCGACACGAACGTCGTTCCCGACCGTTGGGCCTGGGCCATGGACTGCGAAGCAGGCATGATGCCCGACGAGAACGACATCCGGGCCGACCTCTACTACGCCGATCTCGACGGGACCTGGGACGCCAATGTGAACGGCATCTACGGCGAGGTGGATGACGAAGTCGATCTGTACCCGGAGGTGCTCGTGGGGCGGGCGCCCGTGGAGAACGTCGCCGAAGCCGAGGCCTTCGTCGCGAAGCTCCTGGCGTACGAACGGTGGCCGACACCGGACTACCAGACCAACTTCCTCATGAGCGCCGACGTCCTGTGGCACGATCCCTTCACCGACGCGAGCATCGGTGCCGATATGATCGATTCGCTCTACATTCCACCGCGGTTCGATCCCATCACCAAGCTCTACCAGACCCAGGGCACCTCGACGCCGGCCAACATCATCGCCGCTCTCAACGAGGGACAGAACTTCTACAACCACGACAGCCACTGCTTCTACGACGTCATGGGAGCCGGCACCGGATACCTTCACAATGCGGACATGGACAACCTGACCAACGGCGACCGCGCGGGGATTCTCTACTCCATCGGCTGCTGGCCGGCCGCTTTCGACTACGACTGCATCGCCGAGCACTTCGTGAACAACCCTGACGGCGGAGGGATCGCCTTCCTCGGCAACTCCCGCTACGGCTGGGGCTCTCCCGGGAATCCCGGCTTCGGCTACTCCGAGCGTTACGTGCACCAGTACTACCGGTACCTGTTCCTCGAGGACTACACCCGGCCCTCCGCCGCCATCTCCATGTCGAAGGCCTACCATGCTCCCCGGTCTCAGACGGAGAACGTCTATCGCATCCACCAGTACCAGGTCAACCTCCTGGGCGATCCCGAAATGGCCCTCTGGACCGACATCCCCGCCGGTATGACCGTCGATCATCCCGCTTCCGTCAGCGACCTCGAACAGCCCGTCCCGATCTCGGTCCGCACGGCGGCGGGGCCGGTGCCCCGGGCCCGGGTGTGCGTCATGGGCGACAGCCTGTACCAGGTGGGGTTCACCGATGATGCCGGCCGCGTCATGCTCACCGCTTCTGCGGCTTCCGAGGAATCGCTGTTCGTGACGGTCACCGGCCGCGACGTCATGCCGTACGAAAGTGTAATCCAGGTCGGCCACAGCGGCCCGTATGCGACCGTAGCCGGCTGTGAGGTCTCCGACGTCTCAGGCAATGGAGACGGGCTGATCAACCCCGGCGAGGAAATCACGCTCGCCATCGAGATCGCAAACACCGGCACGGAGGACCTGAGTGCGGTCACGGCGGTTCTCGATCTCGACGACACGCACTGCGTCCTCCTCGACAGCTCCGAGACCTTCGGCGACATCCTTGTCGGCCAGACGGCGGCCGGCCAGAACGGGGTGAGGATCCAGGTCGACGCCGGCTGCCCCGTGGGGAAGCTCATCTATATCCCGCTCGCTATCACCGACGGCGACCTGCACATGTGGACCGGCTCCCTCTGCTTCATCACGCGGTCGTCTTCCCTCGGCTGCTTCTCCTATCTGCTTGATGACATGCAGGGCGGCGACGGGGACAGCCTGCTCGACCCGGGCGAGAGCGCGGTGCTCAGGATCCTCGTCGGGAACTCGGGCCTGGGCTATGCCCACGACGTCGCGGCGGAGCTGGCTTCCCTCGATCCCTCGATCGAGCTCGACCAGACCTCTTTCTCCCTGGGCACCCTGCTGCCGGCAGCGAGCGAGACGCTCGAGGTTTCTCTCTCGGCCGCACCCGATGCCCCGACACCGGCCTTCCCCCCGGTGGTCCTCGACCTCTCCGACGCCGACGGCAACACGGCTCAGGACACGGTGACGCTGACGGTCGCCACCGAGCGGCTGGCCGATGATTTCGAGTCCGGTGAAGGGCGCTGGCGGCACATGGGAACGAACGACCACTGGAACCTCTCGACGCTTCGGCCCTACTCGGGGGATTACAGCTGGTACTCCGGCGACGAGAGCACCGGCCAGTACGTGAACCGCATGAAAGCAGAGCTCCTGCCTCCGTCCGTCTACGTCGCCCCCAACGCCAGGATATCGTTCTGGTGCTGGTACGAGGTCGCCGTGTACGGGGTGGACGGCTTGTACGTCCAGGCCAACGACGGCTCGGGCTGGGTCGACCTCGATTTCATCGGGAGCGGCGGCGCGCTCGACTCTCTCCTCAACACGGGAGAGCTCTGGCACCGGGAGAGCTACGATCTCTCCCACTACCCCGTGGGTACGAGGGTCGAGCTGCGTCTCAAGTTCGTCTCCGATTACTCGGATGTCGCCGAGGGGCTCTACCTCGACGATTTCAGCTCGAACTGCCCGGTCGACACCACGACGACGCTGATCGAGGGCGGCGACGGTTTCCACACCATGCCGAAAGCCTTCGCCCTCTCCCAGAACTACCCGAACCCGTTCAACCCGATGACCACGATCACCTTCGACGTCGCGGGAACGGCCGGCGACAGGAAGGAGATCCGGCTCGAAGTCTTCGACCTGCGCGGCAGGCACGTCTGCACCCTTATCGACAGGAACCTCCCCGCAGGCACGCACGCGGTGACCTGGGACGGGAGAAACGACCGGGGCGAGCGGGTCGGCTCGGGGATCTACCTGTACCGGCTCAGAACCGACGGGGGGATGTTCACGAAGAAGATGACCGTGCTGGAGTAGCACGCAGGAGGCCTGTGACTTTTTCGAGCACCTCGTCCGGCGCGATGTCTTTCATGCAGCGGATGTCGCCGGGGCCGAAACGGCAGCTGATCCTCCCAGAGTAGAGCTGGTAGCAGGGGCTGCACTCGATGCCGGTTCTCATGATGGTGACGCTCCCTCCGGGTGCCCACGGCGCCGTCCGGCGTGGATCGGAGGGTCCGAAGAGGGCGAGGACCGGCCCTGCATCTTCACCCGGTCCGCCGAGGAAGATCACGCCCACTCCTTCCACGGTCTCGAGGACCGACGACACGAGCGCCCCGAAGGGCCCCTGTCCCCGCTCCTTCTCCGGCGTGTCGCAGCCCGCGTGAACCGCCACGACGCGGAGCCGGGCATCCGGAAACGCCCGCCTCAGGTTCCGGATCACGGGGTTGAACTGCACCGTGTCGCCGATGCCGGTCGCGGGCACGAGGAGGAAGCGCCCGATGCGCGCGAGCTCCCGGCCCCCGAGAACGCGGGCGGCGGCGGATCATCCTTCCGGAGCGGGTGTTCAGCGTTCATCATCAGTGACGGCACCCGTTCGATCCGTGAGTTACGAGCTCCGAACGCGATCCCCAGACATGGATTCCTCTTCGACTCGCGCGAGTCCTTCTCTTCCTTCCCGCTTCAGCCCGTGTATCCACAGACGCCGACGCGCGGAGAATTCACGACCGGGAGAAACATTTCACTGTCGCATTCATGCCAGGAAGCGCAGTCGTCACAGAACCACGCCTCTCCCCAGTCGATGCACCCGGTGCAAACCCGCGCGGCCGGCCGACCGCACGATTCGCAGGGGATGTCCGGAGGTTCGTTCCGTGCCAGCAGGCGGATCCCTCCCCGCCACTTCCCTTCGGCCCTCTCCGACACGACCCGCAGGGAGAGTTGCGTCGTCGAGCCATAGTCGTATTCGTGGTGAAACTTCATACCGGGCCGAAGAATAGCATCGAGCCGGGTGGAGAGGTTCCGAATCTCGTGGTCCAGCATCGGGTCTGTAGCATGGCCGCTCGCATAGGATATCCCCTCGATCCGGAACGAGCTCGGGTGACCGCAGCACTCGAGCCAGGTCTCCCGGAGGAAGTGGTCGAGCGTCTCCAGGGTGCTGTCCGCCGGAACCTCGAGATGCATCCAGTAGTCAGGCAGGTCCTCCCCCTCCACCACTATATGGAAGACCCCGCTTGTTTCCATCTTCCCCACCACGATCGCTGTCTCTTTCTTCAAAGAACCGGCCGGTTTCAGGGATCCCCCTCCCCATCGACAGGAGCTCAGGTGGCGCAACATCCCCTGCTTGGTGAACATCCCTCCGCAGAGCTGGCACGTCCCTTCCGTCGGCCTGAAGCGACGTTCGATCCATTCCATCTCCCTCTCATCCCAAGGGATTGGGCCGGGATACTCCTCAGAACTTTCCTTCAGACCGTCGAGCACCGTCCGGAAGGCATTCATGATGACTTCAGTGGGAAAAGCATGCTCGACGGCCTCGAGAGGTATGTACCCTTCCACCTTCCCGGTCTCGATCCGCTCGATGGCGAGCCGGCACATCTTGTGGTCGACATACTCCTCAGGAAAGGCCTTCTGTGCGGCTCTGATAGCCGGGATTGCCCGCCGATCCTGCTGCCGGACCATGCAATCGAGGAGATGGAAGAAATCGACGTTCTGATACTTCCACTCGTGTTGCTCGACGTCGAATTCCTCGGGGGGCATCATCGAGATGTAGTCGTACAGCAGGTCGATGAGAAACTCGACGGAGGTATCCGTCCGGATTCCGGCAATCGTCGAGAGCGCGGAATCAGTGACCTGCCTGATCCGATCTTCTTCCTTTACGGGATCGGCCACCCGCTCCTCGACCCGGCGGATCACCTCCGGCAGGCAGGCCGGGCCCATCTTCACCAGCGCCTCACCGGCGAGATCTCCGATGTCCTTCTCTTCCAGAACATCCGCGAGGGGGCCGATAGCTCTTTCATCGCCAATCTCACCCAGCACCTCCACGGCGCCGCAGGCGCTCAGGGTCTCGGGCTCCTTCAACAGCTCGATCAACTCCGGCACCGCCGGCTTTCCGATTGAGATCAGACGATCCTTGATATCAGCCAACTCCTCCCACTTCCCGTCGTCCATCTCAATGTCCGTATCGTCGAACTATTTCAAGCCGTCGACCCATGTTTTTATCTCCGACCCCGTCCCACTCGATGGATTCTTCGACTTTCCAGCCAATGGCTCCAACCTCCTTCCCCGAAAGGATTCCGCCGCGATCCTGAAACGTCTCCTGCTCAGGGAGAACAACACTGAGTGCCACACCCGAATCCCGGGATACTGCCACTTTACAGAATGACGGGTGTAAAGTCAAGCCATTGTGTATTTGTGCAGGGATGCGGGATTGACACTGCTGAGTGATGATGATAGAATATTCATACATGCCGGAACATGTCGTGAGGATTCTGTACGGGAGTCCCGGACGACGAAAGCTCACTCGTCCTGTCGAGCCGCCCGTCTCGGCCATGATAAAGAACGCACAGCCGGCTTCGCTTTTTTCGATAGAGGGTGGGCGGTGAGCACGGGTCCAAATACCGGGATGGATGTCATTGCCCCGGGGCGTCAGGACACGTTCCTCTGGAACGACAATCCTGTTTTCAGGAGCGCCGACATCATTTGTGACACCGCTCACCCCTGCACACCAATTCCATCGCTACCGAAACATATACCGTCGTCCTGCGGAAAGATCCCTGTGTATGAACCGTTCCAGGGTCATCTCGAGAGCATCGGTGTACGCCTCGGCGGGGCTCTGGCGGAAAATTCGGGTGCCGGCGGTCAGTTGCTCGCGGGGCTCGACCTGAATGTCACCGAGAGAAACGGTTTCCGGATTGCCGTCCTCCGGGCGGGCTATTACGGATTCGATTACAGCCTTATGATATTCGGATATGAACGACGTTTCTGACACGCCGAAGAGAGGAACCTGACATGTCGATTCCACAGTATGTCGACGACCGTGTCCGCCGGTGGGGAGTGGTCGACACGAAGCTGGCCCA
>CAZMKB010000081.1:0-1661 GCA_964566685.1 uncultured Gemmatimonadota bacterium | reverse complement strand
CGATCGACTTCTTCCGGCGCAGGTGAGCGGCGTGTCTTCACCGATCTCCTGCGGCAGGGGCGACGTGGCCGGGGCGGACGGCGGGGCGGGTCCGGTTACGCGCAATGACAAAGGCGGAAGCGGATGACATACGTGCTGCCAGAACCGGTGACTGGAAGAGCCACAGCACCGCCTACGTGCGTCTCAGGCGGCGCTTCCTGATCGCCCTTCTCCTCTACGTCGGGGCAATCCTCCCGTCGACCCTCATCCTCATCGTCTTCGAGGGCTGGCCGCTCATCGACTCGTTCTACATGTCCATCCTCACCCTCACGACCCTCGGCTACGGTGAGGTAATACCCCTCACCGACACCGGCAAGATCCTCATGTCGTTCGTCATGATCCTCGACATATCGATATTCCTCTACTCAGTGGGCATCCTCGCCTACGACCTGATCGACCCCGACAAACGGAAGATATCCCGCATCATCGAGCTCCCCATGACCACCCGCTTCGTCATGGACGAGGTGACCCTCACAGCCAACTCGGAGCTCATCGGGAAATCGATCCTGGAAGCCAACATCCGCCAGAAGTGGGGCGTTTTCATCCCGTTCATCGGATCGGAGGGGGAGGACTACGAACCGCACTCGGATCCGAACCGGGTGTTCCGGAAGAATGATCACCTCTGGCTGTTCGGCCACCCCGACGAGGTCAGCAAATTCATCCGCGAGGCGACCTGACCGAAAGCCCTCATCCGAGAGAAGCCTTCTCCTTCCGGACGGAGTTCCTCCCATTTGACTGCCGGCTGATGCTGTTGTACATTGTTACGGACGGCCGCTTTGGCCCGCTGTCGTGATACGCTTCGGGGAGATACGTCGATGAAGTTCACGGGATACTCGAGACGGGGCTTTCTCGGAACCGTCATCACCGGTCTCCTGTCCTTCCTGGGGACGGGGAGACTCCGGGGAGATCGCAGGGAGGAAAGCTCGACCGGTCCCCGCCTTCCCCGTGCGGCCGGCACACCATCACCCCGGGTCGTCATCGCGCGGAATCCGAAGATCCTCGGCCCGGACCGTGAGATCGACACGGCACTCCTCGACGAGCTCCTCGACTCCGCCATGGAGAAGCTCTCCGGCACGGAACCCGCCTCGGCCTGGAAGTCGCTCTTCGGCCCCGAGGACTCCGTCGGCATCAAGGTCAACTGCCTGGCGGGGCGCGGCCTCTCCACCCACCCGGAGCTCGTCCGGCTCATCACCGGCAAGCTTACGGGAGCCGGTGTGAAGGAGAAGAACATCATCGTCTGGGACCGCACGGACCGGGACCTCCGGCGGGCGGGCTTCGAGATCAGACGGACGGGAGGCGGCTGCCGGTGCTACGGGACGAACGGCGACTACGACACGAGCGAGCTGGAATTTGCGGGATCGGTGGGGAGCATCTTCAGCCCCATCCTCTCGAAACGGACCACGGCGGTGATCAACGTGCCGGTTCTCAAGGACCACGACCTGGCCGGCGTGACGCTCGCCATGAAGAACTTTTACGGGGCGATCCACAACCCCAACAAGTATCACGACAGCAACTGCTCCCCCTACATCGCGGATCTCTGCAGCCACCGGTTCATTCGAGAGAAGGTGCGGCTCGTCATCACCGACGCCCTCGTGGCGCAGTACCACGGCGGGCCGTCGTTC
>CAZMKB010000080.1:0-12373 GCA_964566685.1 uncultured Gemmatimonadota bacterium | reverse complement strand
GGTCTTCTGGTTGTAGATCAGAGTACCAACCAAGTCGGCGGGAAGCAGATCGGGGCCGATGTCTTCGATGATGGGCGGAATCGGCACGCCCCGGTTGGGACAGTAGGCACAGTGGTGGAGGGCGATCACGAAGAGATCCTCCACCGCGATGACCGGGGAACCCGAGCTCCCGTTGTTCGTGTCGCACATGTAGCCAATGTCCCCGGGTCCGCCGATGCAGGGATCCTCGTCGAGGCTGTAGACATTGCAGTCACCGGCCGACTGATCGTCATACACCGCGATCTGCTTTCCCCAGGCACCCGGATGCTGGGGGATGAACATCGTCTCCCCCACCTCGGGGAGCTCCTCCCTCAGCTGCAGGTAGCCGTGCTCCGGGGCCGGGTTGGAATCGAGGAGGATGAGCGTGTAGTCGAGATCGTAATCTGAGCTGATGATGTCTCCGGAAGAGGCCTCCACCACGCCGGGGCAGGCTCCCCACGACGAGCAGTCCGTCTCACAGAACTCCCCTTCGGCCATGAACTCGTAGTCGGTGTTGTCGGCTTCTGACTGCGAACTGATGCAGTGATAGTTGGTCATGAGATGACCCTCGCTGCCGACGAGCCAGCCGGTGCAGGCCCCGGTGCCGCCGATCATCAGCCGGGCGACCGCTCTCGCTTTGTCATAGATGTCTCCCGTGTAGCAGGGCGCCCACTCCTTGTCGTCGTTCCCGCAGATGGCGTCGATGTCGCCTCGATATCCCATCCCCAGGATCTCCTCGATGACCTCCTTCTCGAAACCGCGGGCCCACTTGTCGATGATGAAACCGAAGGAGGAACCCGGGCCGCTGCTGTAGAGCCTGACGATTGCGGTCTCACCCGGGATGTGGGTTGCCCAGAACTCGCTCAGGACCGCTTCGCCTCTCCTGACCACCTTGCCCTGTCCCTGATAGATGTAACCGTACTCCCCGTCGGGACTGGCGATCTCGACGAAGTCACCGGGAGCGAGGTCGAATTCCGCAAAGTGGATACTGATGTAGCCGGCATCCGGCCAGGTGAATCTCTGTTCCCAGACGATGCCGGTGCCCGTGTAGGGATGCATGGTTTCGTGGATTTCGTGGATCTCTTCCCCGATCGTCAGCCGGGACGAGTGCACGGGCTCTTCCACGGTCGTGTGCTCTGCAATGAGTGCATAACCGGCCAGGTTCGCCGCAGCCGTCACCAGCACCACGAGGCTGAGGACGAAGGCACAGAATGTTTTTTCGGATGTCATGAGAACTACCTCCTCGGGTTCGCGCTCCACACAGCAAAACAGCACAGGAGACACCATGGTCGAGACCGTGCTGAATCAAGGTGTTTCCATATTAGCAAAGGCCGGAGTTGATGTCAAGCGAATCAGGCCTTATTTTAACAGGAACAGGAGATACGAGAGCGGAGGGATGATAGACCTGATAAAAAAGTTCTTCGCCGCGCCGGATGACGAGGAGAGCCAGAGCAGGGCACCGGCATCGGCTCACGACGTCCGCATCGCCACCTGCGCTCTGTTCCTGGAGATGGCCGGGATCGACGGTGAATTCACCGGGGAGGAGCAGGAGACCGTCATAAGCGTACTGAAAACGCGCTACGGACTGGAGGACGAGCACGTCGATGCACTGATGGAATCCGCCGCCGGGGAGTTGGCCGACAGCCTCGACCTGTGGCGGTTCGCCAACCTCATCAACGAGAACTACAGCGACGAAGAAAAGCAGCAGATCCTGGAGCTGGCCTGGCGGATCGTCTACGTCGACGGGAAGCTCGACAAGCACGAAGACTACCTCATGCGCAAGTTCTCCCGGCTCCTGCGTATCCCCCACAGGCAGTTCATCGACGCAAAGCTGAAGGCCAAGCGCGAAAGCTCGACCTGATCCCCTTCCCGCAGCTCGTGTCTCCTCCCGATGGCGGGAGCCTCCCGACCCGATTATTCGATTGACAGGACTTCGACCTTCGTGCTATCATCAGCGAAGAATGAGGAGGTGCGTATGTACCAGAAAAGCAGGATGTACGGAGGCCGCGTGCCGGGTCGGCTGGCGGCAATTCTCGCGGGCGTATTGTTTCTGACACTTCCGGGGCTGCAGGCGGCACGGGCGCAGGAGGCGCCGCCCCCCAGCCGCGATGTCAAGCTGGGCATCGATTCCGGAAGCCACTTCAACCACGGAACGGAGACGCAGATCGTCTGGTCGACGCTCGTCGACGTTCCCGGCGCCGCCTGGCTGCGGCTCCACTTCGAGACGGTCAGGCTCCCGGTCGACCCGGAGAGTCTCGAAAGCTCGGTGATTCGAATCACCTCGCTGGAAGACGCCGCCGTCCAGCACCTGGGGGCGACGGCCTGCCGCCAGTGGCGGAATTCCACCGCCTATTTCAACGGCGACCAGCTTCTCGTCGAGCTCGTCGCGGTGCCGGGTGCCCTCGAGAACCGTGTGGTCATCTCGACGGCCACGGCGGGGATCGAAGACTATGACAGCTTCACATCGATCTGCGGCCCCACCGACGACCGTCTCCTTTCCTCTGCCCAGCGGGACTGCAGGATCATGCCGGTCGGTTGTACCGGGTTCATCATCGACGACGCGCATCACCAGTTGCTGACAGCCGGTCACTGCGCGGACGGTCCCGGCGATCTGCAGGTGGCGGAGTTCAATGTGCCGCTCTCGGACGGGGAGGGAAACCTCAATCACCCCGGTCCGGAGGATCAGTACACCGTCGATCCTGATTCCCGCCAGTTCTCGGACGGCGGCGTCGGGTCAGACTGGGCCTACTTCGGCTGCTTTCCCAACACGGAGACGGGGCTGACGCCGTTTCTCGCCGCCGGCGGCGAGTACTACCCGCTGGCCGACGAAGCCCCGCAGGTCAGCGGACAGATCATCCGCATCACCGGGTACGGCACCGTGTCCCCGCCCGTTCCCCTGGAGTGGAACCAGGTGCAGAAGTCCCACACGGGTCCGTACTGGGATCTATCCGGCACCACCGTGGAATACCGGGTCGACACGACCGGGGGCAATTCTGGATCGGCCGTTCTGAACGAAGACACCGGCGAGGCGATCGGCATCCACACCCACGGTGGCTGTACGTCGGAGGGCGGCTCGAACAGCGGGACGGCCATCGACAACGCGGCGCTCCTCGATGCACTCGAGAACCCGCAGGGTGTGTGTGCTCCCTTCAGCCTCGAGATCTCGAACCTCGTGGGCGGAGAGACCGCCCAGGTCACCGCCACGGGAGCGACTCCGGGGAGAAGAGTGTTCTTCGGGTTCAGCCTCACCGGTGAGGGAGAAGTTCCGATCGATCCGCTCGGCGTCATCATCGGCATCTCACAGCCGATCGAGATCGGCTCGGCCATAGCCGACGCTGCGGGCGAAGCGAGCCTCACCCGCCGGCTCGGTCCGGGGGCAACCGGTCACGAGGTGTGGGCTCAGGCGGCGGAGCTCGGCCGGACCTCGATCATCGTCAACGCCGTCGTTCAGTGACGCCGTGAGGCAGGAAACGGGCGGTTGCCTCTTCCGGGTACTCCGATTTTCCACGCGTTCCCTGAGAGGGGAGGAGGGGAGAAAACCCACACTGGCGGGTCGAGAGAACGAATTATTTGATTGACAATGTGCCGTTTTTGTGATATGATGGCTCGTGTACAAACAACCCCTTCCCTCAACACAGGAGGTCGTATGCGCTGTCTCCGTAGCATCATCACTGCTGTGGCAGTGCTCTCCGTCGCCGGCATCGCCTGGGCAGGCACAATGCACGTGGACGAGAATCCTGCGGTCAGCGATTCCCCGGGGTCCGGTCCCGGTGACCTGATTCTCTCCATCTGGGACATGCAGTATGTCTTCGATGTCTCCACGCCATCGGGAGGACTGGGCAACGCCGGCTGCGAATTCGACGGTACCTACTTCTACTCCACCAGGTGGGCCTCGAACCTGATCCACCAGTACGACATCGACGGCAACCTGGTCAAGCAGTTCTCGATCCCGGGCGTCAGCGGTCTCCGCGACTTGGCCTACGACGGCACCTACTTCTACGGCGGCGCCGCCGGCGGGACGATCTGGCAGATGGACTTCGACTCCGAGACCCTGGTCGGAACCATCACCGGCAGCTTCCAGTGCCGCGCCATCGCCTACAACGAGGACGACGACACGTTCTTCTGCTCGAACTGGGGAGATCCCGTCTGGGAAGTCAATCGCTCCGGCACGATCGTGAACTCGTTCAACCTCACGACCGCCACGAGCAACTACGGCTTCGCCTATGACAATGTCTGCGGCGACGGAGGTCCGTATCTCTGGGTGTTCGACCAGGGCGACGGGTCGGGATTCTCGCAGTACATCCTGCAGTACGATCTCGGTTCTGGCTCGTTCACCGGTGTCAGCCACGACGTGCTGGCTGATTTCCCGGGAACCAGCGGCATCGCCGGCGGGCTTTTCTTCACCACGGACCTGATTCCGGGCACCGCGTCGATCGGAGGCCTCTGGCAGACCGAAGATCCGTATCCGAACCTCATCGTCTGCTACGAGATCTGTCACCCGGCCGCCGACCTCGAGGTCGACATCGTCCCGGTGAACGGCCAGGACTTCAGCCCCGGTGACTGGGTGCAGTACGCGATCACCGTGACGAACAACTCGACCTCGCCCATTACCGGAGCGGTGGGGAGGGTGTATGCCACCAACACACTGGCCTGGCAGCTCACCCTGTGGGGACCGCTGACATTCAACATCCCGGCGCAGACCACCATCGGGCCCGTCAACCTCCAGAGCCGGATCCACCCGGGTGCGCCTTCGCTGTCAGCGTTCATCTGTGCAGAGGTGAACGATGTCTACGACTGCTATCAGATAAACATCGAGTAGAACTCGACCCGGGGACATTCTCCTCACGGAGGAAATCCTTGATCACACACTGCCGGGTTCCGATAGCGGGACCCGGCTTTTTCAGCCGCCCGGCTTGCCCCGGAGCCATTCCGCCCGTCCGCTGTCAGATGTATCCTTCGCTTCGAAGCACCTCCGCTCACCCGTGTGCCGGACTGTGACGGCAGGTCCGGCGCCGCCGAATCGAACGCCGGGAAACCGGGGAAGAACGGTATGAGGAACGGCATGGACTCCGAATCAGAATCCAGGCTTGACGAGCTTTTCAGGAGATCGCTCGTGAACTGCGGACTCACCCGGGAGGAATACGATGAGATCATCGCCCTCTCCGCGGAAGGCAGCATCACGAATCCCAGGGGACAGCTGCTTCTCAGGCAACTGAACCAGTTCCTGGCCAAGGGGCTAATACATTCCTTCAGGCTCGGATTCGTCGGTGGTCCTTTCCGGTTCCTCCTCCGGCCTGAAGTTGTTGAAGTTGTAGCTGATGGCGAGCACTGCGACGGGTGATTTTCGGTCCGAGAGGCTGTAGTAGAAGAAATCCGGGCCTTCCGACGTGTGTTCGTATTTCGCCGTGCTGAGGATGTCCTCCAGCTGGAGCGTGACCGAGACCAGCCCCTCCAGGAAATCCTGCCGGACGGCCGCATCGGCCGTGAAGTACCCTTCCCGACGTCCCTGTGCCGAAACCGTGGCACTGTTGTGGACTCCGTTGAACTGGATCCGAGTGTTCCTCGCCGGTTTGAAGGTGTTGTTGAGCCGCGCGGCCCAGTTGTCGCTCTCCCTCGAGAAATCCTCATCGAAGAGCTCACCGCTCACTCGGTAGCGGTACAGGGTTCCCATGAGGTTCAGTGTCCACCACCCGGAGAGATCCACGTCCGCCATGAACTCGGTCCCGAAGGTGTAGTCCCTGCCCACGTTTTCGAGGGTGTGCAGGATGATGTTGGCATCGTACGTGGTCTGGACGCGCTCGATCTTGTTGTGCGTCACCCGGTAGTAGGCCTCGACCGAAAGGAGGCTCTTCCCGAGGCTGGCCTGGTAGCCCAGCTCGTAGGAGTCGATGTGCTCGGGATCGAGGTCCGGATTGCCCCTCCGGACGTTGTAGGCATCCATCCATGTCTCGAACGGCTCGAGGTACCAGCCCCGGGGCCTCTCGATCCTGCGGGTATAGCTCCCCATGACCTGGTGAATCTCCGATGTCGCATACGACAGGTGGAGCGTGGGGAAATAGTCCCAGCGGTCGATGGTATAACGCTCACCGGTGTCGGCCAGTTCCGTCGTCCGATCCGTGTATTCTCCCCGCAATCCCGCCTGATAGCCGAAGCTGCCGTGTTCTCCCGAGTAGAGCGCATAGAGGGAATGAATGTCGCGATGGTATTCGGTCGTGTGGGTGAACTCAGGTACGACTCGTAGCGGCCTCCGGCCGGATCGTACTCGAACAGCATGGTGCCGTCCTCGGAGCGCCTCATCCTGCTCTGGTACCCGGACTCGAACCGGTCACTCTCGTTCAACGGCAGCGCGTAGTCGAGCTTCAGGCGCAGCCTCTTCGACGGTCCTTTCTCTGTGGTTCGCCTCCCGCTCAGGACGATCCCCTCATCATCGAGAAGCTCGTTCAGCGTTTCCTCGTCGCCCTCCCTCCCGTCGTAGACAGCCTGGCCGACCAGCTCGTGCCCGTTCCCTGAAAAGGCATGCCGGTAATCGACATTCACGGAATAGTAGCCACCGCTGCGACCGCGATCGGTGATACTCGTGGAGCGCTCCCTCGCCTCTCCCGGTTCCGACCACTCGTCGTACAGGAGCCTCGAGTCGCCCTCGCCCGACCTGTGGCCGAAACGGACTCCCGTGCCGAGGAGATCCCGCGCTCCGAGATTCAGCTCGATGCCGCCGCTCACCCCGTACCGGGTCCTCTTCCGGCCGAGATCCCCGCTGGAGTCGACGAAGAACGTCGTGTCTCCGTCTTCTGTCCGATTCTCCACGCTCACCGTCCCCGGATAGACGCGCCTGTTGTAATCGGCTCCGATGAAGATGTTTCGCTTCCTCGTCCTGTCGTTGAACAGGAACTCAAAACCGTATTTCTCGTCGAATCCCGCATTCAGCGTTCCGATGCCGCTTCGTCCCCGTGTTTCGCTCTTCTTCGTGATGATGTTGATGATCCCCGATGTCCCGTCGGGGTCGTACCGGGCCGATGGATTGGTGATGATCTCGATGTTCTCGATGGTGCCGGCCGGGATCTGCTGGAGAGCCTCGCTGGGCTCGAGGACGGTGGGCCGCTCGTCGATCAGAACGGTGAAATTGGTACTTCCCCTCAGGCTCACGTTTCCCTCGACGTCGACGGTCACCGACGGCACGTTCTCGAGGACATCGACGGCGGTTCCCGATGCAGCCGTGTACTGCTTGTCGACATCGATGACCTTCTTGTCGATCCTGAACTCGACGGCCGGCCTGTCGGCGACGATCTCCTCGCCTTCGAGCGGGATGGCGGCCCGATCGATGGATATGGTGCCGAGAACGACAGCGGAGCGGTAATCCTCGACCTCCACGAGATCGATGGTTTTCGCGTGGTAGCCGATGAATTTGACTTCCAGGTAATAGGATTCCGGTGCAATGTCCGTCAGACGAAAATATCCGTCCTCGTCGGTGATCTGACCCGTCACCAGGGTGCTGTCGGCCCTGTGGAAGAGAACGACGTTCGCATACTCGACCGGGGATCCGAGTTCTGAATCGACCACGGTACCCTGGATGGAAGCACCGTTAGCCGGCTCATCCGGAGATGGGAGCGAAGTACCCGTTCCCGTCATCATGCAGGTCAGAAAAAGGAGAAGGATTTTGTATTTCATCTCGGAGTTGTTCCTCGCGGTTCGGAAGGCGGATCCCCCCGGCTGACAGAGGGATGCAGAGCACCTCCCGGGCATTTCTTCGTGGATTCACCGGAGCACTGCACGGAACAGGTCTTCGTCCCGGGCGGACGACACCGGTATCATCCGCGGAGCCTGCACATATAATAATCAGAAGCAGGCCACGGACAAGAGAGAATTCCGTCGACATCGCAAAGGGAGAAATATTCCCTTGACAAAGTCGTTCGCCCTGTGCTACAATACGAATAGAGTTCAGAAAGAAACATCCGAGACCGACACGAACTTCTTCTGGTTCGATAGACCCCCTCGATGAGAAACGATTCGACGGTTACGGGTGGTGTTCTGATCGCAGATGGAACGAGGGCACAGGAAACGAAGCAGGACATGATCCACCGACCGTATCCGATTTGTGCCCCTGACTGAAACTCCGCTGTTCAGACAATACTGAAAAACCCGTTTCTCTTACGGCACCGAAAACGGCGCCGCGGAAAGGAGGCTCGACTCCCCGATCACCATTTCCCCGACAGCATGCCGGACGGTAGCAGGCACCGGAGTCCGCAGGAAGAAGTCTCCATTCAATGCCTGCACTGCTTCAACGCCCGGCCCGGGAGGGTTCATCCGTTCGGCACGAACACCACTCACGGCTCCACCGGGAGAGCCACGGAAAGGAGACATGCCATGAGAGCACTGACAGTGGCAGGATGTGTCCTCTCGCTTCTCTGCCTGCCCGTCCTCGCATCCGCAGACTGGTCCGACGACTTCGATTCCTACCCGCTCGGCGAGATCATCGGCCAGGGCGGCTGGGAAGGCTGGAACGGGGATCCGAATGCAGGAGCGGATGTCGTCGACATCTACTCCCTGAGCTCCCCCCAGTCCGTCGAAATCGCAGGGGCTTCCGACCTCATTCACCAGTATGACGGCTACACATCGGGCAAGTGGTTCTACGTCGCCAACATGTACATTCCCGACGGCTGGTCGCCCGGCGTGAACCCGAGCTACTTCATCATGCAGAGCCAGTACTATCCCAGCGAGGTGATCTGGGCTGTGCAGTTCGGCTTTGCGAACGACGGGAAGATCCACTGCGACTGCGGGAGCACCACCGAGGTCATCGGTCCCGATTACGTGACCGGTGACTGGGCTGAAATCAGGGTCTTCATCGACCTCGATGAAGACTGGCTGCAGATCTACTACGAAGGCCAGCTCCTCGACGATCCCAACGTTGCCGATCACCCGACCTACGGCGGCGGTCAGCCCTGGACGGCCGGACCCTTCGGCCAGAGCACAGGTCCCCTGGACATCGCCTCGGTCGACCTCTTCGCTTACAACAACCCGGCGGTCTACTACGACGACCTGTCGCTGTCCCCTGCCGAGCTCTGGGTCGATCTCAAGGTGAACGGCGGCGACTCAGGCGTATCCGTTCCCCTGGGTAGCAACCTGACGATGAACTACGCCGTGGTTGCCGGGGATCAGACCGGTAACGACGGCGACGTCTGGGTCGCCCTCAGGACGCCTCTGGGTGGGAACCTGCAGTGGCTCACCTACGACGGCGACGGCCCCATCATGGGCTGGAACCTCGGACAGACGAGCGAGCTCGACTCCGGTCCGCTCGGCAACTACGCCGGTACGGCCCTCGACTTCACCCCGGGTAATGCCCTCCTGGGTTCCTACCAGGGGTTTCTGGCGGTCGACGGTGTGGCCGACGGGCTCCCGTCCTTCGGGAGCCTCCTGATCCTCGACTCGGTGTCGTTCACCATCGAGAACTAGCGGAGGCAGCAAGGCGATCGGGACCTGATCCCGACCGCACCCTGAAAATTCGGGCGTGCTTTCACTGGAAGGCACGCCCGCATTGTTTTCGCTTTTCTATCTCAGGCCGGAGGGCGCACGGATGCCTGCGTACTCCCCGGGAAAACGGGAAATGTGGAACCGAGAAGGATTGATAATCACAGAGCCTTATCAGGCTGCCTCCGCCACAGTAAAAACGCAACCGACATGCCACGGGGCGGGGCAAGTTTCGCAACTTGCTGTCTATCAATGGATTGGATATGATCGTGCCGTTTTCTCGAGGGAGCCGCGAACATCGAAAAGCTCTGCCTCATCCGGGGACTGTGTAGATCCGGAACGATAGGGAAAGGGAGGGGCACTTCATCTGTGCAGGATGTGCACGCGTGCGGATTGGTACGCTCCGGGTAGTCCGGTCCCGGTTCGAACGGAACTCGACCCCTTCCCTGCATCCGGCGGACGGTTACTCGAAAACGGAAGTTTGCTGATCGACCCGGGACCCGGCAGCCGGCCCGATCGGATCGGTGAGCGGTGCGTACGACAGGTGACGACCCGCCACACCTCCGGCCGGGATCCTGACGGCGTAGAAGTCTCCGCCCCGGCCGCTCTGGCCGGCATGAACGGCCTTCCCGCACGCTGTTACATACGACGTGCCGCTGCCGGTGGTGATGATGTCGATGTCGAACATCGAGCCGGGAGTGTCGAGAGTGAAGACAGGGTCCGGCCCGGAGCGCTCGAAGACGTGGATCTCCGGGAACTCCCCGCCCCAGGAAGCGACGGCCAGGCGGTCTCCACCTGGGGAGAAGCGCATCTGCGACGGGATGTCGACGTGCTGGCGGGGCGGGTCGCCGGCCGCCGGCGGTACGGGAGGCATCGACAAGCCGGCAGGCGTGGGAACATAGTCATACGTCCAGATCAGGTCGAGCGAGGGCAGCTCGTAGAGGTCGAGCCAGGTCTCGTTGGGGGTGGTGTTGCCGTTGTCCCAGGACACGGCGAGAGCCGTGCCGTCGGTGGTCAGCGCGCACTGTCCCACGTAGTATCCGCTGCCGGGTGAGTGAGACCACAGAAGATCATAGGAGGATCCTGTCCACTCCCGCAGGGAGAAGGTGCTCCACCCCCAGGCCAGGTAGGTCCCGTCTCCGGATATCGCCAGGGCGTCGTTGCCGGCCGGGAGCGAGCCGCTCCAGCGAAGCGACCGAGCGGCGACATCGTACACATGGACGTTCGGCCAGGCGACCACGGCGACGAATTCGCCGCCGGCCGATATCTCCGTCGCCGTCGCGTTTCCCGCCGGATCGGGGAGATCGTATTCGACGATCGGATTTCCGTTTCCCGCTTCGAAGACGGTGAGGCGTCCTTTCTGACCGTCCGGCGTGTACATGTTGGTGGTGACTGCAATCGTCGAGCCGTCGTCGGAGACTGCTACAGGCTTCCTGCTGGCCCAGCCCTGCCACACCAGGGTCCGGCAGGGATGGATCTCATAGGACCAGAGCGGTGTGGATGAGTCGGGACGCCACTCCATGACCGTGGCGATCGAATCGGAAGAGACGTGGTCTATGGCCGCGAGCACCTCGCCGCCCCGGGATGCGTCCACGTAGAACTGCGTTCCGCCGGATGTCCAGCTCTCCTCGCCCCCACCCAGGATCGGCACCGCTTCCACCTGTTCGGGAGGATTCAGATACGTCCCCGCGAAGACGAGCCGGGCGGGCTGCGAGAGCCCGGTCGAGGTGTACATCGCGTCGTCGAAGTGCCGGTGCCAGAGAACCGGCCCGGCATTCCAGGGCACCGCCTGATGCGACGGCGGAACAGGAGCCTGGGCGGCGGAGACCGCGTGGAGACAGAGGAGTGGAGCGAGGACGAGCAGGAGACTGGCACGAGCTTGCATGGTTCACCTTTCCCGATGAAGTCGACATTCTCTGTGTGATTTCTCAGCGGTCCCATTATACCCCGGGACCGCGGATGGTGTCAACCGAAAATCCGGATTTCCTATCGTTTCTCCGGATAAACGGAAAGGGCAGGTCCGGCGAAGGATCTGCCCTTTCGAATACACACCAGCGGTATTTCGGATTCTCTACTGCATGTTGACCGGGACGGCCACGAAGCCTCCTTCGCTTACCACGATGCTCTGGTCGGCTGCGATACCCGTCAGCGTCGACCTCCTGCCACGCGGCCACTCGACGATGAGGCTGTCCACCACCGTCTCCCGGAGGAGCCCGAACTCGGTCTCGATGGAGCTCTGGGAGTAGAGCCCCGAACCGGCCGTGACATCCCTGACGTAGACACGGCTGCCGGCCCAGGCCTCGAGCCTGGCACCGACGCCGTTCTTGTCGCTCCAGGACCCGCGGAGGCTCACGGTGAGCCAGCTGTTCCCGTTGCCCTGGTTCTCGAAGAGGAGATCATCCACCGAATTCGAGCGGGCGACGTAGAGATCCTGGTCACCGTCCCCCTCGATGTCGGCGAAGGCGAGACCGACTCCCAGGCCACCCGAGAGTCCCACCAGGCTGCTCACTTCGGTGAAGGATCCGGCCCCGTCGTTCAGGTACATGAGAAACGCGGTTCCGGTGGCGACGGCCAGGTCCTGGTCGCCGTCGTTGTCGTAATCGACGAACGCGCACCCGTACCCCGAGGCCGTGCTGGAGACACCGCTCACCGCCGTTACGTCGGTGAACACACCGTCGTCGTTGCGGTAGAGGACATCCGCCCCGTTGTTGGAGACGAACAGGTCCATGTCCCCGTCGCCGTCTATGTCGGCCCAGCAGCTGCCGCGGCCCGTTCCCGTGTGTCCCACGCCGGCCTCATCGCTCACGTCGGTGAACACGCCGTCGTCGTTGCGGTAGAGCACGTTGCCGCCACCCGAGTTCACGACATAGATGTCGCTGTCACCGTCGTTGTC
>CAZMKB010000079.1:0-12489 GCA_964566685.1 uncultured Gemmatimonadota bacterium | reverse complement strand
CCCCCTCGTAAAAGTATGCGCCGATCCGTTCGTAAATATACGCGCCTCTGCACACATCGTGAGCCGGTGCCTCGAGGAGCCCTTCGAGATCGTGCTCTCAACGCCGACCCGCTGCTACGTGACATCACTGAACTACGTGATGCTCTTCGATATCACGGATCCAGCCAATCCTGTTCTGAAAGACAGAGTATCGATCCCGGGATTCAAGAGATCTTGGCAGATGTGCAGGGACGGTTCGTATATCTTCCTCGAACGAGGTGAAAGGAAGCTATGGATCATCGAGGAGGTCTCGGCAGACGACATCGAACTCGCGGGATCGTATGCCTTTCCGTCGGAAATCGATCAGATATTCGTGAAGAACGATGCAGCCTACGTGGACAGCGGAGAAGAGGTATTCATCCTCGACGTCACGAATCTGGCCGATATCAGAGAGCTGGGCCGTTACTCGATCAATCACAAGAATGCCGGTATGGTGGTTTCCGATTCCCTCGCGTATGTCGCCGCAGCCAGCGACGGCCTGAGGATCTACAATGTGAAAGATCCGGGAAACGTGCAACTGGTCGGATCATACACATCCAGCGAGTCGATCATCGAGGTTGCTGTCGCGGACACCTTTCTCTACCTCTGCGAGGGTGGTAATCTGAGTATCCTCAGCGTGGCGGACCCCGGCGCACCCGTCCTTCTCGGTACGCAATACATTGACAATCTGTCTCTCTACAGAGTCGAAGTCTGGAATGGTCTGGCAGTAGTCATGGAACGCATACGCGGTGACTTGTCGATCGTTGATGTGCAGGATCCTGAGAACATTGTCGTTATCAGTCGATATGAAGGCAAATCAGTCTTCGACTTTTCCCTGGATCATCCGCTCCTCTACATACTCGACGAGGAGGCGCTGCAGATTTTCGACATCTCGGATCCGGAGGATCTGGTGAAGATCGGCTCTTATGATGGAAATCACACTCTCCAGGATGTGGAAGTGTACGGCGACTATCTTTATGTGTGTGATTACAATGTTGATTCCTACGACTCACTGGAAGGAAGGTTTACCGTCATCGACGTAAAAAATCCATCGTTTCCCCGGATTGTCAGTTCCGTCAATATCGCAGGCATCCACGATGTCGAGATACGATACCCCTATGCCTATATCGGGAGCAAGACTCGAGGTTTCTTCATCTACGACATCAGCGATCCCGGTAACCCCGCCCAGATCGATCACGCCGATATTCTCACGAGTTATGTCGCGATCGATTATCCCTATGCCTATCTGTCGATCACTCACCACGCAGACGACGGCCTGCGTATCCTCGATGTAACCCGTCCGGACTCCATCGTGGCTCTCGGATATTTTCCGATTGGATCCAGCCACGAAGTTGATGTTGAAGACGGCGTCGCCGCCCTTGCAGCGGGATTCGACGGGACATACCTGATCGATGTGAGCGATCCCGAAAATCCGGTGGAGCTGTCGAATATTCCCACAGCGGATCTCGTCTTCGATCTCGACATCTCGGGCGGCTATCTGTACGTGGGGGCATATTACAACGGGGTGCGCGTCGTCGACATTTCCGATCCGGTCAATCCGGTGGAAGTGGCTCACAGCTACGCTGCCTACGGGGTGCAGCTTCACGTACGTGATCCCTATCTGTATCTCTCCGGGTGGATACATGGTGTTCACGTTCTCGACATCGGAATACCGGAAGAGATACACGAGGTGGGTTACTATCTACCATTATCTTCAATCGGGATCACATCGGACGGAGAGTACGTGTACGCGGGAACGAATTTCGAGGGGATGTATATATTCGACTTCTCCCTGACGAATGTGATCCGGGATGAAGGACAGCCTCCATATAACGCACCGAAAACGCAGAGACTGAAACAGAACTATCCCAACCCCTTCAATCCCGAAACCACCATTTCGTTCGATGTGCCGGACGGCCCGGATTCGCTGCACAAGGTCGAGTTGACGATCTACGATTCCCGTGGACGGCTGGTTAGAGCGCTGGTGAACTCCCAACTGAATCCTGGAACCCACCAGGTTGTCTGGGATGGAAAAGATGACCAGGGCGAAAGCGTGTCTTCAGGAATATTCTTCTACGTGTTGAAGGTTGGAAACAGTACTTCCACAAAAAAAATGATAGTTCTCAAGTAAACCGCGCTTGGCAAATCGCCGGTGCGGAAGAAGCGTACCCGCCCCGTTGATACCCACCGGCTCTTGATTCTCCTCCCGGCAATACTGATATCATGGTCGTACGGTTCGAACCGGTGTAACGCCGGGCGCCCGAGCGGCTGCCGGTGCTGTAACTCCAGCCGATGGAAGGAGAATACAATGAGCGAGAAGAAGATCATCACCGTGATCGGTGCCACCGGTTCCCAGGGCGGCGGTCTGGTTCGTGCCATCCTGGACGACAGCCGGGGCGGGTTCACACCCCGGGCCGTCACCCGGGATCCCGGGTCCGCACAGGCAAAAGCCCTGGCGGGGATGGGAGCGGAGGTCGTCGAGGCGGACGTCAACGATCCCGGCAGCCTGAAGGGGGCATTCGAAGGAGCTTACGGGGCCTACTGCGTCACGTTTTTCTGGGAGCATTTTTCTCCGGAGAAGGAGAAGGAGCACGCACGGGCCATGGCCGAGGGGGCTCAGTACGCCCGGCTGAAGCATGTCATCTGGTCCACCCTCGAGGACACGCGCCGGTGGGTACCGCTCGAAGACGACCGCATGCCAACCCTGCAGGAGAAGTACAAGGTTCCCCACTTCGATGCGAAGGGCGAATCGAACCTGTTTTTCACCGATCTCGATCTCCCGGTGACGTTCCTCCTGACCTCCTTCTACTGGGACAACCTGATCCATTTCGGCATGGGTCCGAAGAAGGGTTCGGACGGCAGCCTTGCCTTCACTCTGCCCATGGGAGACCGGAAGCTGCCTGGCATAGCCTCTGAGGACATCGGGAAGTGCGCTTTCGGCATCTTCGAGCGGGGGGACGAGCTCATCGGAGAAACAGTGGGAATCGCCGGCGAGCACCTGACCGGATCACAGATGGCCGCCTCGCTGAGCAGGGCGCTCGGCCAGGAAGTGCGATACAACGAGGTGTCACCGGAAGAGTATCGGGGATTCGGATTCCCCGGCGCCGATGATCTCGGAAACATGTTTCAATTCAAGCGGGACTTCGAATCGTACTACTGCAGCGTGAGGCCGCTCGACTTTTCGCGGTCTCTGAATCCGTCGCTCCAGACATTCGACCGGTGGCTCGAACGGAACAAATCGCGTATTCCGCTCGAGTAGCGCCCCGCACGGGCGGACCGGACGAATCGTTCGCCGACCGGCGCTTCCTGGCAAGGAGTTTGCACGATATCAGGTGGAGGAAATCCGCCCGGCCCCGCCGGTCGAGCTCCACCGCCGGGTTCCGGGGAGGATGGCAAACTTCGTGACTGCGGGATTGACACCCGCGTCGTTTCATATGATCTTCTGAGAGGTGGTCTTCGCAGCGCAACGGTTCCGGAGGACCGGAAGAGAGGCAGCACCGCCGCCGATGATCATCGATTACTGCTGATCTCCAGGAGGTAACGCCGTGCCCAGCGCCCTCGCCAGGATGAACGACATGATCAATCGGGCCGAGTTCAAGATGAACCGGACCAGGCTCGTTTCGAGACCCGTCGAGATAGCCATCGAAACGACGACCGTCTGCAACTCTCTCTGTCTCTTCTGCAACCGCCAGTGGGGTCGGAAAGACGAGGTCGAGAATCAGGCCCATCTCGAATGGAAGCTGTTCGACAGGATCAGCCCGTGGTTTCCGTATGCGTCCCGGGTCCTCCTCGGCGGTTTCGGTGAGCCGCTGCTTCACCCCGATTACGCCGAGATGCTCCGGCGTATCAAGCGTCACGGCTGCTACCTCTACTTCTACACCAACGGCATCTCACTCGACGAAGCCATAGCCGAGGTCCTGGTGAACGAGCGGGTCGACAACGTGAGCATCTCCCAGGGCGGTTCCGATCCGGAAACCTATTTGAAGTGGCGGGGTGTCGACGCCTACGAGAAGGTGATCGAGAACATCCGCGGGCTCGACGTCATAAAGAAACGCAGAAAGGCCGCTCTTCCACGGATCACCTACAACATCGTCGCGGTCAACTCCATCCTGCCGGAGCTGAAGACGATCATCGACGTCGCCGCCGGGATCGGGGTGAGCTCGATCAGCCTTCAGAACATGGTCGTTCAGGACCCCTCTCTGGAGTCGGAGAGCCCCTGGCTGAGGAGAGAAGAAGCGCTGAAGTACGTCGCCGAGGCACAGCAGCACGGCAGGGAGAAGGGCGTCGCGCTGGGCAGGCTGAACCTGTGGCAGTCCACCGATGGTGACTGCAGGTCCCTTTTCACCAACTTTCGCCTCGTCAGGGAAGGGTACGTCATGCCGTGCTCGTTCGAGGCGTTCATCCTGGGCGATCTCAACACGCAGACTCCCGAGGAGATCTGGAACGGAGAGGGATACAGAAACCTCAGGAGGAAGTATGTCGAGGAAGGGATCAGGTCGGTGTGTCCGAACTGCTTCGTCTGGAACAACGTTCCCGACGCATTCCTCAAACCGAATCCCCATTCCCGGACGACGGCGAGAAAGATCGGTGTGAATGCCTGATCGCGATCCCCTGAACGGGAGGACCGGCACGGAAGAGGCCGGCATGAATCTCTCCATCATCATCGTCAGCTACAACGTCAGAGATCTGCTGAGGAAGTGCCTTTCCTCCATCGGGGAGGACACCCTTCCCGACAAGGAGATCATCGTCGTGGACAACGTCTCGACCGACGGCAGCCCCGACATGGTGAAGGCGGAATTTCCCGGTGTCAGGCTCGTCGAGAACACCGAAAACCTCGGTTTCGGCCGCGCCAACAACGCCGGCTACGCTCTCTCCACCGGACGAATGATCCTCTTCCTGAACCCCGACACGGTCGTGAGAGACAGCGCCCTCGAGAAGATGGCCCGCTACCTGGACGACCACGACGACGTCGGTGCGGTGAGCTGCAGGCTTCTGAACGGGGACCTGAGCCTCCAGCGTTCCTGCCGGCATTTCCCGGGGATCTTCACCACCATCGTGAATTACACGCGTCTCTCCGACCGGTTTCCCGGCAGCACCGTGTTCGGCAGGAACCAGATGAGCTACTGGGACTACGGCAGCATCAGGGATGTGGACGTCGTCTCCGGTGCCTGCATGATGTTCCGGCGGTCGCTCCTCGAGGAGATCGGCCTGTTCGACGAGCGGTTCTTCATGTACAGCGAGGAGGTCGATCTCTGCAGGCGCGTGTGGAACGCCGGCAGGCGGATCGTCTTCATCCCCCACGCGGAGATCGTCCACTGGTACGGAAAGAGCTCGGAAACGCTGAAGGACGAGATCGTGATGAACAAGCTGATCTACCGTCACTATTTCACCAGCAGATATTATTACTTCAGGAAGCACTACCCGCTTCCGTACGCGTTGAGTATATTTTCTCTCGACTACCTGTTCTTCCTGCTGCGGAGCTTCAGAGCATCCGCCGCCGTCTCGAGGAAATCCTCGGACGGAAACGCGGGAAGCGACGCGCCGGAGAAAAAACGGACGTTCGATACCATGCTCGATCACATTCGCAGCGGCTGGAGACACTGTCAGCGGTGACAGGGCCGGCCGGACACGCCCGGCTCTCCGGTTACACCGGCGATCCTTCATGCGAGGTATGGGCCGGTTCATGAGAGTGCTCTATTTCAGCGAGTGCTTCGCCCTCAAAGACGGCGGAGAGGTTCACAGCCTGCAGTTCCTGCGGGCGATGCGTGACCTCGGTGTGGATGTGGTGCATTATCCGGAGGTCACCGGGGAGAGAGAAGAGCATTCCCGGCTTCCGGGCAATGTCGCGAAAAAAGAGAAGTTCACCTTCCTGAAAAGACTGATCCCGCCGTCCTCCTACCAGAGCCTCCGCTGTTTCGTGAGAGAGCGGCAGTTGGTGAGAGACGTCGTCGAGCACACAGGAAACCGGGGCGTAGACGTTCTCCTCTATCGCATGGACGAGTTCTTCGGACTCCCGCTGCGTCTCTCAGAAGAATTCGGTGTCGATTTCGTTCTCGAAGTGAACGGTGTCGCCATGCAGGAACGAAACCTGGATCCCCGCCTCATCGAATACTGGACAAGGGGGGAGGACAATCTCTTTGCCCGGGCGGCCCACATTACAACCGTTTCCGGGGTTCTCAGAGACCTGCTCGTCGAGCGCGGCGTGGACAGCGATCGCGTTCACGTCGTTCACAACGGGGTCGACACGGCCGCGTTCACTCCCGATCTCGACGCAGGGGACCTCGTTCACGAACTGGGGCTCGAGGGGTGCTTCGTGCTGGGTTACGTGGGTTACTTCCACCCCTGGCACCGCCTCGACGTTCTGGTCGAGACCTTCGCGGAACTCTCCGGGGAGATCGACGATCTCCGGCTGCTCCTGGTCGGAGCCGGACCGGTCTTCGATCGGATCGACGCTCTGGTGCGGGCGAGGGGGCTCACGGGGAGAGTCATCCTCACCGGCTCCGTTTCTCACGATGATGTCCCGAAGTACGTCGCCGCCCTGGATGTGGCGGTCATTCCGAACACCATCCGCTACTGCTCGCCGCTCAAGCTCTTCGAATACATGGCGACGGGCAGGCCCACCATCACTCCCGATGTCAGCTCGATCAGGGAGATCGCCACCCCCGGCAGGGAGACGATCATGATCCGGCCTGGCGACGCCGGAGAGCTGCGGGAAGCGATTCTTCGGCTCTACCGGGATCCGGTCCTGAGAGCCGGGATCGGAGAGGGAGCAAGGTCGCTCGTCGAATCCCGCTACACCTGGAAGAAGAATGCGGAGAGGATCCGGGACATTCTCGCAGACATCTCGGACCGGATCGAAGACCCGCGGGACCGGCGACCCGTCGGTGCTGGCCGCTAGATCATGAGGACGCCCGATCCCGAGATCTCGTCCTTCTTCAGCAGGTAGAGGGCTCTGTTCGCTTCTTCGAGTTCGAATTCCTGAACTCTGGGTCTTATGGGAATCTTCAAGGCCTCTCTCAGGAGCTCTTCCCCGTCCTCTCTGGTGTTGGCGGTGACGCTGCGAAGCTCCTTTTCGTAGAAGAGGTTGTCGGTGTAGTCCATGCGGGGAAGGTCGGTCATGTAGATGCCCGCAAGTGCCACGATCCCGCCTTTGTCGAGCGCCTGCAGAGCCGGGGGGACGACCTTTCCGGCGGGTGCGAAAACGATGGCGCTGTCGAGTTTGACGGGGATTTCATCCTTCTCGCCCCCGGTCCAGGTGGCGCCGATGTTCTCCGCCAGCTCCCGGTGCGACCTGCCCCTCGACACGACGTACAGCTCGCAGCCCCAGTTGAGGGCTATCTGGGCGGTAATGTGGGCCGAGGAGCCGAAGCCGAAGATGCCGAGCTTCTGGTTCGGTTCTATCCCGCTCCTCCTGAGAGCGCGGTAGCCGATGATTCCGGCACATAGGAGTGGAGTCGCCTCGGCGTCGGAGAACACGTCCGGGATGGGGTACGTGTACGCCGCGGGAGCCACGGCGTACTCGGCGAATCCTCCGTTTTCATGATATCCGGTGTAGAGTGAGTTCTCGCACAGGTTTTCCTTCCCGCGACGGCAGTACGTGCACTCTCCGCAGGTGTACCGCAGCCAGGCGATGCCGACACGGTCCCCGACTTCGAACGTGTCCACCTCCTCACCCAGGGAATCGACGGTACCGACGATCTGGTGACCGGGAATGACCGGCGACTTGACCAGGGGGAGGTCCCCCTCGATGACGTGGAGATCGGTTCTGCAGATGCCGCACGCCTTCACTTTCACCCGGACTTCCCCCGGGCCTGGGTCGGGAATGGGAACCTCGGTCATGCTCAGGGGACTTTCCTCGACGGGACCGTTTTCATTGAGAACCATGGCTTTCATCGATGATTTCCTTTCTCTCTGGCGCCATCGTCCAGAAAGATACGACACAGCTCGACGCGGTGCAATACCTGTTGCCCGGAGTGCACAGGACACTCCACGGCAGAGGGCCCGCGACAGTCTGAACAACCTCAGAGAAGAGGAACAGCCGGGCTTGAATTGCAGCGGGGCAGGCGGTACTATTTATTCGATTTCGTGGTTGATATCCGTAACTTCTGTGCTGTCAAATTGCTTTTCGATAATGATGAACCTGCGGCTCGAAATCGTATGAATAACTCGGGCTAGCCCTACGCTTTCGATTTTGGCGGCCGCTTTCGGACTGCTCAGGTGGCCCACTCCCCGGTTCTCGAGGATGAGCATGCGAACCGATGCCCAGCTGGTGCAGAGTGTTCTCGATGGCAATGAACGTGACTTCCGGGAGCTCGTGGACCGGCACCGGGCACGAATCTACACCTTTGTGTTGAAGATCGTCAAAAACCGCGAGGACGCCGGCGACATCGCGCAGGAGGTCTTCATCAGGGTCTATCAGGTCCTCGAATCTTTCGATCCCTCGAAGAACTTCTCGAGCTGGCTGTTCAAGATCGCCCAGAACATGTCGATCGACCACCTCAGGCGAAGGCGAAGCGATCACGTCTCGATGGACGAGACGATCGAGACTTCACGGGGGGAGATTTCCATGCAGATACCGTCCAAGGACCTCGAGCCGGACAGGGAGGTCGAGGGCATGGAGATCGGCGAGGCGCTGGAGGCCGCCATCGCCTTGCTCGATCCCGTGTACCGTTCGGCCATCATGCTCAGGCATGTGGAGGGAAAGAGTTACGACGAAATCGCCGGGATTCTGGACATGCCGCTGGGTACGGTGAAAACCACCATCTTCAGAGCCCGTAAGTCGTTGAGAAAAAAGCTCAAAAGGCTTCTGCCGGGGCAGGTGTTCGAAAGGTGAAACTTCCGGAGACATTTTCCGTAGTCAGGATGGAGCCAATGAATAAGAAGAGATCCGCTGATTCGATAGAGGAGGTTTCCATGATGACACGACAACCGATGACCGGAGGATTCCAGGTCCTCGCAATCGCGTTCCCGCTCCTTCTTCTCCTTCATCCCGCCCCGTCGATACAGGCCGGGGAGTACAGTGAAGAGTTCTCCCGGGTCGTGCCGTTCACTGCCGGCGGAAAGGTGACGATCGAGACGCACGGCGGTTCAGTGGTCTTTTCGGGAAGCGATGCCACCGATGTCGTCATCGAGGCGACCAGGACGGTCGAGGCCGACAGCCCCGAAGAAGCGGAAAGAATCCTCTCCGAACTGACGACCGACGTCAGGGTGGCGGGTAGTAAACTCGAGATCGAAACGATCTATCCGCACGAAAAACGGGGGCTCCTCGAGAGGATCTTCGGGGAAATAACTCATGACTACGGTTCGGTGGACTACGTCATAGCCCTGCCGCGTCAGACCGACGTCCGTGTGGATGCGACGAGCACATACGTGAGAGGCACCGACATCGAGGGAAGGGTTTCGGTGGATCTCTCGAGCGGTGACGTGGACCTCGAGCGTATCGACGGAATCGTCTATGTGGACGGGACGAGTGGGAACATCATGGTGCAGAATATCGGGGCGGACCTGAGTGTCGACAACACCTCCGGGAACGTGACGGCGGCCCTGATCGCCGGTTCCGTCGAGATCGACAAGACGTCGGGTCTGGTCACCCTCGAGCATGCGGGCGGGAATTTCCTCCTCGACGGTACCAGCTGTGAGGTACGGGCCGTCGGCATCGCCGGCGACGCGGAGATCGATGTCACATCGGGAGACGTCGTGATCGAAGGGCTCGGCGGCAGTATCGTGTTCGAAGGAACGAGCGGCGATCTCACGGTCGAGTTCGCCCGGGGCCCAGCGGGAGCCTGTGAAATAAATACATCCAGCGGTGACGTCGAGCTTGTCACCGGTGAGGATCCGGACTTCGATCTGCTCATCGAAACATCGAGCGGCCGGATAAGCGCCAGGCTCCCCGGCATGGAGATCTCCGAAATCTCGAGCGAGGGGCTCGAAGCCGTCATCGGTGCCGGCGGTGAGGTGGTGCTCGTCGAGACGACGAGCGGCGACGTCACGGTACGGCAGAAGTGATCGATGGAAGGGTGAGGTGACATCCATGAACGGATGTGAAAGATATCGGGAAATGATCGAAGAATACATCGACGGTCTCCTCGGAGAACGAGAGGAGCGGGAATTCCTGGAGCACCTGGAGAGATGTCCGGCCTGTTCCGCGGAGCTCGAGGCCGAGACGGTCCTGGTCGAGCAGATCGCCGCACTCCGGGGCGAGGATCCCGGTGTGGAGTTCACCGATGCGGTCATGGAGCGCCTCTTCGGTGGAGAAGCCGTGCGCCGGGGCGTGGTCGGGGGGCTCCTCGAGCAGCTGGGGACTATTGTTTCAGGACATCCCCGGCTTGCCTGGTCTGCCATGATCTCGGTCGCGCTCATCTCCGCGTTCGTCGTTCCGGCCCTGTTCAGACATGGAGTCGTCGGGGTACTCCGCGCCGGGACCGACACGCTGTCGCTCCTGATCGGACCGCTCACGAGCGCCGCCGGATTGGTGGACCGGATTCTGGAGGTGGCGGCTCCCCTCGCTGGAGCCCTGTATCTCGGCGTGAAAGCGGTTCTCGGTTCCCTTCTGGCGGTTGCCGGAACACAGCAGTTCTCGTTCGTATTCGTTGCCTCCATACTCATCATCATGACAGCGAGTTTTCTCATGTACGTCCAGGCAGTACTGGCAAGAAGGAGGTTTTCCGATGTACGACCTCAGTAATAGAAGATTGTTCCCGATCCTCCTCGTCGTTCTCCTGTTTCCGCTGTTCGCGGTGGGGTGTCAGGTGGAGCTCGGATTTTCCCGTCAGGAGGGCGATGTCCCGGCCGTTTCCTCCCGCCCGGCCCCCGATGAGGAGGCGGTGGCGGAAGAGGTTCCCGGATCGGAAGAGACAGTGGAGGAGATAGTGGAAGTCGAGATCGAAGGCGGCAGGATCATCATCGACGGCGACACGCTGTCGGATCTCGACGTACCCGAAGGGTCCCTCAGGATCATCACCCGTGTCGAGAGAGAGGAAGGTGAGACCGGCGTCGGTTTCAAGAAGGGAGACGTCGTACGGTTCGGGGAGAAGATCAAAGTCGGAGAGGGGGAGAAGGTGCGCGGCACCGTCGTGTCGTTCGGTGAGGATGTCGTGGTTCGGGGGATCGTGACCGAAGACGCCGTCTCGTTCGGGTCCGATGTGTACGTCACCGCCACCGGCGACGTGTACGGTGACGCCGTGGCCATCGGAGGAGAGGTCATACGGGAGGAAGGTGGACGGATCGGAGGAGACGAAGTGAGCCTCGGGCCGGGGTTCTTCCCCGCCGGAATCATCACCGGTATTTTTCAAGGACCCTTCAGGCCGCCCTTCGTCATCAGCGGATGGATGAAGTTTCTGTTCTCGCTGTTCTGGCTCGGTCTGGTCATCGTCATCGGTCTCGGCGTCGTGCTTCTCTTTCCGAAGCAGCTCACTGTCGTCCGTGAGCGGGTGAGAGAGGCGCCGGTCAAGATGGGATTCGCGGGACTTCTCGCCGAGATCCTCATCGTGCCGGTCCTTGTTCTCGTCACCGTGATTCTTGCCATCACGATCATCGGAATTCCTCTCCTGGTCCTCGTGATTCCGCTCTTCATCCTGGGGGTCGTGGCCGCATTCTTCTTCGGCTACATCGGCGTGGCCGACGTCACGGCGCGGCTCGTCGAGGCCCGGGCCGACCTGAACATGGACAGCCCCTACATCCGGGTAGCCCTCGGCGTTCTCCTGCTCATGATAGCAGGCCTCATCGCCACCGTTCTCGGCGCCGGACCCGCGCCGCTTCAGTTCATCGGGGCATTCTTCGGCCTTCTCTCCTGGATGATCTTCTACCTCGCGTGCACGATCGGTTTCGGAGCCGTCGTGGCGACCAGGTTCGGGTCGGGGCCGAGACAGGGTGCCGGTCGTCCTCCTGCCGCAGCGCCAGGCCCGGAAGCGCCGCCGGTAGCGGGGGGTAAAACGGGAACAGCCGCGGAGAGTGCCGTGGATGAGAAGGGGAACGAATCGAAAGAGTAGACCCGGAGCACCATACCTCCCTCGAACCGCCTCCGGATGCGCGGTGCCGCGACCGGAGGCGGTTTCACGTCATCGCCCGGAGCCTCCTTATTCGTTCCCCCACCTCGGGATGGGTGCTGAAGAGGTTTTTCCCGTACTGCTTCGGATCCTTCACCGGATTCACGATATAGAGGTGCTGTGTGGCTCTGTTCGCGGCTTCGAGCGGCTCCCGGTCGGTTGCGATCTTCTCCAGGGCTGACGCCAGGCCCTCCGGGTACCTGGTGAGCTCGACCGAGGAGGCATCGGCGAGATACTCGCGCTGCCGCGATATGGCCAGCTGGAGGAGCTTCGAGATGAGGGGAGCGAGGACCGCCAGGAGGATGGCCAGCACCAGGATGATCGCCCCTCCACCCCCGCCGCCCCTGTCCCTGCCGGATCGCCTCCGGCCGCCCCCCCAGAAGGTGAAGCGCAGGAAAAAATCGCACAGGAGCGCGATGAGGCCCAC
>CAZMKB010000078.1:0-12519 GCA_964566685.1 uncultured Gemmatimonadota bacterium | reverse complement strand
TGAACGAGTGGAACGAAAACGCCCATCCCGATGATACGCCGTAGTCGTCGACCGCCCCCAGGCTCGCGGCGCCGTACAGCTCGGCGTCGTCGGCCCATGACAGTGCCGCCATCTGCGTCAGGACGAACGCGCTCGTAGCGCCGACCGGGGTGCCCGCACACTCAGCCTCGTATCCCCACAGAGTCGGGTAGTCGGCCCGGACGTAGAAATCCAGCTCGGTCGAAGTGTCCGACGTGTAGCCGACTGTCCAGGCAGACCGGTCGGGAACGCAGGAATCGTACGCTTCGCCGGTCAGAAACGCCTGGACGAGAACCCCGTCGTTCGAATTCCGGTACGATGATCCACCCCAGTCTTCCACCAGAGGGATCACGACATCCGTGTCGATCCATTCGCCGTTGATCGGTTCGTAGTTGAGAGGGGGCTGGGGCTGACCGAACTTGACGTCGGCATCGGTGACCTGGACGTAGTAGACCGAGTCGTAGCCCGGGGAGTAGAAGCTGTATCCCCAGCCTCGCGAGGTGCCCTCGATCAACAGAGAGTCGGTGTTGAAGACGATGACGGGAAGAACGTCGGAGGACCAGGTGAGGGCGAAATCGTAGGCCATGGGAAACCACTGCCCGGCTGTCCCGTACTCGACCTCTGCCGGTCCCTGTTCTCCGCCGGCAGGCGGACGGAGTGCTTCGACCATCGATCGGATCTCCATCACGGTCGGCCGGGCATTGCCGTCGTCGCTACCGGCCCCGTGGGCCGGAGCACGTGTGCCCGCGAGAAAGGTGAAAAAGAGCACCGCAGTCAGGGCCGCTGCCGATTTCCTTTTCATGGTGCACCTCCTGTCCTGTATGAAAACGCCTCCGTGCCGGCGTGATCCATGCTCATGGCGGTGACGGAGGCGGACACTTCGAATCCCGGTCAGTTATCCTGGAGATTGTACTCCTTGATCTTGTAGAGGAGCGCACGGTGGCTGATCTCGAGGATCTTCGCAGCGTGCGTCCTGTTTCCTTTCGTCTTCTTGAGGGCTTTCCTGATCAGATCCGCTTCGAGGATCCTCGTCGCCTTCTTTATCGAGAGCTCGTTCCCGTTGAAGACCAGTTTGCCGTCCTCGCTGATTCCCTTCACTTCCCCCGGCAGCGCGTCGATGTCGATCTCGTCGCTGTTCGACAGAACCATGGCCCGCTCGATGGTATTCTCCAGCTGCCTGACATTGCCATGCCAGTCGAAGTTCATGAGAAAATCGAGCGCATCCTGCGTGATCATCTTCACTTCGAGGCCGAGCCGCTGGTTGAATTTCTTGACGAAGTGCTCGGCCAGGATCGGTATGTCCTCCCTGCGGTCTTTGAGGGGAGGAAGCTGTATCGGAAGCACGTTGAGCCGGTAGTAGAGATCGTCCCGGAACCGTCCTGCTTCCACTTCCCTGGCGAGATCGCGGGTCGTGGCGGCGATCACCCGGACGTCGACCTTCACGGCCTTGATGTCACCGACCCTCCTGACTTCTTCGTCCTGGAGAACCCGGAGCAGTTTCACCTGGAGGAGCAGGGGGAGCTCTCCGATTTCATCGAGGAACAGCGTCCCGCCGTTCGCTTCCTCGAAGAGGCCTGTCTTCGTCCGGTGTGCGTCGGTAAATGCACCCTTGACATGCCCGAACAGCTCCGACTCGAGCAGATTCTCCGGAATCGCCCCGCAGTTGATGGCCACGAAGGGCTTACCCTTCCGTGAGCTGTTCTGGTGGATGGCCCTCGCTACGAGCTCTTTCCCCGTCCCGCTGTCTCCCTGGATGAGGACGGTGGACTTGTAATCGGCGATCTTCGTGATGAGCTCGAAGACCCGGTGCATCTTCTCGCTGCCGGAGACGATGTTCTCGAAGCTGTATTCCTTGCTGATCTCCTGCCTGAGCTTGATGTTCTCCTTCTTGAGCCTCTCCCGTTCCTCCGCCTTGAGGAGGGTGAGGACGATCTCATCGGTTTTGAAAGGCTTGGATATGTAATCGTAGGCACCGAGCTTCATGGCTTCGACCGCCGTGTCGATGGTGCCGTAGGCCGACATCATGATGATCGTCGAATCGACGACCTGCTCCTGCAGGGCCCTCAGAAGACCGAGTCCGTCGAGCCTGGGCATCTTGATGTCGCAGAGGATGAAATCGTAGGACCTGTCCTGCACCTCCTCGAGTGCCGCCTGCCCGTCGGGAGAACTGGACACGTCGTAACCCTCTTTCACCAGGATGTCGCTCAGCATGCTCCGCATGTTTTCTTCGTCGTCAACGACCAGGACACTCTTTCTGTCCATCAGACTCCCCCTTTGTCACCGGGTACAACGACCGGCCTCAACCTGCTCGTCGAGCGCACAGATCCGTCTTCGTCGAGATAAAAACGCCCCCCGTAGGGATCCCGGGGGATCTTCTTTGCGATACCAGCCGTCACCAGGTCTTCGATCCCGAGCGGGTTCCGCCCCCGGGCCTGACGATACCGGGCGACGGATTGCTCGAGGTAGTGCATACACCTGAGCGCCTGGAGCCTCTTCTGGAGTTCTCTCCGCTGTTCGCCTTCTCCCACATCAGCCATCACGGTTTCGAGGAACCTGATCGCCACACCCAGGCTCCTGCTTTCGTGGTACAACCGGGTCACCAGCCGGGGAAGGTAGGCGGGAGAGCGGTCGGTCCGCGCCGCGACACTCAGGTATCCGGCGGCTCTCTCCGCGTCTCCATGGTGAAAATACGCATTGTATCCGAGCCCGAACGGGAATCTCCAGTTCCCGCCGTGCAGCGCATACCCCTTCATGAGAAGCCGGTCGGATGCATCGAAATCACCGGCCATGACGGCCAGGATGACGCTGCCGAAGAGATAGGGGTACTCGAAATTCGGATCGAGACTCGTAGAGAGGTCGATGAGCGACGAGAAATACGAGTAGTCCTTCTCCATTCCCTCGTGACCTTCGTACATCACGGCTTTGATCCAGTAGAAGTCGGACAGCACCTCCTCGTGGCCCAGCGACATGAATCTCAGGACATCGAGGTCGGGAAGCTGTTCCGCCTTCACATCCGCCGCCTGCCCGGTCCGCCGTGCCACGAGCTGGCGCTGGAGAAGCAGGACCGCCGTCATCATGAAGATCAGAATCACGGCCGTGTGTGTTCTTCGTCTCATGATCACCTCAGGTCCCGGCGGTCGAAAAGCAGAATGCCGCCCGTGAGAAGCATCGACGTGTATACTACTCCGTAGAGGACGGTGAGAACGACAACGGTCCAGTCTATGTGGAGTGCGTGGACGATCTCTTCCCGCAGGTTCAGATTCTCGAGATTGGGTATGACATGATAGAACAGTGCGGTGACTCTGCCGAGGGCGGTGTTCCCGCTCATGCTGAGCTCTCTCAGCTCCGGGCTCAGATGCCCGATGACATAGATGGAAAGGGTGAAAATCGCACTGAGCGTCGGCGTGGAGAATGACGAGAACATGATTGCGAGCGCCGCCAGCAGGAGAAACTCCAGGAACAGGAACGGGAGGGTCAGGAGGACGGAATAGTCGAACGAACCGGTCACGCCGAAGAGGACGAAAAGGAGGAGGAGCGACATGAACAGGACGTTGACGGCCACCAGTGTCGTGAGACCGGTGAACTTGCCGAGAAGGAACTCCGCTCTGCTGACCGGTTTCGACAGGATCGTGTTGATCGTTCTCCTGTCGACCTCGCGGCTGATCAGGCTGACACCGATGAAGATGGTGATGAGTGCACCGAATATCGCCATGCCCGACAGACCGATGTCCTTGATGATCTTCTCGTCCTCACCGACGGACAGCCCCCCCAGGAGAATCGAAAGGGAGACCATCGCGACGTAGAAGATCAGGAGGTTGTAGAATATCTTGTCCCGCATCGTCTCCTTGAACGTGTTTCTCGCAATCACAAGAATCTTCATGACCTGACACCTTCCATCTCTTTCGAAAAAACTTCCTCGAGGAACCTGAGACGAGGGGTGATCTTTTCGACCCGGTAGCCTTTCGTGAGCGTCAGCTCGATGACTTTCGAGAGTTGTTCGTTCCCGCGGACGACGAAGACCGTCTTCCCGTTGGAGGAGATGATCTCCTGTGCGATTCCCCTGATCTCCCCCGGGGCCTCACCATCGACACCGCCGAGCTCTATTTCCATTTCCTCGGTCGCGTTCCTCCTGAACTCTTCGCCGTCTATCGTCCGCACGATCTTCCCGTCCGCAATGAGCCCCACCCTGTCGGCCAGATACTGGACATCGGAGAGGATGTGGGTGCTGAAAAAGAGAGTCTTCCCCTTCTCCTTCAAATCGAGCATGATCTGCATCATGTCTTTTCTTCCGATCGGATCGAGACCCGAGAACGGCTCGTCGAAGATGAGCAGTTCCGGATCGTTGACGAGAGACTGAGCGATGGCGAAGCGCTGGAGCATACCCCGTGAATACTTGCTGAGCCGGACATCGCTGTGCTTCCCGAGCCCCAGCATGTCGAGAAGAGAGACGACCCGGGACTTTCTCTCCCTGCCCGGCAAACCATACAGCCTGGCGTAGTACTCGAGGAGCTCTCTCGCCGAGAGATGAGGATAGAAATACGGCTGTTCCGGAAGAGAGCCGATTCTCGAACGTGTCCTGTGGTCGTCGGGCGGGTTTCCGAGAATCCGTACCGTTCCCTTTCCGGGTTTCACGAGTCCCAGCATCACTCCGATCGTCGTCGTCTTCCCGGCTCCGTTCGGACCGATGTACCCGAACACCTCTCCCTCTTCCACCTCGAGATCGAGACCCCGGAGCACTTCCCTCTTCTTACTTCCGAGAAATCCGGTGGAGAACTCTTTTCTGACGTCCTTCAGGATGATGGCTGGCTCGACCACGGCTCCTCCCCCGTATACCCGTAGACCCCGCCGTCGCCGGCGGGGTCTCTCGGGACTCTGTCAGGACCCAGTGGGATGTGAACGGACAATTCTCTGGGAACCAGATCCCGTACTGCCCGTATTAGTCCACCGCCGAGTGCGCGAGCGTGCCGTCCTGATTCATGGTCCAGGTGTCCATACCGGCATCCGAATCGATGTTACCGGAGGCCTGGGCCGAGAAGCTGCTCGAGTCGGCTGCGGTGAAGGTGTACGCGTAGCGAGTGAGGCCTTTCGGGTGGAAGCCGATCTCGGCCATGTTGTCGGCATCGGCATCGTTGTCCGTGTGGAGACCCGCCGGGATCTGCGCCATCGGCGGAACACCGATGTAGGTATCGTTTTCAGCCCGGTACGCTTCTTCGAGCGTCCTGATCTCACCGAGACACGACTTCGCTTCCGCGGTCTTCGCCCTCTTCTGCATTCCGATGAAGTTCGGAATCGCGATCGCGGCCAGAATACCGATGATGGCAACCACGATCATCAGCTCGATGAGTGTAAAACCCTTGACCTTTTTTATGCGCCTCATGACTCTGCTCCTTTGCTAGGTTGTTGGGCCACGGTTTCACGAACGAGAATCGCCGCATGGTTCTGTCAGGACAATGAGCAAAAGACATGCCACACTTTTCGGCTTCGCTTCTCTCCCGGAGATCCCCCTAACCCGATGAAACAACCCTCGTTGCGGCGAGGCGGAAAACGGACCGGACAGAGGGGGCATCCGGGCCTGTGCATTTTTTTCCGGGGTGGGAAATTTTGTTGCGAAGCGGATCGATGTCCGTGCGGGGGGATGAGCACAACGATGTCCGTGGAGAAGAACCATGGACCTACTGCTCTCCCGGCTGAGGTGGTCTGGAGAGAGGTAGCATGACCGTGTACTTCGTTCCCTTTCCCTCGATCTCTTCCTGCAGGAATTCACCCGTGTGCGCCCTGACGATCTTGTCGACGATGGCGACTCTCATTCCGTTCCCGGAAAAGAGTGCGGGAGCGAGGGACGGACCGAGATAGTCGAGATCCTCCTCCACGACCGCCTTCGCGTTCTCCTGGAGATTCACGATCAGGTGATGCCCGTTGCCGTTCACCGGTTCTCCTGCTTCGGGATCGATGGGAGGGTAGAACTCGACCTCGATCAGCCCCTTCCTCCCCATTTTCTTGCACGACTGGATGAACAGGTGCATGAAGGCCTGCTTGAGCAGCTCCCGGTCTCCCCAGATGAGCGTACTCATCTCCTTGCCCATCAGTTTGATCTGCACGGCATTGGAGAACTCGGGATGATGACGGAGGAGAGAAACCGTGTCCCGGACGACGTCACCCACGAGGACCGGCTTCCAGTCAGCCACCTTGATCCGGGAAAAATTCTGGAAATCCCAGAGCACCGATCCGATCGTCTCCAGCTGTTCGAGTGCGTCGGAGATGATCCGGTCGTTGTCTTCCCGGAATCCTCCGGACGCGCACATCTGGAGAGACTTCTTCACCATGTCGATCGAAGGGACGATCTCCTTCGCCAGCATCGTCGACACATCGGCCATCAACTCCATCTTCTGGGCCTTCTGGGAGAGCCGCTCCAGCTCCCGCTTCTCGGAAATGTCCTGGCAGATCACGGTGACGCCCTTCTTCTCCGCGGCCCGGTCCCTCAGCGGCGACGTGCTGGCACCGACGATGGCCATCCTCCCGTCCCTCGACCCGAGGAAGAACTCGAAGGGCCGTTGTGGCCCATGGCTTCCGGAAAGACTCTTCTTGACGTACCGGTAGAAATCAGGAGACCGCTCCTGGAGCAGGAAGGACAGGGGTTTTCCCACCACATCCTCGTTTTCCACCCCGAGAATCTTCTTGGCCGAAGGATTCATGTAGAGAATCCGCTCCTTCAGGTCACAGGTGAAGATTCCGCTGCCGATGTTCCTCAGGATGTCTTTCGTCTCGAGTTTCAGGCGCTTCAGCTCGTCCTCCAGCTGGGAGAGCGTCCGCGCCGCAAAGTGCAGTTTCCGCGACAGGAGACCGTTGATCAGACCGACGAACAGATAGAGGGCCCCGTGCAGCCCCACGTCGATCAGAGCCATCTCCCACTCGATCGGTTCCAGTGCGATGATGACCGGTTCGAGGCCCTTGATCCGGATCATGGGGCCGACGATCACCGCCAGGCCGTAGAGGACACTCGCAACGATGCCCGACATGATTCCGCCGCCGAGGCTGAGCAGGGCTCCGGTGGCGGCGACGACGAACACGTAGAGAAACGAGAAGGGTGACGTGCCGGCACCGGTCAGGAACACCAGGGCCGAGATCGCGAAGAGGTCGACGGTGGCGTGGAATGCCAGCTGCGCACTCCTGTCCACCCGGAACTTCGCGAGCAGGACCCCGACCAGGATGGAGAGAAGCGAAATGGAGAGGAGCACCGAGTACGGCGACGGTTCGGCGATCGGAAGGTCGTAGATCGTCATCGCCGAGAAGAGGATACTCCCGAACACCGACAATCTGACGATCATCCACCACTTGACGGCCGTGTCGATCCTCGAGCTCTTGCCGTTCGTGAGAAAATTCATGAGAGTCTCACCTCCTCGTTCACGCCTCAGTGGATGGCATTCGCGAGGTTGAAAATCGGGAGGTACATGGCGATGACCATCCCGCCGACGAGCACCCCCATCATGCAGATCATGACGGGTTCTATGATCGAGGCGAGCGCCGAAACAGCCACATCGACCTCCTCCTCGTAGAAATCCGCGATCTTTGCGAGCATCTTGTCGAGCTCTCCCGTTCTCTCGCCGACGCTGATCATCTGAGTCACCATTCCGGGAAACACCTCCGATCTCCTCAGGGGCTCGGAGATGGTGTCGCCCTGCTCGATGTTCCGCTTTGCACGGAGTATGGCGTCCTGGATGATTCTGTTACCGGACGTGTTCGCCGTGATTTGGAGCGCGTCGAGAATCGCGACGCCGCTCTCGAGGAGCGTCCCCAGTGTGCGTGTGAATCGTGCGATCGAAGATTTCAGGAGAATCGTCCCGATCTGGGGAATCCTGAGAAGAAATGCGTCTATTTTGCGTCTGCCGATTTCTGTCCGGTAGAATTTTCTAAGAGCGAGAATGGAAAAGATCAGGCCAAGAAACAGGTAGTACCAGTTCGACATGAGGAACGTGCTCATCGCGATGACGACACGGGTCGGAAGGGGCAGTGCCATGTTGGACTGCATGAAGAGCTTCGCGAACGACGGAATGATGAACGTGAGCAGAAACAGCATGACGAGGAGTGCGATGGCCATGACGAACAGCGGGTAGGCCATGGCTCCTTTCACCTTCCGCCGCAGAGCGTTCGTCTTCTCGAGGTAGACAGCGAGACGATCGAGCACCACGTCGAGGACACCGCCCATCTCCCCCGCCGAGACCATGCTGACGAAAAGCTTCGAGAAAACCTTGGGGTACTTCGCCAGGGCCTCCGATATGGAGGTCCCCGTCTCGACCGCGCCCCTCGTGCCGGCGATGGTTCTCGCCAGCACCTTGTTCTCCGACTGCTCCTCCAGAATTTCGAGGCACTGGATGAGCGGCAGTCCCGCCGAGATCATGGTGGCGAACTGCCTGGTGAAAAGCACGAGGTCGCGACCTCTCACCCCCGACCCGATCCTGGGCAGGGCGAGATCCTTCGGTTTCTGTCTCACCGTGAGGACGATGAGCTTGCGGCGGCGGAGGAGGGCGATGATCTCGTTCTGGTCCCGCGCCGCCAGTGTACCCGACTGAACGGCTCCGTCGAGCGTCCGCGCTTTCCAGTAGAACTCTGCCATTATTCACTCACTCTCACCCGATACAACTCGGGCTTCAGAATGTCTCGAACAACCGGGGCTCCGCCTTCTCCTTCTTCTCGTTCTTCTCCTTCCCGGCACTCTCTCCTTCTCCCCCGTTCCCGGGCCTTCCTTCCCCGATCATTCGAAGGAGCTCGTCCGGATCAGTCGAAAGCCTCGTCACCGTCTCGAGCGACACTCTGCCGCTGAGATAGAGGCTGTAAAGGCTCTGGTTCATGGTCTGCATCCCGTACTTCTGGCCCGCCTGGATGAGGCTGTATATCTGGTGGACCTTGTCGTCCCGGATGAGCGCCCGGATCGCAGGTGTCGCCATCATCACCTCGCAGGCAAGAACCCTGCCAGGACCTCCGGCTTTGGGGACGAGAACCTGAGAAATGATGCCCTGGACCACGAAGGAGAGCTGTGTTCTCACCTGCACCTGCTGGTAGGGAGGAAAGACGTCGATGATGCGGTTGATGGTCTGGGCGCAGTTGTTCGTGTGAAGGGTCGCGAAGGCCAGATGACCGGTCTCTGCAATGGTCAGGGCCGCCTGTATGGTTTCGAGATCCCTCATCTCACCGATCAGGATCACGTCGGGGTCCTGCCGCAAAGTGTACTTGAGAGCATCCTTGAACGACTTCGTGTCGGCGCCGACCTCGCGCTGATTCACGAGAGCTTTCTTGTGATTGTGAACGTACTCGATCGGGTCCTCGATGGTGATGATGTGACACTGTCTCTCGGAATTGATCTTGTCGATGTAGGCCGCCAGCGTCGTGGATTTTCCCGTTCCGGTGGGACCGGTGATGAGGATGAGACCGCTCGGTTTCTCCGCCAGTCTGATCGCCTGGTCGGGCAGTCCGAGCGTATTCAAGCCCAGGATGTTGAACGGAATCTGGCGGATGGCGACGGCGACGCTTCCCCGCTGCCGGAACACGTTCACCCTGAACCGTGAAAGATTTTTCACGGCGAACGAGAGATCGAGCTCGCCTTCCATCTCGAACTGCTTCTTCTGCTTCTCGTTGAGGAAGCTGTACGCGATCTGCTGCGTGTCCCGTGGACCGAGGACCTCCTGACAGTGCGAACCGACCAGCTTTCCGTCCACTCTCAGCTTGGGCGTTTCGCCGACGGTGATGTGAAGGTCCGAGGCTTTCTTCTCGACGACTTCCATGAGGAGTTTCTCGAGTTCCACCATTGGCGTGTGCTCCCCCTTCTATGCGAGCGACGTCTCTTTCAGGACTTCTTCGAGCGTACTGATACCGGATTTGAATTTGATGATCCCGTTCTGCCGCAGCGTCAGCATGCCCTCCTGCTCGGCCTGCCGCTTGATCTCGGTACTGGAGGCATTCCTGATGATCATGTCCCTGATCGTCGGTGAAATGGGCATGACCTCGTAGATTCCGTCCCGGCCCCGGTATCCGGTGTTGTTGCACTCCGGGCAGCCTCTCCCGCGGTACACTTCGAGGTCGCCGATCTCCTCCGGCGCGAGGCCCGCCTGGATCAGAACCTCTTCCGGGTACGTCACGCGTTCCCTGCAGAGGGGACAGATCTTCCGCACGAGACGCTGGGCCACCACGATGTTGAGGGCGCTCCCGACGAGGAAGGGCGCCACCCCCATGTCCAGGAGCCTGACGATGGCGCTCGGAGCGTCGTTGGTGTGGACCGTGCTCAGCACGAGATGGCCCGTGAGCGCCGCCTTGATGGCGATGTTCGCCGTTTCCTGGTCTCTGACCTCGCCGATCATGATGATGTTGGGATCCTGACGCAGAAAGGACCTCAGGACCTTCGCGAAGGTCAAACCGATCTCCGAGTGGATCTGAACCTGATTGATGCCCTCGAGATTGTATTCCACGGGGTCCTCGGCCGTGGAGATGTTCACTTCCTGGGTGTTGAGGAGGGTGATGGCGGAGTAGAGCGTCGTCGTCTTCCCGCTTCCCGTGGGTCCGGTGACGAGGACGATGCCGTACGGCCTCTTGATGGCTTCCTGGAAGTCGTTCAGCGCCTTCATGCGGAAACCGAGCTGCGAGAGGTCGAGGTTCAGGCTGTCCCTGTTGAGGATACGCATCACGATCTTCTCTCCGAAGATCACCGGGATCGTCGAGACGCGGACATCGATCATGGTGCTTCCCATTTTCAGCTTGATACGGCCGTCCTGCGGCTGCCTCCGCTCGGCGATGTCCAGGTCGGCGAGGATCTTCACCCTGGAGATGAGGGCCGACTTCATCCTTGCCGGCGGATACATCATATCCCGCAGGGTGCCGTCGATCCTGTACCGGACGCGAAGATTCTTTTCATAGGGCTCGATGTGGATGTCGCTCGCGTCCCGCCGGACGGCGTCGGTCAGGACGCCGTTGATGAGCCGCACGACCGGCGCTTCTTCGATCTGCTCGCGCAGCTGGTTGATGCCGATCTCTTCGTCCGCCTCCTCCTCGACGAGCTCGAGCTCCAGGTTGTCCAGATCCTTGAGAATGGATGCCAGCGCATCGTCCTCTTCGTAGTACTTCTGGAGCGCCTCCAGGATGGCGCTCTCCGGACAGATGACCGGCTCCACGTCGAGACCCGTCACGAACTTGATCCCGTCGACCGCGAAGATGTTGTTCGGATCGGCCATCGCCACCGTCAGGCGTTTCCCGTTCTTCAGGATCGGAAGGGCCAGGTAGCGGCGTGCTATCTCTCCGTCGATGAGTTGCGTGCATCTCGGATCGATCTCTATTTTCGAGAGATTGACGGCGGTGACATGAAACTTTTTTCCGAGGAACTCCGTCAGGGTTTCCTCGGTGATGTATCCGAGCTGTATGAGGTTGTTCCCGATTCTTCCGCCCCGCACCCGCTGTTGCTCGAGCGCCTGCTCGAGCTGCTCCCGGGATATCAGACCCTCGTTGACCAGAAACTCACCGAACGCATCTTTCATCGTGTTCCCTTCCTCCCGCTGAACAGAGATTACCGGCTGAAAAATAGCAGTTTTCGTGCCAGCGCGGCGCGTGTGGAGCAACGGTAAACGGGCTCGGGAGAACGGGGGAGAGAAGTCACGGGAACCACCGGAAACAGAAGATCGGACTGCGGGATGAGGAGGGAATTCTCTGACAGGCGAGTCAGGATTGCGATCTGCCGGTCAGCGGGCGAGGAAGGCCTCGACCCCCGAGAGGAACATCTCGACGGCGATCACGGTCAGGAGCATCCCGAACAGGCGCTCCAGAGCAACGAGCCCCTTCTCCCCGAAGAACCGGTGCAGGCTGTCCGAGAGGAGCAGGATCACCGCGGAGATGAGCCAGGTGACGACGAGGGCGACCAGCCAGTCGAGCAGGCGTCCCGGCCCCCGGGAGGCGAGCAGAAGCACCGTCGCGAGGGCGGACGGCCCGGCGACGAGCGGGATGGCGAGCGGGACGATGAACGGTTCACCTTCCGGGTTTTGACCGAACATGCCGCCCACGACCGGAAAGATCATCTTGATGGCGATCAGAAAGAGGACGATGCCGCCGGCGATGGTGAGAGACGTCTCCGTGACGTGAAGCATCCGGAGCACATAGGGCCCGGAGAAGAGGAAGAGGACGAGCACGCCCAGTGCGATGCAGAGCTCGCGGACGATGATCCGCTTTCTCCTCTCGACCGGGACATCCCTCAGGGCGCTCAGGAAGAGCGGGATGTTTCCCAGCGGATCCATGACGAGAAACAGGATGACGATGGCCGAAACGAGCGACACCGGGCACTCTCCTTCACTGACGGGAGATACGGACGATCGAGCCGCTTCAAAAATACACTCCCCCCGGGAATCCGGCAAGAGCGGCCTGCGGGAGCATTCCGCCGGTCCACCGGGCACCGTGATGTGACCGCGGCGGAGGCGGTGGTCCGCCTCAGGATTCCATGGTGATGACGATCTTCCCGACGTTTTCGCGCCG
>CAZMKB010000077.1:9825-12539 GCA_964566685.1 uncultured Gemmatimonadota bacterium | reverse complement strand
GAAGGGCGCGGGCCTGCTGGATCTCCGCTTCGGCGCCGTTGTCGAGCGCGTCCACGGCCGCGAGCGCCCAGCGCGTGTCCTCCGGGATCTGGCACTCCGTGGCTCCCAGGACGGCGGCGGCACCGCTGGCATCCCCCTTCAGAAGCTCGGTGGCGTTCGCAAGGATCGTCCGCGCCCGATCTTCGCCCGGCAGAGCGAGCAGCCGGAGCCGGTCCGGAAGCGATCCCACCTTCTCCTGGACGTCGGGGAGATGACGGCGGACGGCTCGGCTGATGTGGTCCTCCAGGGGCAGCACCTCGTCACCGAACAGCTCTTCGAGCCGGCGCGCGGCGCGATCGAGGGCCTCGGGCGGTAGCTTGCTGTCGCGCTCGGTGACCCCCACGCGCTTGAACGACATCGTGTTCTTCATCGCCTCGATGGCGAGCGGTCCCGACGTCTTGACGACTCCGCCGGAGGTGTGCAGCTCGATCTCGCCGGCGACCAGGAGCGCGGCGAAGAGGTAACGGACGGCGTCCTTCGACCAGCCGTAGGGAGCCGACGAGAAGAGATCCTGAAGGAGACTGCCCTGCAGCCGGCCGGAGCCGGACTCGTCCGCCTTTGACCGGAAGGCGCGCAGCACCTCGGCCAGGGCAGGGTGGTTGACGTCCACCCGGGGCGCGCCACCCTTCTTCGTAACGAGGTCGCGCGGGTCGATCTCCTTCGTGATGCGGTCGAGACGCTCGACGCCCAGGAACCGAGCGGCAGCGTTGGTCGGCGGGTGGATGGGCACGAGGTGGAAGTGCGGGAAGACATCCTTGGCCGCCTTGCCGAGGACGGTGCGCGCCGCCGCCTCGATCGTCCTGCCTGCCTCGGCGCCCGGGGCCGGCTTGCCCCGGAAGAAGAGCGTGCCGTCGAGCAAGGACTTCTCCAGGATCTTGCTGGCCTGCTCGCGTGAAGTCTCGGCCAGCCGGCGTTCGGCCCGGAGGAACTGCGCGACCTCCCGATGGGCCTCGTGCTCAAGGTTGGGATCCGAGACGACCTGTTCGGACCGCACGATCTCGGGAAGCAGGTCATCGACCTGCTCGTCCTGACGCACCAGCCAGACCACGGAGTTCTTGAGCTCGGTCTGCGTGTTGGTCTCGCTCAAGAGTTCCTTGCGCCGCTTCTCCCAGCTTCCGGGCTCCACGAACTCGAGGCGGATGTCGATGTCCTCCCGATCGCCGACGATCGGGGACCTCCCCACCTTGACGGAGGCCTTGACCTCCTTCACGCCTTCGAGCCGCGCGGACGGCTGCGGTTCGAAGATGGTGCGGAGGATCTCGCTCCGGATCCTCGCGCACTCGCCGGAGGTCGGAACGTAAGTGTTCCGCTTGTCCCGAAGAGGCTTCACACCCTCGCTCAGGAAGACGTAGCCTCCCGACTGCGGTTCCTCGATGAGCCCACACTCCTTCTCGTTCCCGATCCGGCGCAAGGCCTCGCGCACGTCGTGGATGAGCGAAGGGAAGCCCAGCTCGGGATACAGCAGGGCGGCGAGGTTCTCGGCGCTGCACGGGAAGGTCTCCACGGGCTGGAGAGCGGCCACCGCCTTGGCCACCCGGATGGTGAGCGGATCGGACTCGAAGACCTGGGCCACCTTGTCGACGCCTGCGACGACGTGCGGAAGCACCTTCCCGATGTCGACGCGCAGGGTGTCGTAGAAGTCGTCGACGCAGGCCAGGGTGCCCAGCGTGCGATCGGCGAGCTTCGTCGCGCTCGCCGGCAGAACCCGGCTCTTGTCGACCAGCACATCCTGGATGACGCGAATCGCGGAGCGGAGGCCGATCCCACCCGTCGACCTCGCCAGCGTCCGGATCAGCTCCAGCAGCAGGTCGAAGTGCTGGGGCAGGAAGGGGTAGAGCCGAGTGAACGCCGTGGTGTCGGGATCCCCCTTGTAGAGGGAAGTGCCCGTCAAGCGGGTGTGCGTGCAGAGCGCCTGACCGTGGGTCTGGAACAGCGTCTTGAGCGCCTTCTCCCCATCCGGGGACTTGGTCAGGAGCCGGCGGTAGGTGATCTCCCGGATGTCGCTGGCGTCCAGGTGGATCGAGATCGGGAAGCGATCCTTGAGCTTGTTGAGCTCGGCCGAGTTGTGAGCGGCCTTCTCGACGATCTCCGTCAGCGTCTGCTGGCCGGTGGCCGCGATCCACACCCTGCCCTGGCCGAGTTCCTTGAGGTTGCGCGCGAGGCCGTCCATGTTGAGGATCAGCTCGCCACGCGGCGCCACATACTGTCCGGCCTCGTCGATCAGGAAGAGGATGTTGTCGCAACCCGTCCGTCGCCGAGCGAGGTCGATCATCTCGCGAGCGAGGTCGCGGACGTCGCGCGCTTCCTCAAAGCGCAGGGTGGAGAAGCTCTCCGGCGTGGGGAACTCGTGCGGAAGGATCTCGGGGACGATCCCGGCCGCACGGGCGACACCGAGGAGGGGGTCGTTGTGGATCCGCTCCCAGTCTTCCTTGTAGCGAGACCGGTAGGCCTGGCGGAATTCCTGCAACTTACCCCGCCGGTCCAGGGTGAACTCGAGCTGGGCGAGCTTCTTCTCCTTCGAGAAGCCGGCCCACTGAAGGACCTTCCAGTAGAGCACCGTCGAGACCGGGGCGGCTGCGCTCTCGGCGAGCTGTTCCGCCCCGAGGTCGAGCAGGACGATCGCCGTCGGGTGCTTCTTCGCCACGGTTCGGAGCGTGGCGGGCACGGTCTTGGTC
>CAZMKB010000077.1:8292-9815 GCA_964566685.1 uncultured Gemmatimonadota bacterium | reverse complement strand
GAACCGGTCGCACACGAGGTCGATGAACGGCTTCCCCTGGACGCTGCGGTTCGGATCCAGGGCGAACCCGAGGTACTTCGTGAACGAGCTCTTGCCGGAGCCGTAGAAGCCCGACACCCAGATGCCGATCTCGGTCACCTGGCCGCCGCGGATGCCCTCGTCATAGGTCTCCAGGAACTTGCGGAAGCAGGCCTCGACGTTGTCGGTGATCTCGTACTCGTCGATCTCGACAGCCAGGCGGTCCTCGGCCTGGGCGTAGTAGTCGATGACCTTCTCGATGGCCCGGTCGATCGGCCGGTGGGTCGAGAAGAGTGCGCGAATCGGGTCGGCCATCACGCTCCTCCTATCAGGGTCGACCGGTAGTTGCCGTCGACGGGGTAGAACTCCAGGAAGTGAAGCCCGTACTGGCCAGACCGTCGGCCTGGATAGAAGATCACCGTCGGAACCTGCACCCGGTCATGGAGCTTGCTCTCGATCGCGCGGGTGCGGAAGTAGGGGTGCAGCATCTCGGCGTCGGTGATCAGGACCACGCTCTGCCCCGACGCCCGCTCGATGCGTGTGGCCACCTCCTCCGCCAGGCGGTCTTCGCTGCGCAGGACGTCTCGGACCGCCTCGTTGATCTGCTCCACATCCGCCCCAGTCTCGAGTTCGAGCCACGCCTCGTATCGGCCGGACTCGTCCACCAGCTGCCAGAGCAGCTCGGAGAGCGAGATGCGCTGGACGTCGAATCCTTCGTTGCGGAGCTGGGCGGTCCAGCTCGGGATCCGCCGCTTCAGCTCCAGCATCTGCGCGACGGGATAGACGAAGTAGAAGATCGGATCGCTCTTAGCCGGGTTCAGCGACGCCGGCTGCCCGAGCTGCGCGCGGAGTTCCTTGAACCGGTCGTCAAGCGAGACCATCGATTAGCTCCTCAACGGACTCGTATCTCCAGGTGATCCGGACGACCGACCCTGCTCGCTGCACGAGCATGCCCTGGTCCTCGGCGAGGTTGTCGAGGCGCCCCAGCACGCGTCCCCGGTCAAGCCCGAAGAGGCGCCAGTCGGGGTGTTCACTCATCGGGGAGTCGCTCAGACCGGTGTCGTGAAGCTCATGGGCCAGATAGGCAACGCCCTCGTCCGACAGGTAGTAGGAGACGATCTCCCGATGTCCGCGGCGCTCCTCGCGGAGGAACCCGACGTCGCGTAGCGTGCTCAGGACTGCCCGTGCGATCTTCACCTGGACCTTTGAGGACCAGGCCTGCGCGATGCGCCCTGCGTCCGTCGCCTCGGCGATGAAGGCCATGACATCGTCCCTGGTCAGCATCGAGCGCCGACGCCGGCAGGCGGGCCAGAACACCTCGGTGGTGAAGTCGTAGAGCAGGCGGTCGGCGCGAGCGGCGTACAGGAAGAGAACCTCCGAGAAGAGCTTTCGGGGAAGCCCGTTGTCCATGAGCTTCTTGAGGCGGCGGGCGGGGTCGTCCGTGGGCACCAGAAACCGGCGCGCGAAGACCCGTCGAACGATGTCCTTCGTTCGATACGCGGTGG
>CAZMKB010000077.1:0-8282 GCA_964566685.1 uncultured Gemmatimonadota bacterium | reverse complement strand
GCGGTGGCCCGCGCGAGAACGTTGTCGTGCAGGACGCGGTCCACGAACTCACCGATCTCCTCGCCGGGGGTCCAGTGCTGCACGAGCGTCCGCGTCTCGTCCACCAACGCGGCTCCCTTGCAGAGCGCGATCGTGTACTGCCGATCAGTGCTCATCCCTGTCTCCAGGGCTTGCATCAGATGCCTTTCTCTGTTTCGACATAGGGGAACACCTTGTACTCGTTGCGAAACGCGTGCAGATAGGCTCCCGCCCACCTGGCCACCACGAGGGTGCCGCGCCGCAGCTCGTGAAGCGTGCCGATGCACTGGGGCCCAGGTGCGCCCTCCGTCAGCTCCAGCGGCGACGCCTCGAACTGTGCGAGCAGTGCTTCGCGGCTTCCTAGATTCGGCTCCAGATCTCGGACTACCTGAACCAGGGCTCCGCTAGCCGCGTCCGCGTGGAGATGGCCCTCGATCGGTTCGGGCAGGCGAAACAGATGGTAGGCACCGCCGCGTCCGATGCTCGAATCGTGAAGCACCCGGGCGGCCGCCGCCGTGGCCTGGATCGCAGCGGAGTAGCGGGTACGCGGGTACAGGCGCTCAAGAAACCGGAGACCCGCGACGGTGAGAAACTCCGTTCTCCACCACTTAGCGTGCGCGGCGCCACCGAGCGCCGCGACAAGGACACGGAGCCGTAGCAGGGCTTCAGGAACTTGGTCGTGACCGTTTGTCATCTCTCCCCACGGTTATGAATGCGAACCTCACGTCCTGCCTTGAAGCGTGTGTCTTGGCCCGAACATCGTTCCATGCGGGATGCGCCGAACAAGAAATCGGTTTCCGAAAATAGAAGTAAGATCTTCGCGAACAGCAGTGTATTCTGGTCCGGGAAGATTAAGGTCGGGACAGCAACCTCCCTTCAATCAAACGATTGGCTCTTTCCCTGGCCATCTGGATGAAGGATTTTATCCTGCGCGGACAGTAGTGTATCCCATGGTAAGCAGCCATAACACTTCATGCCGCTCACCGCTGATACGACTCCGAAACGTGAAAGAAGAAGACGATTTCTCCGTGCACTGACCAGAAACACATCCACATTTGTGGCTCTTCGACGTTTCATGTGGGTAACAATGCCGGCAGATAACAACCTCCACGCATTGGCAATCTATTGGCTTTCAAGGGAATGAGCTATTTCATGACGTCTTCAACGCACTTGGCGAGGGCAGCTTCCTCGTCCAACATTAAGTCGTTGATATATCTTCCTTTAGAGGCTGGTCTTGACTTGGGTCCAGTACATCATCGCATCAAACGGCTGCCCACACAATTCGTCGAGGAGCCACATTTGTTATTATACCCGATCAGGGGTTGAAATGTCAATGATCGACCCACAAAAAATCACAGGATGTCGATCGGGCTCCTGACACCCATCCCTCCCCGATTGAGAACGTGCGTGTAAATCATCGTCGTGCTGACATCGCTGTGGCCGAGCAGCTCCTGCACCGTGCGTATGTCGTAGCCAGCCTCGAGCAGATGCGTCGCGAACGAGTGACGGAATGTATGGCACGTGGCATGCTTCGCGATCCCCGATTTCCGCACCGCTTCCTTCACAGCGCGCTGGGGGACCGACTCGTGAGCATGGTGCCGGAACATCTCGCCGGTGTCCTGATTCACGTTCGGCTTGCGGGCAGGAAAGACATATCGCCAACCCCACTCGAGAGTGATTCCCGGATATTTCTTCGCGAGGGCTCCGGGAACGGTCACTTTGACAGGTCCCATCTCGAGATCTTTGAGATGCAGATTTCGAACCTTCTCCAGATGGCTTCGCAAATGATTTCGGACTGAGTTCGGGAGCATTGTCACCCGATCCTTCTGACCTTTACCACCGCGGATCACGATTTCATTCTTGTCGAAGTCGACATCCTTCACTCGAAGCCTCATGCACTCGAGAAGTCTCAGGCCAGCGCCGTAGAGGAGTGAAGCCATGATCCACTTCGTTCCGTTCATCTGATCGAGCACTTGCTTCACTTCTCCGCGAGAAAGAACGACGGGCAATCGTTTCGATTTCTTCGCCCGCGTTATGCCTTCGATCCACTTGAGATCCACGCCCAGTACTTCACGATACAGAAAGAGTATGGCGCTGATCGCCTGATTCTGTGTCGACGCGCTGACGCGATGTCGAACAGCGAGGTTCGTGATGAACTTCTGAATCTCCGGCTCACCCATTTCCGACGGATGCCGATTGCCGTGAAACCTGACGAACCTCCTGATCCAGCCGACATAGGCGTCTTCTGTCCGGTGACTGAAGTGACGGGACCTGATCTGGAACCTGACGCGGTCGAGGAGTCTCGGATTCCGCCCGGGAACGGTTTGACTTTTGGATGGGGTGTTGCTGTCTTGACGGCGGGCATTTGCTCGAATGATACGATAGGGTGGTTTCATCTAACTCCTCCTCGATGAGTCACGAGATGACGTGGGCAGATAGAGTCTATTAAGCTCATTGAGAGAGCGCATTATAGACACCCGGTTGAACCTCATAGAAAATACCTTACCATTTCAGGGAGGGGGAGAGCTCGCAGGCTGCCCCGGGAGGAGGGACGGAGGAGAGTCACCGATCAATCTTCAGATAATATACCGTCGGTGGATCGGGGGGAAGAAAAAACCACATCGTGCTGAAAAAAGCGCCGTTCGATTGACAAAAACTCGAAAGTGTGGTACAATTGTAGTGTTCAACCGATACAGGACCTCATCGAAGAGCTCTCAGGCAAGGCCCGCATCACGCAGCATTCGCACACCGGTGCGAACGATACATCCCGGAAGGGTGGCTCTCATCAGGAGTCGCCCGCTTCTTTTTCTCCGACCAGTGCCTGCAGCTTTTCGACGAATGCATCGGCCTCGATGAATCCCACGAAGCGCATGTCTTCACGCTCCGAGCCGTGCTCGTCCAGGAAAACCACCGTCGGCACTCCCTTGATCTCGAACCGTTCTCTGACTTCGACCGACGCCTCGGAATCGTAACTCGTCAGATCCGCCTTCACCGGCATGACGTGCTTCGAGAGCTCGAGAACCCGGGGATCGCTGAAGGTGAAGCGATCGAGCTCCTTGCACGGAATGCACCAGTCCGCGGAGAAATCGATCACCACCGGCATTCCCCCCTGCTCGGCCTCCTCGAGCACCTCACTGCTGTAGGGAATCCATTCCGGTTCTGCCACGTGTTCATCGGAAGGAACGACGAACCAGATCCCGACGAGAATGATCACGACACCGACGATCCGTTTGATCCAGAGGAATTCCGGCCTGCCCCTGCCCGATCCCTCGACGAATCCGAGATAGATGCCGGCGACGACGGCGAGCAGGATGACCAGGACACTCATCACGGATTCGGTGATGAGCGGATCGAGGAAATACAGAGCCATCCCCAGAAGAACCACACCGAAGACCTTCTTGACCCAGACCATCCAGTCGCCCGAGCTCGGAAGCCTGTTGATCCCCCCGGAAAAGAGCGCGAGGAAGAGAAAGGGCGTGCCCAGTCCGATCGCCAGTACGAAGAACATGAGGAATCCCATGACCGGGTCACCCCGCTCGCCGACGTACGTCATGAGTCCGAGCACGAAGGGTCCGATACAGGGCGCGGCGATGATGCCGACAGTGAGACCCATGAAGGCGGTGCCGAAATATCCCTGCTTCGCCTGGCCCGCCTTCCCGGCGATGAACTGGGGGACGGTGATCTCGTAGAGGCCGAACATGCCGAGAGCAAGCACCACCATCACGAGGGCTATGAAGATCAGGACGAACGGATTCTGGAGAGCCGTACCGAGCAGGCTGCCTGTCAGCGACGCGAACACGCCGAGCGCCGAATAGGTGACAGACATTCCCAGGACGTAGAGAATCGCATGGACGAGCAGCCTTCCCTTCCTCCCCTCGGCCTGACCCCCGAAGTAGCCGATCGTGATGGGGATCAGCGGATAAACGCACGGTGTCAGATTGAGCGCAAGTCCGCCGACGAATATGAGCAGGAACATGACGAATAAGCCCCGGGAATCGAATCCCTTTCCGAGTGGACCGTCTCCGTTTCCGTCCCCTCCTGCCGTTTCCAGGGCGGCGCTGACCTCGGCGAGAAGATCTTCGTTCAACGTATCATAATCCTGACCGGCGGATACGACCTTCATCTCGAGCTCGAACTCCCCGGGCTGCGGGGGAAGGCAGAGGACGTCGTTGCAGGCCTGGTACTCGAGGTAGCCCTTCAGCGTGTACATCCGGGGCTCGACGGCGTTCGAGACCGTGATAGTGCCGAGAATGGAGAATTCCTGCTCGAAGACCGAGAGCTCGGTTTCGGAGAAGTCGAAGTCCCTGAGGTGGCCTTCCGGAAAATTCAGCTTTCCGGCGCTCATACCCTCCGGCAGCTCCAGGCTTACCGTTGAGGGGACGAGAAAGTCCTCCAGCGGCTCGTCGGAGTTGATGTGCCAGGGATCATCGACCGTCACGTGTATCAGAATGGAATAACTTCCACCGACGGGATACGCGTCGACCGTCGGGAGGATCTCAACGTGAACCGGTTTCGGGATGTCCATCTGGGCCCGGGCTGAAACCGTCCCCGCCAGGATCAACGCCAGAACCGCGACCGGTCCGTACCACTTCATCCGGATGTGTCTCATTGCAGCTCCTTGCAGGGCGACCGAAATCCCCGCTCCGGGTGAGGAATTCCGATCGTACAGAAATCGATCCCGGCCGGCGGCAACACGAGCTACCTACAGACCGGCGATCATCCGTTTTCTCATGAATATGGCAGCGAGTCCCAACAATAATAATGTAAGAACGGCGATCCACGCAATATCGACGACTTCATTTCCCGTCCATGTACCGAGAACGCTCGAACGGGAGACGTTCACGGCGTGGTAGAGCGGGGTGAACCAGGCGACCGTCTCCACCCAGCCGGGAAGCGTGTCGAGGGGGAAGAAGATACCCGAGAAGAGGAACATGGGTGTCATGAAGAGCGTGTAGTAGTAGCTGTAGAGATCGATGATCGGTATCAGCGCCGTGAAGAGGAGGCCGAACACGGCGAACAGGGCCCCTGTGACGGCGATCACCGGAACCACCGTCAGGAGAGAGCTCCACACCGGGACGCCGAACAGGGCGATCACCGCGTAGAACGAGAGACCGTAGATGACCGACCTCGTCGTCGCCCACAGCATCTCGCCGAGCACGATGTCCTCCGCGTTGAGCGGGGTGACGAGCATGGCATCGTACGTCTTGCCGAAATGGAGCTTCACGAAGACGTTGTAGGTCGTCTCGAACGACGCACCCATCATCGCCGAGGAAGCCATCAGGCCCGGGGCGATGTAAGTGAGGTACGGAAGCCCCTCGATCTGCCTGACGTAGGCCCCCAGACCGATCCCCATTCCCATGAGATAGATGAGCGGTTCGAAGAAGTTGGGAAGGATGGTGGTCAGGTATGTCTTCCGGTAAATCGTGAAATTCCTCAGCCAGATCTTGATCGCGGCATGGAGCGAAAACCACGGCAGTGTTCGAAGCACGCTCATTCGATGAGCCTCCGGCCGGTGAGCTTCAGAAAGACATCCTCCAGGGAGGAACGCCGGATCATCGCGCGGTTGACGGACAGGTCGCTGGATCTGATCCGGTGGAGAAGCTTCTCACCGTCGTGAGTGTAGATGAGGAGCGTCTCCTCCAGCACCTCGTGCTGCTCCGCGTCTTCCCCGAGGAGCTCGAACAGGCCCTCTGTGTCGAGTCCGTTCTTCGAGAGCTCGAGCGCCTCGCGCGGCACGTGCTTCTCAACGAGGTCCTGCGGCGCCCCTCCCTCGATGATCTTCCCCCTGTCCATGACCACGAGCCTGTCACAGAGCTTTTCCGCCTCCTCCATGTAATGGGTGGTAATGATGAGCGTAATACCCCTGCTCCTCAGACTCTTCAGCTTCTCCCACACCAGATGACGTGCCTGCGGATCGAGTCCCGTCGTCGGCTCATCCAGGATGATCATGTCGGGCTCGTTGATGAGAGCCCGGGCGATCAGAAGCCGCCGCTTCATCCCGCCGCTCAGCTTGTCGACTTTGTCGTCCTTCTTCTCCGCCAGCTGGAAGAACTCGAGCAGTGAATAGATGCGTTCATTGGCAATCTCCCGGGGAATGTCGAAGAACCTGGAGTACACGTACAGGTTCTCGCGGGCGGTGAGCTCGATGTCCAGGTTGTCCTCCTGCGGTACGACTCCCATCTTCCTTCGAATCGGTCTGTTGTCATCGCTGACATCGACATCGAAGACCGTCAGAGATCCGTCGGTTGGGGCGAAGAGGCAGGATATCATCTGCATCGTGGTCGTCTTCCCGGCCCCGTTGGGTCCGAGAAAACCGAAGCACTCGCCGCGCCTGATATCGAAATCCACATCGTCGACGGCCGCGAGACCGTTGTAGTTCTTGCTGAGCCCCCTCGCCCGCACAATCAGATCGGGTATTCCGTCATTATCCATTGTCCATTCCTGACATGCTTCGTGTCACCCGGCTCATCTCCCGCGGGCCCAATCCCATCCGATAACCCGCACTCTTCCGGGCCGCCCGGCAGCACGGTTCCCTCATTACATAAGTGTCATGGGATCTCTGTCAATGCTTATGCGGACAACCCCCTTCCTCCCCGGCAGAGAGTCCGAGAATCCGGTGAGAACCTGCTCCATCACTGCGTCGTCGTCCGACTTCACCAGAACATGCCATCGGAACATGCCGCGAAGCTTCGTGTATACGCACGGCGCCGGCCCCACGACCCGCACCGCCGACGCCGGCCGGCTCCCGGCGAGTTCCCGGAGAATCTTCGCAGCCTCCCCTGCTGCTTCCTCCACTTCCGGCTCGTTCTTTCCCTGGACGATCACATTGGCGAGAGAAAAATACGGGGGGTACTCCGCTTCGAGCCGCAGGGCGAGCTCGTGCTCCGCGAATCCCACGAAATCATACCGCCTCACGGTGTCGATCAGCGGGAGGTCGGAGAGGTAGGTCTGAACGATCACTTCGCCCCCCTTCTCTCCCCTCCCGGTCCTTCCGGAAACCTGCGTGAGGAGCTGAAACGCCCGTTCCTCGGACCGAAAGTCGGGCATGTTGAGGCCCGTGTCGGCGCTGATCACTCCGACCAGCGTGACGTTCGCGAAGTCGAGCCCCTTCGCGATCATCTGCGTCCCGAGGAGAATCCGTGTCTCGCCGTCCAGGAACTTCCGGAGGATGTCCTGGTGAGACCACTTCCCCGACGTCGTGTCCAGATCCATGCGCTCCACCTTCACCCCGGGAAAGAGCTCCCTGACCTCCCTGCTGACCCTCTCCGTACCCATTCCGCGAAAGAGCAGCTCTCTGCCGCCGCACAGCGGGCACTCGTCGGGAATGTCCTCCCGGTGATCGCAGTAGTGACAGATCAGCCTGAGCGGCCGCCGGTGCAGCGTGAGCGAGATGCTGCACTGCTCGCACTGGCCGACCCAGCCGCACGCCCCGCACTGCAGATAAGAGGAATATCCACGCCTGTTCAGGAACAGCATCACCTGCTCGTTCTTTTCTATTCTCCGGGAGATGGCGGTCCTGAGCAGGCTCGAGATCGCAGGCCGCCCCTCTTCACCTTTCATGTCATGGACATGGATGCCGGGAAACAGACCGGGGCCGACACGCTCGGGAAGCTCGAGCATCACATACGTACCCGATCGTGCCCGGTGATAGGATTCGAGAGACGGCGTGGCCGATCCGAGGATGACCGCCGCACTCTCGATTGCGGCCCGCCGGATCGCCACGTCCCGTGCGTGATACCGGGGTGCCTCATCCTGCTTGTACGACGACTCGTGCTCCTCGTCGATGATGATGGCACCGAGATTCCGCATCGGCGCGAAGACCGCCGAACGGGGTCCGACGAGGACCTTCGTCTTCCCTTCCCGTGCCGACATCCACACGCCGTAGCGCTCACGCTTAGTGAGCCCCGAATGCACGGTCGACACATCCGTGCCGAACACCTCCCGGAACCGGGAGATGGTCTGGGGCGTGAGGGCTATCTCAGGTACGAGCACGATCGCGGAGAGACCCTGGGCGAGGACTTCCTTCAGCACTTCGAGGTAGACCACGGTTTTTCCGCTGGCCGTCACGCCGTGGAGCAGAAACACATCCCCGCGCCGTTCCGTGACCGCCTCGAGGATTCGATCGATGACCCGGCGCTGTCCGCTGCTCGGAGTGTGCGCTCCCCATCCCGCACCGAAACCGTCCCCGGGAATCTCGGGAACCGCGGGCTCGTCCTCCCGCTCCTCGATCTTCAGGAGCCCCTTCTCGACGAGCGCCCCGATGA
>CAZMKB010000076.1:4303-12599 GCA_964566685.1 uncultured Gemmatimonadota bacterium | reverse complement strand
GAATAGTCGACGAAAGTGCCGTTGCAGGATACGGAGATCGCCCCGGTTGCGGCAAGGGGGGAAGCCTGGCACAGGGCGGCAGCGAAGAGACTCGCCGCCGCCTGAACGGCTCCCGTCCTGTTCTCGAAAACCCCTCTCATCATGAATGACCTCGATTCTCTCCAGTGTTCAGGGCCGGATGGTTTCGGTAAGAACCATTATATCGCTCTTCACCGGCGAGGTCAACCGAAAAGCCACTTTTCCGTCTCGATGAATGCGCCCACGCCCTGTCTCCCCTCAGATCTCCTTCGCCAGATCCACGAACTTCTTGTAGGGAATCGCGATCCAGCTCTCCGCGGTCAGCGCTCCGTTGGCCAGGCTGATCATCGACACCTTCGCCGCCGTCTCCTCATCGGGAGCCTCGTAGATGTCCATGAAGTCGTAGGAACCCAGAAGCGCGTAGTGAGAGACGAACTTGACATCGGGACATTTCTCCCTGACCTGCTCCAGCCAGAGCTTCCCGATCTGCTCGCGCTGTTTCATGTTCTTCGAGATCTCGGGCGACAGCTTCGTCATCAGTACGAACGTCTGCATGCTTCCCTCCCTCCGGATGAAATAATCTTCGAATGAAAAGGGCATTCACTATCATCATACTCGGCCCGCCGTGCGGTGTCAATGTCGAGCAGGCCCGTAGAGAGACATTCCGGCCACACCAGGGAGAAACTTTTTCGTCCCAGCGGCGTAGTTCAGGGAAAGGCATTTCCCCCGCAACCCCCCGGAGGTACGACCGGCTCCCTCGATGAGGGAAACGAGGAGGTAAACCGCATGAAATCGACGACCTGTTCCGCAACTCTCATTCTGACGATCTTTCTCCTCCCCTTTCCCTCGGGCACCCGGGACGCCGGGAATATTCTCTCGAAAGCGCACGAGGCAGCGGGGGGAGCCTCCTGGGACGGGATCAGGACCGGTCACATCACCATGAAGATATCGACCGGAGGTGTCGAGGGACACGCCGAGGCCCGGGAGAACAACCTGACGGGTCAGAACAGGAGCAGCTTCTCACTCGGTCCGATGGAGGGCGAGGAAGGCTTCGACGGCGAGATGGTGTGGTCCCGTGATACCTCGGGACAGGTCCAGGTGCGCCAGGGCGGAGATGACCGCGAGGGAGCGGTCAACGCGGCGTACCGGACGGCCCTGGCCCACTGGTACCCCGGACGGTGGCCGGCCGAAGTCGAGTACGGGAGGCTCGAGAAAGAAGAGGAAGACACGTTCCACGTGATCGAGATCGTGCCCGGGGGCGGACGCCCCTTCGAGCTCTGGATCGACGCTGTCTCCTGGCTCATCGACAGGATCGTCGAGGACACGGGGATGGAGACGAGAACGACGTATTTCTCCGACTACCGTCGGGTCGAGGGCGTCATGTATCCCTTCTCCCAGCGCTCGACGAACGGCCAGGAGGAGTACGACCTCTTCGTGACCGTCGAATCCGTGGAATTCAATGTGCCCCTCGAGGAGGGTCTGTTTTCCATGCCCGCCCATCCGCCCCCCGACTACACCTTCTCCGGGGAAGAGACATCGACCACGATACCGTTCGACTTCCTTAACAACCACATCTATGTAGAGGTCCGGATCAACGGCAGGGGCCCCTTCCTCGTCCTCTGCGATACCGGAGGAGCGAACGTCATCACCCCAAGGGTCGCCGACCGGCTCGGGCTCGAGCCTGAAGGGGCATTCGAAGCCCGCGGAGCCGGTGAGGAGTCGGAGAAGGTGAGCATGGTGAAGATCGACTCTCTCACCATCGGCGATGTCACCCTGCGGGATCAGCTGTTCATCGTGTTTCCGCTCGAATCGTTCTCCGCCGTCGAAGGCGTGCCCCAGTCGGGCCTGATCGGCTACGAAGTGTTCAAGAGGTTCGTGGTCAGAATCGATTACGAACGTGAAATGCTCAGCCTCACGCTGCCGGAGGCCTTTCACTACGAGGGAGACGGGACGGTGGTCCCTTTCACCTTCGACGGGCGCATACCGCAGATCGAAGGATCGATCGACGGCATCTCCGGGAGCTTCCACATCGACACCGGCAGCCGCTCGACGCTCACCCTGATGAGCCCGTTCGTACAGAAGCACGATCTCATCGAGCGGTACTCGCCCGAGGTACAGGGTGTAACCGGATGGGGAGTCGGAGGGCCGGTCCGCTCTTACATAGCACGCTCCGAAACCCTCGAGCTCGGCGGTGTCGAATTCAGGAATCCGGTGACGAAGCTCTCCCTCCAGACCGGCGGGGCCTTCACCGACACCTACGTCGCCGGAAACGTCGGAGCCGGGCTTCTCAAGCAGTTCAACATCATCTTCGACTACGCAAAACAGGAGATGATCTTCGAGCCGAACAGGTATCGCCGGATGGAGGAGCCATTCGACCGGACCGGCATGTGGATCAACGAGTCCGCCGACGGTTTCGAGATCATCGACGTCATCGAAAACGGTCCGGCCGCCCGGGTCGGACTCAGGCCAGGAGACACGATTCTCTCCGTCGACGGCAGTCCGGCGGGCGATCTCTCCCTCCCGGCACTCCGCAACCGCTTCACGAACGACCCGGTCGGCACGAAGATCCAGCTCGAAATTCGAAGAGAAGGTGAGAAAGAGAATCCGACGATCCCGGTCGTCCTCGAGGATCTGGTGTGACGGCATCCCCTCACGTAAACTTCATCTGGCGGGTGTCCCCTGATCCCTTCTTACAGAAACAGGGGGCCCGTTCTCTCTTTCCGGCGACCGGTGAACTTTTTCGTGTCTTTCGGACTGTATAGATGGAAAGCGGAGGCTTTCAACGATAAGAAGCGCCGTGCCTTTCCTGGCCGGCATCCTGAAATCACCGGAAGACAGGGAGCTCACCATGAAAATCAACCGACCGAGGCTAATCATTTCGACGCTGATTCTTCTCACCCTCTTCTTCTCGAAAGGCTGCTCCGAGCCCGTAGAGGAGATCGAGCGCCCCGAGGAAGTGATGAGCAAGCGCGTCGTCATCTACGACCACGAAACGTACAGCCGCCTCGCGGACGCATGGAAGGCCTACCACCGTGCGTATCCTTCCGAAGAATCCTACGCCAACTGGATGTATGCTGCCCGCTATGCCGGGCGCGAGAACTACGAAGAACTGCTGGAGAAGGGTCTCGAAAGATACCCGGCCAATCCGACACTCCTCTACCTGGCCGGAATTCTCAGGCACGGAAGAGCGGACACCGAGGGGGGGCTGCGCTATCTCGAGCGGGCTGCCCGGCTGGACCCCTCTTATCTCGATCCGTGGTTCTCACTCGTCACGCATTACATGGAGCGGGACGACGAAGAGCAGATGGACGTGGCGCTGCGGAAGCTGCTCGAAGGCTCGGCGGTGTCCGAAGAGGTGATGGATTACTGCTACAACATGCTCGCCTCCCTCGATGAGAGGGCCGTTCTCATCACCAACGGAGACAACGACACCTATCCGGTCTGGATTCTGCAGCGCATTCTGGGATACAGAACGGATGTCCGGATCGTCAACCGCTCTCTTCTCTCCACGACCTGGTACCCGTCACACGTCATCGAAGAAGGGGTCCCCCGGTTCATCACCGCCGGAGAGCTCGACGACCTCAGATCGTCAATGAAAGGACCGTACGGTGACACCCTCATCGTCCGGATCATACAGGCGGCGGTCCGCGAAGAGCGGCCAGTCTGTCTTTCCCTCACCCTCTACCCCTCTGAAGTCGTCGACCGGTACGCGGAAACCGGCAGGATGCTGGGGCTCGTGACCCTGGTCACCCCGCCTGAACGGCCCTACGGTGAACAGCTGGAGGAAGCCGTTCACGTGATAACGAACGAATACCGCACCGGCGGCCTCGACAGCTGGAAGGTCAGGTACGGAAAGAGGGGGGACGCGGGGCGCATGCTGATGATGAACTACGCCGGGAACATCCAGCGGCTGATCGATCCGCTGCGGGAATTCGCACCCGGTGGCCTTCTCCCGCTGTTCGAGTGGTACCGGGAGCACTGCGTCCCTGCGATACCGCGGAAAATGGCCGACGAAACAGGCGAGAAGTGGTGTGAAGTGGAGGGAGTTCCCGAGATCCGGGCCTGGTGCAGAACGGAGGGATACGGCTATTGACGGCTGACTGGGAGCTGTTCGAGCTGGCACAGGACGGCGCGGAACGTGCCTGGTGTGAGCTGCTCGAACGGCACGGCGGAAACCTCACGAAGATGGCGTACCTCATCACGGGATCGCTCGCCACGGCGCAGGACCTGGTCCAGGACTCTTTCGTCGAACTCTACCGGAAGCCGCCGCCGCACCGGCGCGGCAGTTTCCGCGGATATCTCTCGACGATGGTCTACCACCGGGCACTGAAGGCGAAACACCGGACCGCGGCGTTTCGCCCGCTGGACGGGAACGAGAGGGAACCTCCGACGTCGTCGGCCCTGGATGACATCGTCCTGGACGAGAGGAATCGGGCCGTGGCTGAAACGATCATGTCGCTCGAACCGCACCATCGCGACATTCTCGTGCTGCGGTTCTACGGCGGCCACTCATACGATTCGATAGCACGGATGACGGCGCTGCCGCCCGGGACGGTCAGGTCACGGATCTTCTACGCCGTAAAATCCTGTCGTGAACGTTTGAAGAAGGAAGGCTGGCTGGAATGAATCACATCGATGAAGACACACTCCTCAGGCTCTCCCTGGACACGGTGGAGGAGAACGAGAAGAAACTGCTTCTCGATCACCTGGACGGATGTTCCTCGTGCAGCGATCGATTCAACGAACTCCGGCGGGAGACGGAGATGCTCGGGGATATCGACTTCGACCTGCCTCCTCCTTCCGTTCCCCTCCCGCCCCGGCGGACCGTTCGGTGGAGGGCACACGCCCGCCTCGCCGCCGCGCTCATTGCGGGCTTCCTGCTTGGACTCGGCTTCTCCCGCATCTCTTCCCCTTCTACAACGACCGTAGTCGCCAGCTACCTGGCGAAATCAGCCGCCGGGCAGGCCGGGGGCGTATTCGTCGTGTGCGAATCGGTGGATTTGACGGACCGTTGAGTGATGAACGACGGTCCGGGCTCGCCGAATTGCTCCACCTCTTCACGATCCCTTTGCGAGGACGATTCCGCTGTTCACTTCGAGGCCTTCCGTAAGAGTCTCGTTCGTCCCATCCGGCCAGGCGACATCGAGCCGGTGAATCGTGTCGGCGTCCGAGAGACCGAAATGCACGACGAATCCGTTCTGGGCGGAAAAACAGTTTCCGCCGTTGAGAGTTCGATGGATCGTCCAGGATTCGCCGCCCGGAGCACTGACCGTCAGTGCCAGACGTGTCCCGATGGCGTCCGTGCTCACACTCACCCCATCTCCGACGGGTTGTACCGTGAAGAAATGCGGCAGAGCTCCACCGAGGGGGCGGAACGTAAAGAGCCGGTTGGGTTCCCGAACGATGTCCGGCTGTGCCGCGGGACCTCCGTTGGCGACCGCCATCTCCAGCAGCCCGTCGCCATCGACATCGACGATGTCCGTCCCATGAGTCCGGTAGGGATAGGGAGGATAGAGTTCCGGAGGAATGTCTTGCATGACCGGTGCGGGAAAATCGATGAGATCGGACCTGTCCAGGAAGAGAGGCTGTTCGACGTCACGATCGGGAACGGTGATGAACAGCTGGTTGAACTGCCCACCCCCCGGTCCGCCGTTTCCGAAGAACACGTCGGGGAATCCGTCGGCGTTGAGGTCGCCTACCTGACAGCCCATGACACCCCGAACCGATTCGTAGCGATCGTTCAGGCCGGACTCGTGAGCAACATTCACGAAATCCTCTCCCCCCTGATTCAGAAAGAGCGCATGCCCGGCTGGATAGGGGCTTCCTATCTCCGGTCCCGACCCGCGCATGAAGACGATGATGTCCTCCCAACCGTCGCTGTTGAAATCAGCCGATCCGCTCGCAAAAGCCTTCATGGGAAACCGCAGATCTTCGTCCGGTGATCCTGAAAACTCCGCAGTCACGTCCTCGAAATCAGGGATGCCGGTCTCGACCAGGAGGTTTCGCCACAATACGTTGTCTTCGCCGATGTTCGATTCGTAGAGGTCGGCATCACCGTCGTTGTCGATGTCGAGAAACGTGGAGTGCTGAGACGACCTCAATGAAGTGCCGAGATTCACCTCGTTTGTGACGTCGGTGAATGTCCCGTCACCGTTGTTGTGCCAGAGGATATTCCTTCCGGTATGATCCGGAGGTGTGTGCATTCCGGTATTTACGCTCACGTAGAGATCGACGTTTCCGTCCCGGTCGTAGTCTATCCAGCGGGCACCGGCGCTCGCGACTTCGAGCGGCTCAGTCTCGCCTTCCGGAACGGGTCCGGCGACGCCGGCCTGCTCCGTGACGTCGAGGAATTCGAGTTCCCCGGCTTCCACCCGCTGATTCTGGAAGAGAACATCGAAGCCGACGGTCTCGTTACCCCCGACGCAGACGAAGATGTCGTAGTCTCCATCATTATCGTAGTCGGCGGTGGCGGCGGCCCACGCCACCGGACCCTCGAGCAGAACGGGCCCGAGCTCGAATAGGGGGCCTTCCGGCCCCACGGTGCTCACGATTACGAAGGATTCTTCTCCGACGTTCCCGATATAGAAGTCGATCCGACCGTCGAGATCGAAATCTGCCGCCAGAAGCGCCCTTCCCCGCTTGAAGTGATCCAAAAACGCATCCTGGAAGCGGCTCTCGTCGGAAATGTCATCGACGCGGAGGGAGGAGACAGGAATCGCCCCTGAGGAAGCGAGTACGGGGAGCATGACCAGGAAAGCTCCACTTCTGATTCCCTCCGACAGGTGGTTCAGTTTTTCGTACCATTGTCTGACCATGGCGAAATCTCCCGTCTGGAGTATCTTGTCATACGGCGTAAAGTTTCTCATTCCTGCCATATCGTAAGGGAGGCAGTGTTTGTCAACAAGTCGTACGCAGGGCGGGAGCCGGCAGAGGAGAGATGGCGGGGGGAGAACAACGGTTCCCTGTTGACAGGGTGATCGTCCCCGTCTATACTCTGCCAGAGATGTCATCGACCCGCCGTCCGGACCTCTTCGCCTCACCGTCCTGTCACGCCGGGAGGCGTAACGACCCGGGAAAGCTCACACCATCAGTCGAGGGGTGACAGCATGAGGGCCCTGAACAGAATCCTCACGGTGGCAGGGATTCTCATTTTCCTCCTTCTCATCGTCGCCGCCCTCATCCCGGTCCTCTTCCGGGACGAGATCGAGGAGATCGTGAAGAGAGAGGCAGGGAAGCGCACTGAGGCCGAAGTGGAGTGGAGCTCCGTCGACCTCTCGTTTCTCTCGACATTTCCGTACCTCACCGTGGAAGTGAAGGACTTCTCGTTCACCCCGCTCGATCTCTCCCGTTCCAGCACGATCTTCGCCGCACGCGAGATCGACGTGGGCATGGACGTCGTGAGCGCCATCAGTGCCATGCGTGGCGGCGGCGAGCTCACCATCCGCCGCATCCGCCTCGAGGAGCCCCGGATCTTCCTCCTCGTCGCCGATGATGCCGGGGAGGAGAAGGTCACTCCGGAGTCCCAGCGAGAGAGACCGGAAAAGCCCCCCGACGATGCCATGGCCGACCTCGAGATCTCTCTCGAAGACTACCGGATCGAGAACGGACGGATCTCCTACAAGAACAACGCAAGCAGCCTCTCCCTCCGCCTCGACGGCTTGACCCACTCGGGGAGCGGTGATTTCTCCAGGGAGGTCTTCGATCTCAGCACCCGAACCCGCGTCGACGCTCTCACTCTCGTCTACGGGGGGATCCCCTACCTCAACCGCGTGGAGACGGATATCCGTCTCGACGCGAGGGTCGAAGGATTCGAAACCTTCACGATCAGAGAGAACACGGTCAGGCTGAACGCCCTCGCCCTGAATCTCGACGGGACGGCGCGAAAGAGAGGCGAGGACATCACCCTGGACGTAAATTTCTCGTCACCCGAAACCGCATTCAGGGACGTCATCTCCCTGATTCCGGCCATCTACGGTGAGGAATTCGAGAAGATCGAGAGCGGCGGAACATTCTCGATGTCGGGGAAGGTGAAAGGGACCTATTCGGAGAAAGAGCTTCCGGCGTTCAGGCTGGATCTCCGCATCGAGGACGGCATGTTCCGGTATCCGGGTCAACCGGTTTCGGTCGAGGACGTGGGGCTCACGGCCCAGGTGGCGAATGTGGGAGGGGATCTCGACAACACCCTCTTCCCTCAACTTGGTTTCTTCACTCATCTCCACCTACTCCCTTATTCTGCTTGCGGTGCCGTCTGTCAAAGCTCCGGTCGCTCACCGATGCG
>CAZMKB010000076.1:0-4293 GCA_964566685.1 uncultured Gemmatimonadota bacterium | reverse complement strand
GATTTCCATGCCGATGTCGCCGGGGAGCCGTTCGACGCGGCTCTCACGGTGAAAAACCCGGTGTCCGATCCCTTCGTCGATGCGACGATCAGGGGGAAACTCGATCTCGGGCGCGTACAACGGCTCCTGCCGGAGGAGGGCGGTACGAATCTCTCCGGAAGAGTCAACGTCGACGTCCGGCTCAAGGGGCTGATCTCGAAACTGGAGGAAGGGGCATACGACCGCTTCACCGCTTCGGGAACTCTGGCTCTCGACAACGTGCGCTATTCGACTGCCGGGAGATCGCAGGATCTGGTCATCGCAAGCATGCTGGCACGGTTCGATCCCCGGAGAGTGAGCATAGAGAACCTGATCGGCCGTTACGGGAAAACCGATTTCCGGATCGACGGGAATGTAGACAACCTCCTGCCCTCCCTCTTTCGCGACGGTCCCCTGAAAGGGTCGTTCTCGCTCGACAGTAAACGCATCGCGCTGGACGAGCTCGCCGGCGCGGGAGATGAACCGGAAGGTGTGGAACAGCCCGACACCAGTGGAGTTGAGGTGAGAGCAGGGATCGAGATTCCCGGAAACCTGGATCTCGGTCTCGACGCACGGGCAGAGACGGTCAGCCACGGCGACCTTTCCCTGCAGGATGTCTCGGGAGAGGCACGGATCCGGGAAAAGGCACTCGAGATCCGGAACCTTTCCATGAAAGCGCTCGGCGGCTCTGTTTCCATGAACGGCCGCTACGACAGCGGCGCCGTCCCGGGACCCGGCGTGGACCTCGCCGTCTCCATGGAAAAGCTCGACATCGGGAAGGCCTTCCAATCGCTCCTGATGGTCCGGAAATTCGCACCGGTCGCGGAGCGGGCCTCGGGAACGTTTTCGACGAGCCTGAACTTCCGGGGGACACTCACCGAGGATCTCACACCGGTGTACGAGAGTATCGACGCAGCGGGAGCGCTCACCGTCATCAGCGCCACCGTGGAGAATTTCGAGCCCCTGTCCCGCATCGCGAAACGGATCCACCTCGACCGCCTCGCGTCGTTCTCGATGAAGAATGTGAAGCAGCAGTTCACCATCCGGGACGGGAGGTTCTTCGTCGACGAGTTCGGTCTCACCGTCGATCGCACGAAGATGCGGATCTCCGGATCGAACGGGCTCGACCGCTCCCTCGACTACCTGATGAAGATCGAGGTTCCCCGTTCGGTTCTGGGTTCACAGGCCGAGTCGCTCGTCGAGGATCTCCTCGAGAAGGCACGGAACCGGGGGATCGAGTATGACCCCGGCGAGACCATCAGGTTCAGTGTTCACCTGGAAGGGACGACCGACAGCCCCCGAATAACCACCGACCTCGCGGGGCAGGCGAGAAGCGCCGGCGAAGACCTGGCGGAAGCGGTCGAGGAGATGCTCGACGAGAAGAAGGAAGAAGCTCTCGAAGCGACCAGGGAAGAGATCGAAAAGCGGAAAAAACAGGCCCGGAAGATACTCGAGGAAGCAGAGGAAAAGGCTGCGGCAATCAGGGAGGAGGCTCGGAAGGCCGCGGACCGCGTGCGGCAGGAGGGCTACGCGCGCGCCGCCGCGCTCGAGAGAGAGGCGACCGATCCCATCTCCCGGCAGCTCGCAAAGGCCGCGGCGGAGAACATCAGGAAGAAAACCGACACCGAAGCGAACCGTCTCATCAGCGAGACCGACGCGAAGGCGGAGCGGATCATGGAGGAAGCCCGGGAGCGGGCCGACAGGATCCTTGGCGGCTGAGAGTACGATGGACGGACGACACCGAACCGCACCCGAGACCGCGGTGTCTCTCCACCCGTGGTGAATACCTTTCACGGTGAAAACCTTTGCCCCCTTGACCATATCCATCGAAATGTCGAATTTGGGGCACGCAAGGTTCTTCTGATGCAGGTTTCATCCCGCATCAGGGGGTAACTATCTTCAACGGACACATCCCTGGCAGGTATGTCGTCCTTGAGCCAATCCAGACACAAGGAGGAGCCACGATGTCCGTCAGAGTCATCACAACGCTCTCACTCGCATTCACCCTCACCGCACTGATTCTCCCGCAGCAGCTCGATGCAACCACCATGGTCGAATTCACGGACCGTGATCTCGCCATCGAGGCAGACATCATTCTCCAGGGCAGAGTCACCTCGACCTGGACCGAATGGGGAGAGAACGGCCGTTACATCTACACGTACGGAACCGTCGCGGTGGACAGAGTGGTCAAGGGTTCGATTGCAGATGGTGAATTCATCATCAAGAGGCCGGGCGGTACCATCGGCGATACCAGAATGGAAGTCGCCGGGACCGCGGAGGTGGAAACAGGGGACGAAGTTCTTCTCTTTCTCCTCGACGACCTGACGTACGAAAGCAATGTTCTCGGCTGGGAGCAGGGAAGGCTGAACATCGCGGACGGCGTCATCGAGCAGAACGGGGAGAGGGTGGAGGACTACATCGCGAAGATCCAGTCGTTCATTCTCAACGAAGAATAACCCGTTGTGAAAGTTCTGATCACACTCGTATCAATCCGCGAATTCTCTCACGGAGGAAAAGTCATGTTTCATCGTAAGCACACCTTTCTTGCGATTCTCTTCGCGATCGGCCTGCTGTTTTCCACACAGTCCGACCTCCCGGCATTCACCACCTGGTTCTCACCGTTCGGAGACGCGTATCTCCCGGCGGTTCTCTACGGCCACACCAACCTCAACGAAGAATGCGGGAACTACGGAGCATTCATCCGGGGAGCCCGCTCCTGGAATCAGGTTTCTTGCTCGAGCTTCCGGTTCGCAAGCGGCGGTGTCGTGAGCAGGTTCACTCCGGTCAATGACGATTTCCAGGTCGTCCGCTGGGTAAGCACCTGCGATCCCGGTGTTCTGGCGACGACGTACCTGCTTTCGAACGGCCCGGACCGGGAGTGCGATGTCCAGATGTGCAGCAACTGGAACTGGAACTGCGGACCCGGCAGCACCCCGTTCAACCAGATCGACCTCGAGAGCGTCGCCTGCCACGAGTTCGGCCACGTGCTCGGCCTCGGCCATTCCTCGAACTCGGGGGCGACGATGTACTACGCCATCAGCTTCGGGGACGACAGCAAGAGGACGCTCCACCAGGACGACCAGAACGGTCTCTGCTTCCTCTACGACTGATCGACGAGGAAGCTGAAGACCAGAAAATAAAAGAGGTGGGATCGAGGCGAATCTGTCTTCGACGGAGTCACCTCACCACCTCTTTTTTTGAACCTTCACCTCAGCGGTGGGTCCCTTCCGCTGGGTGTATCCCCGCTTCTCCCACACCTCGTCCAGCACGTGAAGGTAAATGTTCGCCAAAAGTGGTGATATCACCCCGCCCTGCGGCGTCCCCCGTTTCGGCTTCCACCTGCGCCCATCCTCTTCGACTGTGCACACCAGCCACTGCTTGATGAGCGCCACGAACGCAGGGTATCCCCAGCGGCCTCATGCGCCCATTCGGCTTCGGGATGTACTCCCGTCTCACCGGTCGCGGCCTGTAGTCCCGGCTCGAAGCTCCTCGCCTATTGCCCTGAGGAACTCCTCAACACCGTCCTCCTCCACGTCCTCGATGGTCTCCCCATCCACACCCGGCGCCCCGCCATTCTCTCTCACGCGGCGCCACGACTCCTCCAGCACGTCCCACCGGTGGACCCTGTCGTAGAGGGCGTAAAACCGAAACCCAGGCTCCGCCTTCGCCTTTCCACCTGGCTTCCTCTGCAGGTGTCCCGGACTCTGTCTCCAGCGCTTCCTAGCTCTCGCAATGCGCCTCTCCTGACCTCCTTCGGATCGCACCCACAGCAGGAGCCCTTCCCTCCCCATGAGTTCTGTTGTCTCATGGATCTCAAGTACTATGACTCCATCCGACTCCCTTCCGAACTCCTTCGACTTTCGGTGCCACCTTATATCGAAGGTTTCCTCCTCACCTCTCCGGCAAGGGCCCGGAAGGGCCTCCCCAGTTGACGCACGCTCTCTCCCGGCATGTCGCCCCTGATACCCCGGAGGAGTCCCGGGTGTCCGCCTGTCCCAGCTCCCGGGATACTGGCTTCCCCGATCAAGTAGCGGGTCGCCCTCCTCAATTTGATCTTTACGAGGCTACCTCCGGGTTCACTCGCGTTACGATCTGCCGGTTCGCGTTGCCTCATCCATGAGACGTTGTCGGAGCGCTTAGGCAAAGAACATTACTGCTCTCTCCTGCTCCCTCGCTACGGGGCTGACAGGCAGTTGCCCCGGCTGGCACCTCTCAGCCAGCTAGCCTCAATTCCCATGGCCTCAGTTTACCATAACCCAGAGAGTCCTGCAAGGG
>CAZMKB010000075.1:4680-12681 GCA_964566685.1 uncultured Gemmatimonadota bacterium | reverse complement strand
GGCCGTCTATCTCTTCGGGAGCACGAAAAACGGAACGGCGGGTCCGGCGAGCGACATCGATCTGCTGATCCACTTCAGGGGCGCGCCCTCACAGCGGGCGGAGCTCACGCGGTGGCTGGAAGGCTGGAGCCTCTGCCTCGATGAGATCAACTATCTGCGGACGGGCTACCGCTCCGATGGGCTCCTGGATTATCACATCATCACCGACGAAGACCTTGCAAACAAGAACAGTTATGCGGTCAAGATCGGGGCCGTCACCGACGCGGCACGCCCGCTGCGGATGAAGGAGTCCGGAGAAACTCCGGGCGGTGTAACCGATACGAACGTGCAGGCGGCAGAGAGGGAGAGCTGACGAATGACCTCCTATGTGCAGAAACTGATGGCTGAAGTGAGATCGAAAAACCCGGCCGAGACGGAATTCCACCAGGCGGTGAACGAAGTCGCCCGCTCTCTGGAGCCTCTCCTTGAGTGCTCCCCCCACTACCGTCAGTACAGGATCCTGGAGCGGCTCATCGAACCGGAACGCACCATCATCTTCCGGGTCTCCTGGGTGGACGACAGCGGCCGCGTGCAGGTGAACCGCGGATACCGGGTGGAAATGAACGGTGCGACCGGACCGTACAAGGGCGGTCTTCGCTTTCACCCTTCGGTCAGTCTGAGTATCCTGAAATCCCTGGCGCTCGAGCAGGTGTTCAAGAACAGCCTGACGACGCTCCCCATGGGTGCGGCACAGGGAGGGTCCGATTTCGATCCCAAGGGGAAGAGCGACCACGAAATCATGCGATTCTGCCAGGGCTTCATGAACGAGCTCTACCGGCACGTCGGTCCGAACACGGACATCCCCGACGGGGACATCGGGGTCGGCGGGAGAGAGATCGGATACCTGTTCGGCCAGTATCGCAAGCTGAAGAACGAGTTCACCGGTGCCCTGACCGGCAAGGGACCGAACTGGGGAGGCTCTCTCATGCGCTCCGAGTCGACGGGCTACGGAGTCGTCTACTTCGCCCGGGAGATGCTCGCCACGAGGGACGAGAGCCTCGAAGGCAAGGTCTGCCTCGTTTCCGGGAGCGGGAAAGTGGCGCAGTACGTCATCGAGAAACTCATCGACTGCGGAGCCAGGGTGGTCACCTTCTCCGACTCGAGCGGATGCATCCATGACCCCGAGGGCATCGACAGGGAGAAGCTCGCGTGGCTGAAGGAGATGAAGAACATCCGCCGCGGCCGGGTCAGGGAATTCGCAGAGAAGTTCCCCGACGCCGAATACTTCCAGGCCGGGAGCCTGGAGGAAAATCCGCTCTGGACCCGGAAAGCCGACTGCGCTTTTCCCTGCGCCACCCAGAACGAGATCAACCGGAGAGACGCGGAAAACCTGATTCGAAACGGTGTGAAGCTCGTCTGTGAGGGAGCCAACATGCCGACGACGCCCGAAGGCCTGAATCTGTTACTCGACAACGGCGTCCTGTACGCTCCGGGGAAAGCGGCCAACGCGGGGGGTGTGGCGGTTTCGGGTCTCGAGATGGCGCAGAACAGCATGCACTACGCATGGAATCCGGAAGAGATCGATTCCCGTCTCGGAGAGATCATGACGAACATTCATCACACCTGTGCGAGGGTGGCGACGGAATACGACACTCCCGGAAACTACCTGAACGGAGCGAACATCGCAGGTTTCATCAAAGTTGCCGACGCGATGATCGACCAGGGCGTGACATGAGCACCCCCGCCCATCGAGCAAGAGAACGCACGTGTCAGGTCCGGGCGGTCACCGATCGAGCTTCGCAGAACAGCGATTCCGCTTCGACGTGTTCGCCTTTCCTGTCGAGCAGCTTCGCGAGTTACCGCTGGGCGCAGGCGATGGAAGCGTGCTCCTCATCGTAGCATTTCTTCCCGATGTCGATGACCAGGCGGTAGAGATCCTCGGTCCACTCGAGGTCCCCCAGCGCTTCCATGGCTCTCGCGAGGTGCAGCATGCTCAGAGCCACCGAGGGATGGTCCGGCCCGGCGGAGAGAGGACTATATTGATGCGGAGAGCCTCCTCGTACCGCGCCTGGGCCCCGGCGGCGGCTGGTCCTGGAGTTCCACCTCGATACGCCGCGCTGCCTCGTCGAGGATGTAGCGGACGTCGACATCGCTCCTCAGGTCTATCTCCTCAGTATTCCCACTGGCCTGCTCGGGACTCATGTAGGACAGGGTCCCCTGGATCTTCCCCCCCCGGTCGTCACGGTGACGACGGAAACATCTGCGTCCGTTATCCGCGCCAGGCCGAAATCGAGAATCTTTATCAGGGCCCTGGCTTCGGTGGACCCGGAATCCTCGTCCGCCTCGACCACGACGACATTCGACGGCTTGAGATCGCGGTGGATCACGCCGTGCTGGTGGGCGGAGGAGACGGCGTGACAGATCTGGAGGAAGAGCTCGAGGCGATCCCGGACATCCGCTCTGCCTGTTTCCGGTCCGAGGGGATGCTGCCAGAGACAGTCCTTCAGGAGCGGACCTCTGACGAGCTCCATGGCGAAGAAGTGGTTCCCTTCTCCCGTGCGACGGCAGCCCTGTCTCCGCGGTCGTCGAGGCTGAGGGAAACGAACTTCACCCCCTGCCCCCCGAATCGCTCGTGAAGGTCGACCATGTGGGGGAAGCGTTCCAGGCAGGGAAGACACCAGGTCGCCCACACGTCTACCACGACGATGTCTCCGTGCCAGGAGGCCAGCTTTTCCCTCCACACGGGGAAGGAAACGGGCGTGAACGACACGGCCGGCTCTTTTCCTTCCGTGTCGCTGTTCCGGGAAGTCGAGGACTCTCCGGAACAGCCTGCATTCACGAGTATCATCGTCAGGATCAGGGCGAGCGCCGCTTTCGGGGGCGATCGCCGGCTCATCGCTTTGCCTGTTCGTACTCGACGTTACAGCCCTGCGCCCGCGTCTCTGCGACCGGAACCGTCCGGCCGGCGAGGACGTCCTCAACGAGATCCTTCGACGACAGGGTGCCGCCGGTGGTCGGCAGGTCGGAGAAAGACGGCATCTCTGCGCCGATGTCCACCACCTCGTTGTACTTGCCCGCGGCGAGCGGTTCTCCAGCCGCCGCCTGGAGTGCGAATGCCAGTGCGAGCGTAAAACAAAGTCTTGTCATTCTCATCTCATATCCTCTCTTTCACAGCCCGGGAATCTCGCCGGGTGCGGGATTTCATTCGAAGGAGCTGCGCTACGGTTATTACCCCATGCAACTGTTCGCAAGTTTCTTCCAATCCCACACCACCCTCAAGGGGTCATCTGATACTATCGGCTCATGATCATCTTCTTCGTCGAGGTGAACTCACCGGCACCCAGCCGGTACAGGTAAACCCCCGAGCCCGCGGCCTCTCCGCCGTCGTCCCGCCCATCCCAGCGGACGGTGTACCCGCCCGCGGGTTTCTTCTCGTTGACGAGAGTGCGAACGAGCTGTCCACGGAGATTATAAATTTTCAGCACGACATCCGCATCTTCCTCGAGATCGTACCGGACCGTTGTCGACGGATTGAAGGGGTTCGGAAAGTTCTGCCCGAGAACGAACGTGCGCGGGATGAGACTGCCGGGTTCGTCTCCGACCGACACCGGATCATAGCGCATGATGTAGAGACCGGCATAGACGTCCGAGACGAACGCATAATCACCGTACGCAAAGACGCCGGTACCCTCGTACCCGGTTTTATGATAGCCCAACTCGGTGGGATTCGCGGGATCGGACACGTCAACGATACTCAGCCCGGTCGATCCGTGTGCAGTGTAGACGAGCTCGCCGTCCACAGCGACATCGTAGACGTACGGCCCTTCATCGAGAAACCCGGTCTCTGACGGCGATGCGGGGTCGGAAACGTCGATGACCCTCAACCCTTCGAAACTGTCCGCCAAATAGGCATGATTTCCCGCCACGGCCACATTTTCCGCATCTCCATTCGAATCAAAAAAGCCGATCTCCGACGGACCGGACGGATCCGACACATCAATGATACGGAGACCATCCTCATCACAGGCCATATAGACGTAGTCGCCGTATCGAAAGATACCCAGGGATCGTCCGGTGAGGGGCAGCGAATCGATCATGGACGGATTGAAGGGATCGGTTACGTCTATGATACGGAGTCCTTCATAAATGTCGGCGAGATACACGACGTTTCCAGACACGGCGACATCCACCGCGTTTCCGGGTGTGTCGATGAGCCCCGTTTCCACTGGTGCCGCAGGATCGGATACATCGATGATGCGCATCCCGTAGCCAGCGTCGGCGACATAGGCGTAGTTCCCGGAGACAGCGACACCGTTCGCCCAGCCCGTCTGTATTCTTCCTGTCAGCTGAGGGCCGGCAGGATCCGACACATCGATGACCAGAAGACCGGCATTCCCGTTCGCCAGATAGGCGTAATCACCCGCGACATACGCATCGTTGTGCCGGCCGCCCGCGACATGGGTGCCGGCTACCGTCGGGTCAACCGGGTTCGTCACATCGACGATGTGAATACCGCCGTTCTGGTAGAGCAGGAATGCGTGATCACCCGTTGCGCTCACCCTTTCGGGATTTCCGGTGATCTGGCAGTGTCCGGTTTCGAACGGATTCTCCGGATCCGAGACGTCGACGATGAATATCCTGTTGGCGTAATCCGCCACGTACGCATAATCCCCGTGGAGATCGACGTCCCGCGGTTGGTGCCACATCTCGACCGAGTCGACCGCTGTGGGGCTCGAAGGAACGGAGACGTCGTAAACCCGAAGCCATCCATTATAGTCTGCCACGTAGGCGTACGATCCGTCCACGGCCACATCGCGGGCCCTGAAACCGTTGCTGATCGAACCCACTTCCGTCGGATTCTCTGGATCCGACACGTCGACGACGACGAGGCCGCTGTCGAGGATTGCCACGTACGCATAATTTCCGCTCACATCGACTCCGTATGCGAATTGGTCCAGATACAGATATGTTATCTCCGTCGGATCGGAAGGGTCGGACACGTCGATCAGGCGTAGTCCCCCGCTCGCATTGGCGAGGTAGAGAATCCCGCCGTCGACCGTCATATTGTTGACGATGGTTGGAAAGGTCGTCGATCCCCTCTCGACCGGGCTCGAGGGATCACTGACATCGAAGATACGAAGGTGGTCGTACTCCTCCGCGACATAGGCATAGTCACCTTCGACCACCACGCCTGCGATGGTCGACGGAACGACGGTACTGCCGATGACGACGGGACCGGCCGGATCTGTACAATCGACGACTTCCAGTACACCGCCGTTCCCGGCATAAACGGTGTCGCCGACGGCGAACACCGCCCTGCAGGGCCCATACGCCCAGCGACCCAATAGAGTACAGTTTTCACCTTCCTGCGATGCGACGGATCGAGGACACAGCACAGCGACCACGATCAGCAGCGATGACACGAGTGCCGGATTAAGGCTTCTCCGCAGCATGGTGATTACTCCTTCCCCATGATCGGTGATCGAAGAGACGCGGCCCTTCAAGAGAGCTGACATTCGTCAGCGCGTTCCAATCGATTGGAGCCGAAGCTTCCTCCGGACGCCTTGATGTGATGGTACCTGTGGACGAACCTGCTGTCAAGAGGCTCGTGGAGGGAAAAAACGCATGCGGCCTCTCTTCGATCTGTCGGGAACAGCTCATACGGCAGGATCTGTTCGAGAAACATTACCTGCGCGGGAACCGGCAGGTTTCATCAGCTCCAGCGGATCCCCCGCCCGAATCCCCTCAGCAGCTGCCCGATCAGCACCGGCACGAGGCTGAGTCCCAGGACGACACCCCACCCGACCGGATCGAGCCGGCGGGTCTGCAGGACGCCGGAGAGGCCCGGCAGGTAGACCGCCAGCACCAGCAGCGCGATGCACAGGCCGATGGCGCCCCAGATCCACCGGTTGCGTACGATGTCGTTGTCGGTGAGCGAGGAATCCATATCGCGCAGGTTGAACACGAACCACAGCTTCGAGAAGGCAAGTGTCAGGAAGGAGATTGTGACGGCCTGGAGCTCGGGCAGTCCCAGCCACACCAGGCCGGTTGCCAGCCCCCCCAGGACGCAGGCGCTGATGACCGTACTCCAGGCGCCGATGCCGAGCCAGTGGTGGCGCGTCAGGATGGGTTCCTCCTTCGACCGCGGCTCCCGCTCCATGACACGTGGATTGCCCTCCCCCACTCCCAGCGCCAGTGCCGGAAAGACGTCCGTGATCACGTTCAGATAGAGGATCTGCAGCGGCCGCAGCGGCAGGGGCACCTGCGCCAGCGAGGCGACGGCCACCGCCAGGACCTCGGCTACGTTGGTGCAGAGCATGAAGACCAGCGACTTCCGGATGTTGCCGAAGATGATCCTGCCATACTTCACGGCGGCCACGATGCTGGTGAAGGAGTCGTCGCGCAGCACCATGTCGGACACCTTGCGCGCCGCATCGGTTCCCCGCCGGCCCATGGCGATGCCGATGTTCGCGCGCTTCAGCGCAGGGGCGTCGTTGACGCCGTCTCCGGTCATGGCGACGATCTCCCCGTCCTCCTGGAAGAGCCGCACCAGGCTGAGCTTCTCTTCCGGGCTGACGCGGGCGAAGATGACCGTGCTCCGCAGCTCGGCACGCTCGTCCTCACCCATCTCGTCCATCCCCTCCAGTTCCTGCCCCTTCCGCACGTCCTTCTGGTCATCCGACAGGATCCCGACCTGCTCACCGATCGCCTGCGCCGTCTCCGCCTGGTCGCCGGTCACCATGACGACCCGGATGCCCGCCTGCTGGCACCGTTCGATGGCCTCACGCACCCCCTCGCGCGGCGGGTCCATCAGGCCGACCATGCCCAGGAAACGCAGTCCATCGTAGGGTTCGGAGTCCGGATCGTCCACCACCTTGTCGGCCACGGCCAGCAGCCGGAGCCCCTCCCGGCCCAGCTTCTCCGCCCGGCCGTTCCACTCCCGCCGCTGCTCGTCGCTCAGCTCCCGCTCCTCGTCGCGGCCCACCAGACAGCTGCGGCACACTTCCAGGACAGCCCCGGGAGCACCCTTGACATTCACTTCGTAGCCGCCTTCCACCTGGTGGAATGTGGCCATCATCATCACCTCGGGGTCGAAGGTCTCCTCGCGCACCTCGGGCTTGCGCTCCAGGAGCTCTTTGCGGCGCATGCCCAGGAGCGTGCCGGCCTGCAGCAAGGCAACTTCCAGCGGATCGCCCGCCGCCTCCTCAGAGTCGTCCTTGTCCGCCTCCAGCGTCGCGTTGTTGCACAGCACGCCGACCTCCACGGCCCGGCGCGGCAGCCAGCCTTCGGCATCCTCCCGTCCGCCCTCCCCCTTCTCCCCGTCGCCGTGCGGACGCAGCGCCCCCTGGCCCTCACCGTCTCCGTCCTCCAGGACGAAGTCGCCCGACACCGTCGTCACACGCTCCACGTGCATGCGGTTCTCGGTCAGGGTCCCGGTCTTGTCGACCATGACCACACGCGTGGTGCCCAGCGTCTCCACCGCCGTCAGGCGGTTGATCAGTGCCTGCCGCCGGGCCATGCGCCACATGCCCCGGGCCAGGGCCAGCGTCGCCACGATCGGGATGCCTTCGGGAACGGCGGCCACGCCCAGGGCGATGGCCGTCTCGATCATGAGCCGGGCCGGTTGTCCGGCAACGAGCCCGGCGACGCCCACCACAGCGACGACACCGAGGGTGACGAGAGCCAGCCGTCCTCCCAGCTTGTTGAGACGCCGCTCGAGCGGCGTGTCCTGCTTTCCCGCCTCTTCGGACAGCTCGGCGATGCGACCCAGCTCTGTGGCCATGCCCGTGGCCACGGTCACCGCCTCTGCGTTCCCTTCGACCACGGTCGTGCCCTTGTAAAGCATGCTGGCGCGCTCTGCCAGCAGCGCATCCTCCTCCACCGGGTCCAGGCGTTTGTTGGCGGGCACCGACTCGCCGGTGAGCGCGGCCTCGTTGACGCGCAGGTTCTCGGTCTGCACCAGACGCAGGTCGGCCGGCACGGCGTCGCCGCGACCGATGATGACGATGTCCCCGGGCACCA
>CAZMKB010000075.1:0-4670 GCA_964566685.1 uncultured Gemmatimonadota bacterium | reverse complement strand
CCAGCTCCTGCACGGGCACCTCGCGCTCCTCGCCATCACGACGCACGCGGGCACGGTCCTGGTCGAGTTGGCGGAGCGCCTGCATGGAGCGTACCGCGTGCCACTCGCTGAAGAAGCCGATGAGGGTGTTGACGGCGATCACCGCCGTGACGGCGATGCCTTCCGGGAGCTCGCCCATGACAAAGGACAGCACGGCCGCCACGGCCAGAATCAGGATGACGACGCTGCCGAACTGCTCGATGAGGATACGCCATGGACTGCGACGCCTGGCTCGACGCAGCCGGTTGGGCCCGTGCTCCTCCCGACGCGACCGAACCTCGTCGTCGGAGAGGCCCCGCTGCCGATCTACCTCGAAGGCCTCGAGGACCTCCTCGGGCGATTGTGAATGATAGGACGGCATGTCTTCTGCCATCAGTTCTGCCTTTCGCCTGTCCCCGGTGCCGTGCCGGCGGTTCTCCTGCGCACTACCGCCGGCGGTGATACCCGGGTACCCTAATAATTGCGAGCCTCCGATCGGGCCATTTCAGCTCCGAGGGAGGCTCGCCATGAGAAGAGTTTACGAGAAATCCGGAGTTTTTCAAGAGGGAGATGTTTTCATGGGGACGCTCCGGGCACTCACTCGAGCAGCACCATTTTTCTGGTCAGGGGTTCCTCATCGCCGGCTCTGAGCCGGTAGAAGTAGATGCCGCTCGGGACGATTTCTCCCCGATCGTTCCTGCCGTCCCAGACGACGAGGTGCCTGCCCGGAGCATTCATCCCGTCGAAAAGTGTTCTGACGTGATGACCCCGCAGGTTCACGATGTCGATCACCACTGGCTGTGCCGCAACGACCGAGTATTCGATACTGGTCGCCGGATTGAAAGGATTCGGGTAATTCTGGGCTAGCCTCACGGACTTCGGAAGAGCGGAGCCTTCTGTGGATTCATCATCGATACCCGGCATAAAGAGGACGAACTCGTACTGCAGGTGCCAGAGCGTCGAGTCCTCTGCGTTTCCGGTCTCCGGATCGTAGTACAGGAAGATCCAGTCCAGGTAGTGCTCGACCCCCCCACCGCCTTCCGTGGCCGGGAGGATGTCGACGAACCGCTGATAGACCTCATCCCTATCCTGGGTCCGCGTCACATTCTGTCTCTGTCCTTTGATGTACCCCGGATACGTCTTGAACGCACAGATGTCACCGAGGCCCGAAGGTTGTATGAACTCGGTCCAGCCGATAGCGACGTAGTCATCGTACGATCGTGCGATCGATGGCATGAATGCCACCCCCGATTCACCCGACAGGTCGGGATCCTCGGGGTATCCCGCGTATTCCCAGCTGACGTCGGGGTGGTCGACCACGACGTGCCAGAGCCCTGAATAGCCGAAGGTCGTGTCTCTCATGGTGAACGTGAGGTGGGCAAGACCATCTGAAGTGATGATCACGTTGTCCTGGCAGTTGTTGAAGGCAGTATACCCGGCATCCTGTACTCCGCCGATATAGTGGATCGAGTCGTTGAAAGCCGCATGGATCGAATGACCGCGTGGATAGGTGGAACCATCGGTGCCGAAGATGAGCCTCAGATCCATCCAGGTCTGACCGTCATCAGTCGACCGGGTGTAGGCCGGGTAGGTCACATTCCGGAGAAAACCGTTCGCTTCTGCCCAGCCGTTGTCGAGCACCACCATGGCGAGTGCGGCAATATGGTCATTGTCTGCATCGAACATGAGAGGACCGTCTATTCCCTTCATTTCGAATCCGTGTGCACCGATAGTCGCTGATATATCGATCTCCTCGCTCCAGCTGCTGCCGTTGTCTGTCGAATAGGCGAAGAGCGTGGAATAGGGATCACCCTCTCCGAATCGGACACAACTCCTGTAAGCCCTGTAGAGCGGGATCATGGCGAACGTGGTGAAGTATTGACCGGTTCCGATATCGGTAAAGGGGCCGAACGCCTGCAGACATGTGATAACATCCTTCGATCCCCTCAGAAGCGCGGAGTCGGCAGGTCCCGCGTTCGCTTCCGTGTAGGCGAGGAAGGTGACACCGTATCCGAAGATCGTCTCGTTGAAGTCGATCACGGGATCCTGGTCTGCCCCTTCATATATCGGTAACGTTTCCGCCGGCGCCGCGCTCCAGGTCATGCCGTTGTCCTGAGAGAGTGCGGTGTGGAGAACGGGGGCGAGATAGCCGACATCCATGGTGAAGGCGACATCGATCGACGGAGGATACTCCCCGGCGCAGTCGTGACGGATGATCTTCCTTCCGCCCCCGAGAAGAGAACGATTATCATAGACGCCGTGCGATATCACATTGTAGACGGGTTCGTTCTCCTGTGTTCCCCTGTATGAAGCGGGACCTTTCGGTGCCCTTTTCAGCACCGGTTTCGGGGACTTCCAGAGATCCCCGTGAGCCTGCCGATCGCTTCTCCCGCCGGAGCCGCCGGGGATGGCTGTTATGACGAGTCCTCCGGCGATGAACGTAAGAAATAGTACGGTTTTCGCACGGCACATGATGACCCCCTCCTGATCGACGCGGTCTCTGAAAGAAGCAGCTGCAGGTGAAGGTGGTGTCTCGCGTTCTATTCCTGTGCGGCGGATTGAACCGTGAGAAGATGATACAGACAGCCTACTGATATATTACCAAAATGACGTGTATCCGTCAAACGGTTCTCGAGTGACCGTTCCGCTCAGGTGGCTCTCACGTGACTGTGTGCTCACGGCCTGGGGGCCGCTATCACGTGCTTCTTCGGTACGGGTCCTCCCGGAACAAGACCCCAGACCTGGACATCGTCGATGTTCCAGCCCGAGTACTGCCAGCTTCCGTCCGTGGTTCCCATGGTCCAGCGCAGGTACACGGTCTCCTGGTTGTCGGCGATCGCGGAGATGTCATATTCGACCTGTGACCACGAAGACTCCTCCACGTAGCCCGTGTTCTCCCACACCGTGGTCCAGTCGCTGCCGTTCGTGCTCACCCGGAAGTAGGCGTGGTCGTACGTCGGGGTCTCCACGTTCAGCCAGCGCCAGAACTTCACGCTGACATCGGTCAGGTCGGAGCAGTCGATGGCGGCACTCGTCAGATGACGCTCCGGGAGGTTGTTCTCATAGTCACCGGAGAGATTGTAGCCGTACACATTGCTGCCCGTGTGACCGTTCGACGGGTCGGGATAACCGTACTGGCCGCCGCCGCCTGTCGGATGACCGTAGGCCCACAGCCCCTGGGTGGTCCAGCCCGGATTGCTGTCCATGGTCCACTCGTACTGCACTGTCGGAACACCGACCGTGAGCTGACAGGTCCGCTCCGTGTCGCCGTCGTGGTTCGTCGTGTTCACGAACTCGACGACCGCCGTGTACTCGCCGTCGGGAAGCCCGGAAGCACTCGAAGTGATCGACACGGTCACGTATGCCTCGCCCAGAGCCGGGATCGTGCCGCCGCTCGTGCTGAGGTCCAGCCAGGTGGCGCTCTCACTCACCGTGAAGTCGATGGGATAGTCTTCGTAATTGGTCAGCGTGAATTCCAGGGAGTCCGGTGTGAACGGTCCGCCGCTCGGTCCCTCCGAGACGAGACCGCTTCCCGGACTGACCCGCATCCCCGTGGGAGGAACAGTTCCGTAGAGCTCGACGGAGGGATCGCCGAAGATGTTGTAGACCTCGAAATAGTACTGGCACATGCCGCCGCCGCCGTAGTGTTCGTAGAGTTCGAACAGGCCCTGATCCGTCATCGGCCCGATGGCGAAGACCGAGTCCTCGAACGCAACCCGCCAGAGTCTCCTTTCGAGGATGTCATCCTCGTCCCAGTAGGTGTAGGACGACGCGCCCCAGTGGGCGATCGCACCCTTGCCTGGCGCCAGGAGCCAGGTCTCTCCGAAGCACTCGGTGACCTCGAAATCGCCGGTGAGGCACGCGTTGCTGATCACGAAGGGATACATCCCCTCGTTCCCGAGGGAGTTGATGTTCGACTGGCTGAAGGAAGGGTTGTACCAGCTCGTCTGGGAGCCGTGGCCAGAGTAGTTGCAGATCCTTCTGCCTTCGTTCAGGTTGTCGAAGATGTCCTGGGTGTCCCCGCCGAGCCTCGCGTAGATCGTGTGACAGGTGATCCCGGCAGGCTCGAAGTAGTTTCCAATCACGTAGTTGTGGGTTCCTTCGCTGATTTGGTAGTTGTCGAGGGATGCAAGGAACACTGCCTGGTCGTACCACGCGATCGGGGGAGGCGGATTGTTCTCGTAGTACACGATCTTGTCGATGACATTTGCCAGTTGCGTCGTATTCCGGACCGTCAGCCTCCCCACCGAGAGATCTCTGAGATAGTCACCGGGGTTCATCTGGGCGTAGTAGAGATCCGTGATGGAGTAGCTGTCGCCCCCCTGGAAGCCGGGGATGTAGTCGTCGTCTCCGACGAGGAGAACGTATGCCGGCGGCACCGGCCAGGTGTCGTAGGCATCCCGTATGTAGGCCTGGATACCGGTGGGGGTGGCGGGTGAGATGTCGCTCAGCGGGGTCACCGTGACCTCGAAACCCCGGGCTTCCTTCACCGTGACGAGTGCGTCGAGGCCGCTCGCGAAGTTGTCATGGGATATGATGAGGAAGCCGACGGGATCCGTCAGCGGCAGTGGCTCCGTCAACGGGTAATTGATGAGGACGTTGCCGAGCACATCCTCGAAGGGCGGTGAAGAGGCCCTCTCGACCATTTCCCT